>CAUZHN010000071.1:0-12277 GCA_963579625.1 Gemmatimonadales bacterium UBA6960
TCAACCAATTCTGGAACGCGCACGGGATCGTGGTGGACATCCGGTACAATGGGGGCGGTAACATCGATCAACAGCTGATCGACATCCTCGAGCGTCGCCCCTACGAGTTCTGGAACTCAAGATGGGACGCTAGAACGTCTGGCCGTCGGCCCCGTCAGGCAATCGCCGGCCCCAAGGTGATGCTCGTCAACAATCGGTCGGGCTCGGACTCCGAGGTTACACCGATGGGCTTCAGAGACCTGGGCCTCGGTCGGATCGTGGGGAATCCGACCGGCGGCGCCGTAATAGCCACCGGGAGCTACGGCCTGATTCACGGTGGGACGATCCGCACCCCAGGATCGCTCGTCGTCACCTGGGACCCCAGCAAGCCGAACAATTACGGAATCAATCTCGAGAACTATGGCGTTGCGCCCGACGTCTTCGTCGAAAACACGCCCAACGACGAGCTCGCGGGCTTCGACCGCGAGTTGAAGGAGGCGGTGGACGAGGCGCTGAGGATGTTGGCCGAGGGGGGATGGCGTTTCGTGACACCCCCCGAGAGTGGCGAAGTCCGAAACAGTCGCGGTATAGGGGGGGAGCGATAGGAATGGCACTTACTTAGAGGAGGGATAAGGTAGACGGCTACCTAGTCCTGAGGGACACATGAACGGGAACGCCCCATTCCTACGGGTACGCGACAGCTACCGGATCACGTACCACTCCGTCTGGTACGGCCTGAAGTACTCGTACCCCTCTGACGTGAGATAGGCGTCATCCTCCATCGGAATCCTGACCTCTGCGCCACCGTACTCCGGTACCGCCGTGGTCGCGCTGAACTCCACTGAACGGTAGGCCCCCTCACGCAGATAGGAGTCCCGTTCGGGCGGGGAGGAGAGATCCATGTCGCGTGCGTTGATGGACGGCCCCAGCGCGTGGCCATGATATCCGATCGGATGCGAATAAAGGCTCGGCAGGAAATCGACTCCTTCGAGCCGCTCCGCAATCGAGAGGGTGGCCTCCCATCCGGTCATGCCCGGGCGCGGCGCAGACGCGAATGCAGCGTGCACGATATTGGCGTTCTCAAGGGCACTCACCAGACCGGAGGGCACCTCTGTTTCGCCGTCGCGGAGGATGTACGCCACCTTCTGCCAGTCACTGGCAAATCCCAGATAGTCGAAACCGCAATCCAGATGGATGATGTCGCCGCGCTGGAAGACCAGATCGTCCGGCGCGGGGTGCACGTACGGAATCACTGTGTCGGTTACCGGGTCAAAGCGCTGTACGGCTACGTGGATCTCGAACCAGGGCCTGCCGCCCACACCCAGCTCTGCGATAGTCTCTTCGAAGAACCACTTGATATCGGCAGCCCGGGTTTTTCCAGGCTCGATGACCAGGTTCGACAGTGCCCTCTGTGCAATCACATCCGTCGCAAGGACGAGGTCGCGGTAGTACTCAAGCTCATCGGGCAACCGAGTGTCGAGGTAGGCCTCAACCAGGTCTGCGGCGGACACAAATCGAGCCTCTGCCCCACTCCCAAGCGTTTCTGATAGGAATGTGTACGAGTCGTGGGTCAGTCCGCTGTCGTGACCGCGGGTGCCTCCCATGTTCAGCCCTATGCGCTCGGGTTGGAACTGCTCCCATAGCGTCCGCAGGCCAGAGGCTGTTTCTTGAATGCCGCGGGCATTCCGGGGCGACGGCAGTGGCTCAATGAACCGCGCGTAGTCCGCGGTCGGGCGCCAATAATCTGAGTAGGCCGTGAGCCGCTCTGACCCGTCGTCGGCAAACACGAGCACGTCCCGCCGCCTGGTATAGTGTAGGGGTGGTGCGATGTATTGCATGATGGGGTCGTGATGGAACTCCTCGCTGACTACGATCCACATGTCGATGTCGTGCTGTCGCATGAGCTCCAGCAGGACCCGGTGTTTCTGTTCCAGCCATTCGAGGCGTACCCCATACTGTGCCCTTAGTCCGAGAAGCTCCGGCATGGCGGGGATGATACGGCCGTCAAAGAGCTCGATCGGTCCCGCTGGTGGGTGCTCAGCTGGTGTGTTCGGTGGGGAGCAACCGAGCACGACGAAGGCTGAGAGGGCCGACACCATAGTGGCAGCCTGCATCGATGTGTTCACGGCGGACAAGGGCAACCTCCCAGGACTGAGGACCAACCAAAATAGTCACTGTAGCCGCAAGGGCAGTTTCTATAGCAGACTGGCCCAACACCGATTGAGCGAAGGCAATCAGCAAGATCGGGGCGAGTAGCAGGGTTTTCTCCATGCCTGAACATGCCCCTGCCCTCAGAAAATCCGCAACTTATTCTCTACAGTTCTCACGCATCCGCGCATGATAGCGTTCTAGCTGTAGGGGGTCTCCAGCCCTCCGAATGTCCCGTACTTACTATCCCGAACGACCCGACTCAGCTCGGTGAAAAATTCCCTAACAGGGGGCTAGGACGAACTTTCGCTGGCGTGGTTCGTGAGGCAGGACACATCTTCAGAGCATGCGCTACATCCGACTCTCAGCTGTGCTCTTGCTCCTTGCGTGCGGTGACGGCGGGACTACGCCTACGAGTCCACCAACGCCTCCGATTCCCGTAGCGACCTCGATCACGCTGTCGGCTACGAGCTTGAGCTTTTCGACTGTAGGGGCAACGCAGCAACTCTCTGCTACCGTCAAAGACCAGAATGGCGCAACAATGAGCGGTGCGACCGTATCGTGGAGTTCATCTTCTGCGTCCGTAGCAACTGTGTCCTCATAAGTTGCGGATTTCCTGGGTCCGGGGGCAAGCCTAGAGTATGAGGAGAATCCTGCTTCTTACCTTTCCCCTGATAGCGGTTGGATGCGGCGAACCTGCTGGTCCGCCGATGGATGTCACAATCACAGCAACCACGAAGAGTCTTGTGTTGAATGAGGCTACTCAACGGTGGACCTGCGACTTCACTATGACGGCGACAGCCACTGGTAGCTCATGAAGCTGACTCCAGATTGCAGGCTGGCACGGATCGCCACGATGGGGTGGAGAACAACAGAGTGCAAGATCATTTCAGGAGACTTGCGATACTGAGAGTGTTTCATAGTCGCAACCTATGTAATCTTGTACTAGCATAGGTCGCTCATTGGTAATGCACTGATGCCGCATAAGACTTGGTGTTCGGAGGCTCTGCATGCGAAGGCATAGCAAGATTCATTGGATGAACTTGACTTTAGTTGCGCTCGCTCCACTAGTATCGATTTTTTCGATATCGATACCGGCTCTTGGCCAGATCACGGAAGCGGCGACTACTGAGGATCTCGATCAGGGGCGTGTCCACTACATAGCAAGCTGCTCGAGATGCCACGGGGTTGAAGGTGGGGGCGGTGAAGGACCCCCACTCACTCGGACAACACTGACTAGGGCTCCGGACGATGACGCGCTTGTCCGCATTATGCAGAATGGCATCTCCGGAACGGGAATGCCGGGCGTGGGATGGCTGGCCCCGAGTGAACTCAGGCAGGTCGCTGTCTACGTTCGTTCACTTGCACCTTCCGGGCCCGATGACCTTGAATACCTCTCGGGTGATCCAACGAGAGGGCGTACCGTCTTCGAGAATGAAGGATGTATGGGTTGCCACACGGTTGGAGGCTCCGGGATAGCACGAGGACCGGATCTGAGTACAGTTGGGGCCAGACGGGCATCAGCTTATCTGCGAGAGTCGATTATAGACCCCGCAGCGGATCTGCCACGTGGGGTGGACGCCGGATTCGTTGGGTTCGGTCTCGGTTTTGTGAATTACTTGATGGTTGGAGTAGTCGATAACCTTGGCAATCAGCTTCGTGGTATGCGCATGAACGAGGATAGCTATACGATTCAATTAAAGGACGCTCAGGGCGTACTTCACTCCTTCTACAAACCGGATTTACTCGAGCTACAAAGGGAATTCGACCGAAGCCCCATGCAGAGTTATGGAGAGCGTTTGAGTGAAGAGGAACTCGAGGATCTTGTCGCATATTTGACAACTCTTACTGGAACTAACCTACGAGGCATATCGTGAGTGCGAGTAATCCAATCAGAGCAATCAGGACCCTCTCAATCCTCACTTTGGTGACCCTACTGTCTACGTGTACAAGTCCTGGAACTCAGCCACCTGCAGAAGCATTAAGACCTTTAGGTCCTACCGTACCAGAAGCGTCACCGGTCACGTCAACACCATCACTCAGAACGCAAGTTCCCTTTCAGAGAATTGTTGCTGCCACCTCAGAGCCTCACAACTGGTTCACCTATTCGGGTTCCTATTTTTCGGAACGATTCTCTGGGTTAAGCCAGATCAATACCAGCAACGTCGGTCATCTTCAGGTTGAATGGGCTTACCAAACGAGCCCCGGTCTGGTTGAAACAACACCGGTTGTTGTGGATGGCATGATGTACCTAACGGAGCCACCAAGTACGGTCACTGCCCTTGATGCCCGCACAGGACGGTCAGTCTGGCGATGGGACGCAGGTGTGCCCGACGAGACCCTTAACATCGGATTCCCGCGCGTGAACCGGGGTGTGGCAGTGCTTGATGAAACGTTATTCGTTGCGACACTCGATGCCCGGCTAGTCGCACTTGATGCTGAATCTGGGATTGAGCGTTGGTCTACCGTAGTCGCCGATAATAGTGTGGGTTTTGCTATGACTGGTGCCCCGCTAGCGCTCGATGGAAAAATCATCGTAGGTGTGGCAGGAGCTGAGGCTGGAATACGTGGTTTCTTGGATGCATATGACGCGAAAACAGGTGAGCGGCTTTGGCGAACATATACAGTGCCCGCACCCGGAGAACCCGGGAGCGAGACTTGGGAAGGCAATGCCTGGGAACATGGGGGTGGATCAACTTGGCTTACTGGCTCCTATGATCCAGAGCTTAACTTAATCTATTGGGGTACCGGAAATCCCGGACCTGATTGGAATGGTGATGTGCGACCGGGTGACAACTTGTACACGTGCGCCTTGTTAGCTCTGGATGCTGATACGGGTGAGATGCGTTGGCATTTTCAGTTTACACCCCATGACGTTCATGATTGGGATGCGACCGAAATTCCGGTACTCGTCAACCTAGAATGGGAAGGCCGCCTACGTAATCTGGTAGTGATGGCCAATCGGAATGCGTTCTACTACGTCCTCGACCGTGAAACAGGAGAATTTCTTCACGGACAGGAGTACTCAAAGCAAACCTGGGCACAGGGCTTAGATGAAAACGGACGCCCGTTAGTGATCCCTGATACAGAGCCAACCGCAGAAGGGAACCTTGTATGGCCGAGCCTACAGGGTGCTACAAACTGGTTCAGCCCCAGCTATAGCCCGCTTACAGAAACTCTGTATGTGCCCGTTCGGCACATGGGGGCTGTGTACTATAAAGCTGCAGTGGAGTATGAACCCGGACGGCCCTACATGGGAGGTGGGGAGCAAGCTATCTCCGGGGATGATGCATGGGGATATATCAAAGCACTAGATGTCCGTACGGGTGACATCGATTGGGAGTTCCAAACCCTCACCCCGCTATGGAGTGGCGTGATGGCTACCGCTGGCGGGCTTGTTTTTGGGACGACGAATGAAGGTAATTTCTTTGCCCTGGATGCCCGAACAGGTCAGTCGCTATGGGACTTCCAAGCAGGTGCTCCCGGTCGTTCGAACCCGATGGCATTTGAAGTCGACGGACGTCAGCGCGTCGTGATGCACGCCGGGAACTCGGTGTTTGTGCTCTCCCTTCCTGACGGATTTACTGTTCCGCACTAACTGAGCCAGAAGGCCCAGTGGAATGGTACTTCGAGAATGGTCAGTTAGCGTCCAAGAGCACCGTCAAGAGCGGGGAGTTGCATGGACCACATGAGACCTATGAACCGTCCGACAGCTTGGTCCTTGAGCTTTCGGATAAGGGCACCTTCAAATGCCCCCCCCCCTTTGGGCCGGCATTTCCTCCCGCTATAAAATAGTATTTTCCTCCTTTTGCCCGTGTGCATAGCCCATAGCCCCCGTAGCTTGGCGTGTCACGAACGGGAGGGGCACCCATGACCGAAGGACACACCGAACGCCTGGAAGCCGCACTCGACGGTAAGTACCGGATAGAGCGGGAAGATCGACAGAGGAGGCGTAGCATGAAGGCGCGAGTGCTTGGAGCCCTGATTGGTCTGGTCTTGTGTGTAGCCACGGCAACCGATGGGCAGATCTCTGATCATCCAAGTGTCGTGTCCAACACTGGACTTGTCGAAGCGTGGCTCGGAGCGCAGATGGCCTATCGCGGACTTCCGGGTGTATCGGTTGCAATCGTTCACGACCAGGAATTGGTCTACACCAGGGGATTTGGATACGCCGATGTCGAGGCTAGGACTCCTGCGAGTCCCAGCACGATCTACCGAATCGCGTCTCACTCGAAGCTCTTCACGGCCATCTCGATCATGCAGTTGCGGGACGCCGGTGAACTGTCACTCGATGATCCGATCTCCGAACACCTCCTGTGGTTCAACATCCAGAACCCCTATGCAGATACCCTGCCGGTCACGATCCGCCACCTGCTGACGCATACATCGGGCTTACCCCGCGAGGCCGGTTCCGGCTATTGGGTCGACGATTTCGACTTCCCCTCATTGGGTGAGGTGAGGGAGAGACTGGTGGGGCAGGCCATGGTTTACCCACCGGCGACTCGGTGGAAATACTCCAACCTGGCATGGGCACTAGCCGGAGAAATCGTGGCCACCGTGTCTGGACAGACATTTGACCAGTACGTCGAGGAACACATTCTGGACCCGCTGGGCATGCAGAGCACTAGCGTCGTACTCCCGGATGAACATCAGGATCGAATGGCTGTCGGGTACGGACGCCGAATGCCTGACGGGTCTCGGGCTCGTTTCCCCTTCGTGGATGCGGTTGGGATGGCCGCCGCGGCTGGGGTGTCCTCAACGGTCGAGGACATGGCCCGGTTCATCTCATGGCAGTTTAGACTTCGGGAGCGTGGGGGCTCAGAGGTTCTAGAGGCTACGACGCTGCACGAGATGCAGCGCGTTCAGTGGCTAGAACCCGATTGGGACCAGGCCTGGGGACTCGGGTTTCAGATCTTTCATACGGAGGACCGCAACCTCATTGGCCATGGGGGAGGGTATCCCGGCTACCTGACAGCGACCCACATCAGCCCATCCGAGAACGTTGGAGTCGTTGTATTTACCAACGCATTAGACGCGGAGCCGAGCCTTGGATCTCTGCGGAGCATCAGCCAACGGATCTTCGAATGGGTGGCACCGGCGATCTCCAGGGCCGCCGCCGGGGAAGCAGTGGAGCCACCAGATCCGAGTTGGGATCGGCTCACAGGCAGCTACCGTTCGCATTGGGGCGATGTACACGTTCTGCCGCTCGACGGTAAGCTCGTGATGATCGATCCGGTATCAGTCGATCCGAAGGCTGGTGCCTTCACGTTGGTGCCGGTGTCAGGAGACACCTTCCGCCTGGAGGGAGGGGGGGGGCATCCAGGCGGAAGGGGGGAGCTGGTCACCTTCGAGACCGGCCTAGATGGGATGGCCGAGAGCGTCACCGTCGGGTATCTCCGATACGACCGAGTGACCTACAGCCCGTCCAACTGAGGGCTGTTAGGTCGATGCCTGCCGAGAGCGTCACCCGCCTGAACGCAGCCCTCGAAGGTTGGGAACTTCTGCCAATGATGCCCCCCCCTCTGTCGTCAGCAGGGGGCGGTACTGGTGCGACTCCGCACACATCGCCGCTACTGAAACGCCGTTTCCTGAAAAAAACTTTGGTGGCGCTGCCACTAGATAAAAAGCATGTGCTCATATAGGCTTTTGGCGCTTAAGCGGCTAGGAAACTGGTTAGCCTGACACTGTCCGCGACAGATCACCAAAAGGACCTCTGATTCAGTCACCACACATCGACACGTGTCTCGTATGCTCCGAAAAGGATTTAGAGCCCTTCCTTTTCGGCTACTCGCCACACGATAGCAGTCCGTTCCGCCGCGTCACTATCTGCAGGTCGTGTGGTCATATTCAACGGTTCCCTCTTCCTTCCGTGCGCGACTACGCGCGGATCAACAATGACTTTTTCGCGTCGCGATATGCTCAGAACCACGAGCGGAACGAGGCGAATAACAAAACGAAGTTGGCGATGCTGGTGGCGCGGTTACGACCGTGTATGCGAACCGGGTCGTCGATCCTCGACATTGGTGCAGGTCAGGGTTGGTTACTCGACTACACGCGGAGTCAGTCTTATGACTACTTCGCTGTCGAGCCGGTGCCGGAGCTATCGGCGTCAATCGAGTCGCGCGGCGGAACGGTTATTGGGCGGGATCTGAGCGAGGACTACGAGGCCTACGAGGCAGCCTTCGATATCATCATCGTCCGGCACGTCTTGGAACATCTTCTTGATCCATCCTCGGCTCTGCGAACGGTGCAACAGATGCTCAAGCCGACTGGAAGGGCGTACGTCGCGCTGCCCAACGCCGGTGCTCCTTCACTCAAGAAAGGATTTAGAACTGCATTCATTCACGCTACACACATTTCGTACTTCTGCGCCGGGAATCTACGGCGACTGGGAGCCTCCGCCGGACTCAGGCAAGTGGCGGGCGCCGACTTTGGTGAACTCTGGGCGCTCTTCAAGCGCGAGGCAGGTGTGCTCCCGACCCGGGACAACTATTACGCGCAACAAAAGGCGGTCTTTCGAAGAACCGCGAGGAGTGCTCTCGGGAAAGATATCATGTCGTTCGCCAAGAGCCTGGCCAGGCCTGTTGTTCGAAGAATTCGGAACCGGGCATGAGGAACGCAGGAACTAGCCCTCCCCCAGTCCTAGCACGAAGTGTCCTAGCGTTCTGAGGTGATCCTCAGGCCTTATTAGGCTCTACCCTATAGGGAAACCGATACCGGCCTGCATGGTGAATACGCGATTCTTGATGTCGTTACCGGCCTTATCAATTGAAAAAAGTCCGAAGTTGTAGACCACATCGATGACCAGACTGAGTGTGTCTGATACTTCCATGTCTATTCCAACGCCTCCGACCGCGCCAAGATCCAAGCTCTTCCTGAGGAGATCAGTTTCGGTGCAGGTTGTCGTAGAAGCTGAAGGAGAGGTCACACTGCATTTAGTCAGAAAAGCTACTGCTGGACCCAGAAAATAATGGTAACTGAAGGCTGTGCCGTAAGAGGGGATTTTCGCCCTGAGAAGAACTGGCAGTTCGAAGTAGTCCATCCTGATACGAGACATGGCCCCACCGTCTCCTTCCCTCTTTCCTTTCGATGAGTACGCTCCTCCGAGCTGGATTCCCATATTATCAGTGATTGAAATGAGGACGGAAGCTCCAACATTTAACCCGGTTTGTTGATACAGCGTCGACCCGGGACTCACCGCGTCCTCACCACCCCAAGTGGCGACATTAGTGCCAGCACTCAGCATCATCATGCTCTGGCCATCCAGAGGGGCCGCCAGGGAAAAAGAAACAAGAAATAACAAAGACAATCTTTGCGTAGCGTTATTCCCCCAAGAAACGATGCCCGGAATTCCCACTGATTCCCCCCTCCTCTTCATGGACTGCTTTCTCCCAAGATGCATTCCTCCCCTCTACCCACGCTAGAGAACGAACCTGCTAGTGGAGTGCATTCCGCCTATTTCACGGCACCCATCCCCGGACTATAGAACGCGATTCTTTCCGTCCAATCTCGTGCTCCCGTGTAGGGTAAGGGAAGAATTAGGGGGTTTTTGGTCCGCTTGCCGAAGAATTACCCGATAGCGATTGAGGCTTCTAGACGAAAGTGTCGTCCAAGAAAGAAGGTTCGAATCTGGATGATTCCTCTTAGCTTGTCGCTAACTCAGGGATTCGCGTGCTACCCAAGTGCGAGAACTACGGAGCGAAAATATGATGAGCCGGTTGGAATGGATTCTACAACCTGATCGTCTCATTCTCTTGGGACTAGTCATGGTGGCGGTGTTTCTGGCTCGCGGTTGGGTGGTATCTGGACGACGGATTCTGTACTGCGTCATCGCCACAGCCCTCTTCATATCCATCGCCCCGGTAGGTGGATGGTTGGTATCACCGCTAGAGGAACGATTTCCACGCCCTTCAGCGCTGCCCTCATCCGTCAGGGGAATTCTGGTTCTAGCAGGTGGAGAAGACGTGGCGATTACTGCTTCCCGAGGTGTTGCATCATTGCGAGAAGCAGGAGACCGACTCTTGGAGGCTGTGATCCTCGCGAGGTCCTACCCGGATCTCCCGATCGTATACAGTGGGGGAAGGCCCTGGAGCACAGATGTGGAGAAGAATGCATTCGCTGCCCGCACGATCTTCAGTGGGCTCGGCCTAGACAGTGCCCGGATAACTTACGAAATGAACTCCAGGAACACGGCTGAGAGCGCGGTACTAGCACGGCGCTTAGTCTCCGATACAAGAGGTTGGCTTCTTGTCACATCAGCGAGCCACATGCCGCGTGCAGTAGGGGCCTTTCGGGCCCAAGGCTGGGAGATCTTAGCATTTCCTGTAGACTACAAGACTCAACGGCGAACCGGTTGGGGCGGGTTTAGCTTTACGCACTCAACCTGGATGATATCTACAGCCCTCCACGAGTGGGGTGGGTTGATATGGTACCGTTTGTCAGGACGTAGTAGCAGTTTTTTCCCAAGTCCCTAAAGGCACAACTGTTGTTGATAGCGAGCAGTTGCTCTTAGGGCTGGTCTGGACTATGCAACACTGTTCTGCGCGTCCGGCGTGGTGGCTCCCGAATAAGTTGCGGAGCTATTGGGTCCCCAAGCAGAATTAGGGCATGCAGATGACCCGCGAGAGGATTGGCCGGTTGAGCGCTGCGATTGGTCTGGCGGCGCTCACGTTGCTTGATCTTCTGGCGATGGACGACATCACTACCGCCGGAGCGTGGGTGCCAGAAATCGGATTTGTGATGGCACGACTACCGAGCGCAATACCCCCACCCTAGTCGTCGGTGGGAACTGGTAGCCTGACACCGATGCGTGTGGGCTAGGGCGCTAACTGGCAAGATCCCCGAGCATCACCGCAGATTATGTGCATGCGCTACATCAGACTGACAACTGTTCTACTCCTCACGGCATGCGGTGACGGCGGGACTACGCCCACGACACCACCAACGCCACCGACTCCGCCTACACCTGTAGCGACCTTGATCACGCTGTCTGCGACGAGCTTGAGCTTTTCCTCC
Organism: Gemmatimonadales bacterium UBA6960; assembly: GCA_963579625.1. Taxonomy (GTDB): domain Bacteria; phylum Gemmatimonadota; class Gemmatimonadetes; order Longimicrobiales; family Gaopeijiaceae; genus JAAXGI01. The sequence continues at coordinate 11,143 of CAUZHN010000071.1, forward strand.
TTGGGTGAAACGCAGCAACTCACCGCTACGGTTAAAGACCAGAACGGTGCAACGATGGATGGTGCTGTGGTGACCTGGAGCTCATCTAATATTGGCGTTGCTACGGTATCGTCGTCCGGATTGGTTACGGCGGTCGCTAACGGAACCACAACGATTACGGCGATATCGGGCTCCGTGAGTGCCACGGCATCGGTGACGGTGTTGGTTACCCAGACCGCGACCTTGATCACGCTGTCTGCGACGAGCTTGAGCTTTTCCTCCTTGGGTGAAACGCAGCAACTCACCGCTACGGTTAAAGACCAGAACGGTGCAACGATGGATGGTGCTGTGGTGGCCTGGAGCTCATCTAATATTGGCGTTGCTACGGTATCGTCGTCCGGATTGGTTACGGCAGTCGCTAACGGAACCGCAACGATTACGGCGACTTCCGGGACCCTCACTACAACGGCGACCGTTTCCGTGTCGGTTTCAGGACGTGCCTATCCAGCTGTGATCAGGGGACTCTGGGAGCCCGGAGCTTGGGACCAGTTGGCCACGTTCGTAAGTGATCCTGCTGGGGTTGACCGGTTAAGGTCGCTCGGGATCAACACCGTCTCAGTCCTCGCATCTTTCGATGTACTCGAGAACGGTGAGTACCAATTCCAACATGGTCGTCTGGAGATGGTCAAAGAAGAAGTCATGCGGTACAAGGGTCTCGGATTCGCCGTGCTACTTAGCGGCAATGCCGACGGAGTGCCAACCGTTGGGGACCCACAGACCAGACTCGATAACTATCTGCTCTCATGCCGGGCAGCCGCGATCGAGCTGGCGGAACTCGGCGAACTGTACCAAGTCGAATATTTTTCGCCCGCGAACGAATTCGAAGGCACGCTCGCCAACGAGGGATTCCCTGCCACCCTTCAGAGTCCCAACCCGCCAGAAACAGTCTTCGATCCTCCCGATACAGGTACGGATGCTAGGGTGGAACTTGCCTCGAAGTGGTTCCGCGACCTACTCCCTGACATTCAACCCCTCTTCTCGGGCCGACTGATCGCGAAGGTAGGTGGCGCCCACAGCGGTTACCGGGTCGACGGCTACGACTACCTCGGGTTCACGATCGACCATAACTACCTAGACCAAACGGATTTCCGACGGT
>CAUZHN010000072.1:0-10000 GCA_963579625.1 Gemmatimonadales bacterium UBA6960
ACTGAGTTGCGCGTACTAACAGGAACGTGTGGAGGTGAAGGAGCCGGCTGAATCTAACCGGGAATGAGAGGGGTATTCACCCAGCGAGGACCAACCTCAACCAGGCGGAGAAATGAAATCGCGCCACACTGCTTTTCTTCTTGTGGTTTCCTGTGCGACAGCGACGCAGGGCGTGATGTCGACCGCAGCGGCGCAGTCTCGGACCAGCGATGCGGGAGGATGGGAGGTTTCCCGAATATCCGATGGTCACCCGGACCTGCAGGGGAACTGGACAAACGTTACGCTCACTCCCTTTGAGCGGGAAGAGGGTAGGGGACCGGTGTTCACATGGGAGGAAGTCGAGGATATCGAGCGGGTAACGGAAGAGTGCCCTGCTAACCCAGGGTCAGTTGCGTGCGGAAGGGAGGACAACCAAGGGGATGACTCTCTGACCAATGAGAGGCGACTGAGCGGCGCGGAGTACAGCGAGGTCTATTGGGATCGGGGCACGCGGGTAGCGATCGTCAATGGCCAGCCCCGAACATCTCTGGTTACCCGTCCGGCGGATGGACGCCGACCGGCTCTGACGCCGGAGGGTGAACGACGGGTCGAGGAGTACGAGGCGCTCCGGGACCAATTTGCCCCGTACGACCACCCGGAGCTTCGACCTCTCGGAGAACGGTGTATCGTTTCGTTCGGGTCGAGCGCGGGACCTCCAATGATGCCTAACACGGCCTACAACAACAACTACACGATCGTGCAGACCGCCGATCACGTGGTGATCATGACGGAGATGGTCCACGACGTGCGGGTCATCCAACTCGGAGAGCCCAAACCGCTACCGGCTCACATGCGTCCCTGGTTTGGCGATTCTTGGGGCCGGTGGGAAGGGAATACGCTTGTGGTCGAGACTACGAACATTCATCCCGATCAGAGATTTCGGGGGATCCCTCCCTCGGAAAATATGAAAGTAATCGAGCGTCTCACGCGAATCGATGAGGAAACGATCCTCTATGATTTCACGATTGAGGACCCGATGATTTACACAGAACCCTGGGGAGGCGAGATCCCGTTCAAGAGGTTCGATGACCTGCTCTACGAGTACGCCTGTCACGAGGGCAACTATTCTCTCGAAGGTGTTCTCAGCGGTGCCCGTTATCAGGAGAGCCTAGAAGCCCAAGAAGAGACTGATCAGAGGTGATCGCGAAGAACTCCCTTTAATACGGATATCGAGCCCCATCACGACCCTACCGCTGTGGATCGGGGTTGGATCAATTAACCGCTGTTCTTCGATCAAGCTCGGCCTCTTGAGAGTATTCAACCGCCCGGTTGAGTAGTGGCTCTCGAGGGTTGAGTTGCGGTGAACGGCTTCCGGTGGGGAAGCCCATCGCCCTTGACGGTGGGCTGGCGGTATCTGTACGAAGTGAACGGGCCATCGAACAACGTCTCAGTCGCTGACACCAAAATACTCAGTGTCGTGGCCAAGATGGGGACCACCGGCGAGTGGCCGTCGCGCATCATCGTTGTCAAAGGTCCCTAACCAGTGCTCGAGTCTTCCCCAGAGAGGTATCCAATGCGCCCATGGCAGAAACTCGGCTTGCTGATGGTTCCTGTTGGCTTTGGTTCAATGCTCATGCAGGCCGGAGACCAGGAACGGCCCATCTTCACTCCCGAACAGGAGGCGCGGCTGCAGATCAGCGAAGTGATGGATGGCCTTTACGTCATCCCCGGGTTTGATGGCGGACAGTCGGGTGGGAACGTGGCGGTCCGGGTAACCGACGACGGAGTCATCATTGTCGACGACAAGTTTCCCTACAGCTTCGATTTCATCACCGAGCAGGTCAGCAGCGTCACTGACCAGCCGATTAAGTACGTGCTCAACACGCATCACCACGGGGACCATGCCGGCAGTAATGCTGACTTCATGCAGTCAGCGGAAGTAATTGCTCACAAGAATGCTCGTACTAATATCATCCGAAACAACCAGACCGGAGCACCACGCATCATCTTTTCGGATGAAACCGCAGTATTCCTGGGGGATGCAGAGGTCCAGATCCACCATTTCGGTAGGGGCCATACCAATGGGGATGCAGTAATCTATTTTCCCGATCTCCGGGTGGTCCACACTGGTGATCTCTTCATCTATGGCGAGCGATTGGACGGCAGCACCCTGTCGCCCTTCTGGGACTTTGCGAATGGCGGCAGTGCCACTGAATGGCCGGCCACGTTAACCGCTATGCTGGCTCTTGACTTCGATGCCGTGATTCCGGGTCATGGGCCCATCATGACCAAGGACGACGTCAGGACGTTTCGTCGCAAGCTCGAAACCGTGATCGATCGGGTCCGCGGCGAAATTGCGGTGGGCGCCACGCGAGCCGACATCGCCTCTCGGGTTGACACTGCCGACCTGGACTGGCCGCTTGCGTTAGTGCGCATCCAGAACGTATTCGACGAGTTAACAGCAACCCAAATAGTACCCGTGCGGTAATTCAGGAACGATGCGCCACCACTTTGCCAACGTGGCTGTCGCCGGTTCGAGTCCAGCTCCCGCTCTCAGAAAAAACGAGTAGTTATAGGCTCCTGGGGTTTCGGGCCCGAAGCGGATCTAATAAACGTGCATATCGACTTCGGCCGGTATGCACGTTTTTAGATAGAAACAGTACCACCTGCGTGCACTTCAATGGAGTTCTTGTGGCGTTAGCGGAGTGCTAAGGGCAGCGCGCATCTTATTTGCATGTACTTCGTCCGAGCTTCATTAGTGCTCTTGCTGCTTGCGTGCAGTGACGATGGGTCTATGCCCACGAGTCCACCTCAGGGTTTTGCCTATGAAGCCTAGGGTTAGCGATACCAACAATCTGGAGGCGGCCTTTCCGGAGATAGCCAATGAATGGCACCCGGACAAGAACGATCTTGGCCCGAGCGAGGTCGCGAAAAGTGCGAACAAGAAGTTCTGGTGGCTTTGTGAGGAGGGACACGAATGGGAGGCCACAGTAAATAATCGGACTAGTAGACCTTCGGGCTGTCCCTACTGCTCAGGCCGGAGAGCTAGTGATACCAACAATCTGGAGGTGGTCTTTCCGGAGATAGCCAATGAATGGCACCCGGACAAGAACGATCTTGGCCCGAGCGAGGTGACGGCGGGATCTAGTAAGAAAGTGTGGTGGTTGTGCGAGAAAGGACATGAGTGGAAATGCCGTGTATCCCAGCGGACTAGGCAGGGGACCGGCTGTCCCGGGTGCAGATATCCATGAGGATGATAGGATCGGTTGGGCCCCTAGAAACAGTGCCACAAACAGTGGCACCTAGAATTACCGGACAAGCCGTATAAGCGCGTAAGCACTAAGGGTGTTACGGTTTACATCAGGTATATGAGCGCGGTCAAAAGCATGAGCATCTACGTTGCCAAAGAGTATGGGTTCTGGGTCCCAGATCAGAACACCCAGGAGTTGTTCTATGAGAAGGGACAGTCCATGATGAGTGTCGTTGTCGAAGTCCAGGAAGAACTGATGTCTGTCAGTTGGCTCGAGTCGCTCAGAATCGGCGGTGCTGGCTGACCAAGGGGTCTTACATTGAGGAGCCCTGTCATGATTCCACGCTTCGTGTCCACTGCCTTCGTCTGCCTATTCTTCCTCGGGTTGCCCACGCCGGTAACGGCTCAGTCCGCTGACGTGTCACCAGTCACGGATTACACATTGGCCAATCCGCCCCCTAACGACTGGCTACACTGGCGTCGAACCTCTGACGGCTGGGGCTACAGCCCGCTAGGTCAGATAACTCGTGAGAACGTTGGGCAGCTGCGGTTAGTCTGGTCGTGGGCGATGGAGCCGGGATTGCAGCAGACGACGCCACTGGTACGCGAGGGCGTCATGTATCTCGCTAGTCCAGGCAACACGGTGCATGCGCTCGAAGCAGCAACAGGCGAGTTGCTGTGGGAGTATCAGCGCCAGTTCCCGACGGCGGAGGGAAGCAGAAGTGAGAACCGAAGCCTGTCCATATACGGTGACAAAGTCTTTCTGAACACAGCTGATGCACATGTCGTGGCATTGGACGCTAACACGGGCGAAGTGGTTTGGGACACCGAGGTCGCAGACGCGGAGAAAGGGTTCACCTTTAGCAGCGGCTCAGTCATAGCCGATGGTAAAGTGATTTCAGGAATCACCGGTTGCCAGTGGTTCTGGGACGAGGGCTGCTTCATTACCGCGCACGACGCTCAGACTGGACGTGAACTCTGGCGCACGTCGACGGTGGCTCGACCAGGTGAACCAGGGGGAGATACATGGGGCGATTTGCCCATGCATTTTCGTGGCGGTGGGGATGCTTGGATAACGGGCACCTACGACGCTGAGCTGGAGCTCACGTACTGGGGGGTTGCCCAAGCGAAGCCATGGGCCCAGGCGAGCCGAATGACCGGTGGGGACGCACTCTACACCAGTTCCACCCTAGCGCTCGACCCGGACACCGGAGAGATCGTGTGGTACTACCAACATCTCCCCGGCGAAACTCATGATATGGACGAAGTATTCGAGAGAGTTCTCGTCGATGTCGATGGGCGGCGTTCCGTTTTTACCATGGGGAAGCTTGGCATCTTGTGGCAGCTTGATCGGGAGACCGGCCAGTTTGTTCGCGCAACCGACCTAGGGTATCAGGACCTGCTCGACGTTGATCCAGTGACTGGCGAAGTGTCCTATCATCCGGGTGTTATGCCTGAACTTGGTGTCGAGCTCGAGTTCTGTCCGAGCCATTCCGGCCTAAAGAGTTGGAGAGCCATGGCGTACAGCCCGGAGACGGAGGCTTTCTACATTCCGCTGACATTGAACTGTCAGAGGTCGGTTTACATTGGGGTCGAGCAGCGTGAGGGAGGTGGAGGTGAGGGTCTCGGGCAGCGCGAAAACCTGCATCACCCGGCCAGCGATGGGAATCTGGGAGAGTTCGTAGCGATGGACGTGAGTGGCGAGATCCTGTGGTCGAATCGGAAGCGCACTCCGTTCAACTCGGCAGCGCTCACAACGGCAGGTGGACTCGTGTTCGTGGGGGACTGGGATCGGTTTGTCCACGCCTACGACGTGGTGACAGGTGAGTCGCTGTGGGAGACGCGGCTGCCGACTTCTGTCCAGGGTTTCCCGATCACTTACGCGGTTGGTGAGACGCAGTACGTTGCGATTTCGACCGGCACTGTTTCAGCAAGCTGGTCGATGATTCCTTTGACGCTGACACCCGAGAAGCGGCGTCCAACCGGTGGTAACGGCCTGTTCGTTTTTGCTTTGCCCTAGCTAGCAGTCGGTGGCGTTAACCATAGCAAGGGCCCATCGCGAAACCCGTAGCCCCTCGGGTCAGTTGCCTCCGTTCTGTGCCTCTATCCGTTCCTGATAGCGTGCGCCACTCAAGACATTTGCGAGTGAGTAGTTGCCCTCGTGACAGGCATACTCGTAAATCTGTTGGTCAAATTTCTCCCAGGGAATCTCCCCGCCCCATGGCTCACTATAGGTTATTGGGTCATGAACTTCGAATTCGTAGAGAATTGTGTCATCGTCGACTCGTGTGAAGCGCTCGATCACCTTCATATCTTCAGAATGCAAGATCTTATTGGGTGACTCTCTAATGCCCTGATCAGGATGGATGTTAGTAGTTTCTACTACCAGCGTGGTGCCTTCCCAGTGGCCCCATGAGTCGCCAAACCAGGGCCGGATGTGCTTAGGCAGTGGATCCGGATCGCCCAGGCGGATGATTCGGATGTCGTGGATCATCTCCGCACTGATCAGTACATGGTCAGCATTCTGTACAATTATGAAGTTGTTATTGTAACCAGCAGTTGGAGTCATTGGGGGTCCGAGGACACCGGTGGGGCTAGAGGCGTAGTAAACGATGCAACGCTCAGCCAAGGGTCGTAGCTCGGGATGGTCGTATTCTCCGAACTGGGATCGGAACTCCTCGTACTCCCGTTTCCGCCTCAGGCCCTCAGGTGAAAGCTCGGGTATCCGACCGTCCGATGGAAAGGTGATGAGTGATGTCCGCGCTTGACCATTGACGGTTGCCAAACGATCACCCCTATCAAAATAGACCTGATTGTATGAGCCAGGGTCGTTCGCAGCTTCAAGTACCGGACGATTCGGGTCGCTCGGCTCGGAGCCCGCTTCAACTCGGGCCCGCTCCGCTCTTTCGATATCGTTGGCCTGTTCCCAGGTGTATTCAGGACCGAAGTCCACTCGGCGCTCGAACGGGGTGAGTGTCGCATTGCTCCAATTTCCTTGGAGGTCCGGATGGCCCCAAGTGGTTCTGGGTGATTGAAAGTCGGAATCCCACCCTTGGGTTCGATCTGGCACCTGTGCGATGACTGAAGAGAACAGCCCGGCGGTCCATACGACGGAGAAACAGAGAGCGGGCACTAACCGTGATGCTCGTGCAATCATCATTCCTCCCATGGCACAGGTGTCAGCCAGTGATAACTACCGAAACCATACACAACGAGGTAGTACACAACATGCCACTACGGCTGCGGATCTCGAGGATCGGACGTTTTGGATTGGTCTGAGATGATTCGGTGCCCCAATAGTGAAATGGGCTCGAAGCCCTCAAGAACGGAAGCCGGCCAAATAAAGGCACAAGTGATGATCCTCAACGTAACCATAGGACTGGATGTCGGCGACCGCTCAAGCGGCTTTATATCCTAGATGAATCTGACAACTACTTGGGCTCACCCTGAGACAGGCAAATCGAGCAGTCACATAGAGCGCGCAGTAAGTCGTAGGGGTAGAAGCCGGTACTGTGTCCGTCGCTCCAGAAGAACTGCAGAGCATATCTCCCCACGTATTCGATGGTGGTGGGATAAACATCTTCATCAACCATCTCTTCAGTGACGATACGACGGCCCGTGAATTCGTCGACGCACTTTGCGCAGGGGCAGACCATTCGGAGACCGCGGGGACGATAGACCGATTCATGGCCATCCTCCCATTCGATCCGTAGCGCGGAGCCGTCTTCTGTGGGACCGATGTGCGTTGGAGTTGTTTGCGGACTAGCCATTGAGCGATGGTCCAGGGTTGAAAGTACGGGAGATCGAGGCGATGCTAATAATCTAGCTTGTCCTTACGCGAGGATCGGATGGGTCCCTGTGACTGAAGATATGCACTTCCGGGTAGGACAGATCGTACACCACGTGCGCTATGGCTATCGCGGCGTCGTGGTCGGCTACGACGCGACATGCCAAGCTGACGACGACTGGTACACCTTCCAGACCCAGGGGAAGGGTTACAAGCCGGCCAGACAACAGCCCTGGTACCACGTGTTGGTCGATGGCTCGACCGGCCAGACCTATGTGGCTCAGCAGAACCTTGAGCCCGGTGACTCAAGGCGACCCATTGAGCACCCCTTGGTTCACCAGTTTTTCGCAGAGTTTCATAATGGGTGTTACCACGAGCCGAATTGGAACTAGCCGCTGATCTTTTTGCTCCCGGGATGTTCAAATGTTCTTGTCCGGCTGTGCTTCCAGAAATGGGATGCCAGTAATGGGAACTGGCACTCCACCGGTTGTTAGTCATCCTGCACTTTGAGTCGCCAAGGCCCATACGCTCTACCGATCTAGCTTGAAATACCTTTCATGAAACCCACGGCACGCCCGGCCAACCCACGATTTGGATCGGGTCCGACTACGAAACGACCGGGCTGGAACCTGGGCGCACTCCAAGATGCAATCCTGGGCCGTTCACACCGGGTAAAGACCGCTAAGGCCCGTCTCGCTGAGGTCATCGATCGGTCCCGTAGCCTCCTGGGGCTTCCGGACGGCTACCGTCTCGGGATCGTCCCGGGATCGGATACCGGAGCCTTTGAAATGGCGATGTGGTCTCTCCTCGGGGCCCGTGGTGTGGAGGTGCTAGTTTGGGAGAGCTTTGGCTTAGGGTGGGCGACAGACGTCGTGAAGCAACTCCGTCTAGAGGATGTTCGGATCCATGAAGCCCCGTACGGTGACCTGCCAGATCTCAATGCGGTCGATACTGACCGGGACGTAGTGTTTGTCTGGAACGGGACCACCTCAGGCGTTTGTGTTCCGAATGGGGATTGGATCAACCAAGGCCGCGAGGGACTCACGATATGCGATGCTACGTCTGCTGTTCTCGGCATGGAAATTCCTTTCGACCGTCTGGACGTCATCACTTACTCATGGCAGAAAGTGCTCGGTGGGGAGGCTGCCCATGGCATGATAGCGCTGAGTCCCAGGGCGGTAGAGCGACTCGAATTGTTCACACCGGCGCGACCGCTGCCGAAGGTCTTTCGTATGACGAAGGGTGGAAAACTGAATGAGGGAATCTTTTCCGGCTCGACGATTAACACGCCCTCAATGCTCTGCGTGGAGGATGCCCTTGACGGCCTACGGTGGGCCAAGAGCGAAGGTGAGGCGGCGGGTCTGATTCAGCGAGCCCGCCGAAACTTCGGGGTGATTGACGATTGGGTTGCTCACACTGAGTGGGTCGATTTCCTCGCGGTCAGAGAAGAGATTAGGTCACCGACCTCGATCTGCCTCACCGTCATCGACCCGGCTGTGACGAAGCTGACCCTCCAGGAGCAGGCGCGATTCATCAAACAATTGGTCATCCTCCTTGAGAAGGAGGGTGTCGCTTACGACATCGCCAGTTACCGTGATGCTCCTCCTGGATTGCGGATTTGGGGTGGGGCGACCGTAGAAAGCTCGGATCTCGAAAAACTCATACCCTGGCTGGACTGGGGTTTCCGGGAGGTTCTCCGTGGCTAAGGTGCTCATCGCAGATAAACTCAGCGTAGCAGCAGAGCGGGTGTTTGACGCGCGTGGGATCGAAAGCGAATCGCGAGCCGGTCTCTCTGAGGACGAGCTTGTTCGGATCGTTGGGAGTTTCGACGGCCTTGCGGTTCGGTCCGCAACCCAGGTGACTTCGCGGATCCTCGAGGCTGCTACGAGTCTCCGTGTTGTGGGCAGGGCGGGCATCGGAGTTGATAATATCGATGTGGGAGAGGCCACTGCCAGAGGCGTGATCGTGATGAACGCGCCGTTTGGAAACTCTGTGACGACGGCGGAACACACGCTCGCTCTGATGATGTCTGCGGCTAGACAGATCCCGGCTGCCGACCGGTCGACCCGTTCAGGAAAGTGGGAGAAGTCACGGTACATCGGTGTTGAACTGGCGGGCAAGACGCTTGGTCTGATCGGCTGCGGGAACATTGGCTCCATAGTCGCTTCCCGTGCCCAAGGACTGGGTATGCGAGTGATCGTCACCGATCCCTTCCTTTCACCTGAACGGGCTGAGATTCTCGGAATTGAGCGCCTAGAGCTAGATGAGGTTCTGGAACGAGCTGATTTCATATCTCTGCACACACCCCTGAACGACAGCACGCGTGACATTCTGGATGCATCCGCGTTGGCCAAAACCAAACGGGGGGTTCGGATTCTCAACTGTGCGAGGGGTGGACTGATCGACGAGGACGCTTTGTACGAAGCGCTGAAAGATGGGCACGTCGCAAGTGCGGCCCTTGATGTGTTCCGCTCCGAGCCTCCGGGTCACCACCCCCTTTTCGAGTGCGAAAACGTTATCGTAACACCGCACCTGGGTGCGTCCACGGGAGAGGCTCAGGAGAAGGTTGCAGTGCAGATCGCCGATCAGATGTCCGACTATCTCCTGACCGGGGCCGTCACGAATGCGTTGAACATGCCGGCGGTGTCAGCGGAGGAGGCGCCGCTCCTGAGGCCATACATCCAACTCGCCCGGCAGTTGGGGAGTTTTTCCGGGCAGCTCACGGAGAGTGGCCTGCAGTCGGTAACGATTACCTACTCGGGTGAGGCTGCTAGTCTAAACAGCCGTCCGATCACAGCGGCGGCCTTGGAGGGGCTTCTGTCCCCTCTCCTTGCAAGTGTCAATGCGGTGAATGCTCTGGTCGTGGCGAAGGAGCGAAATATCGAGGTTACTACCGTCGAGCGGGAGAGAGCTGAGGGGTACGAGACTCTCATTCGGCTCACCGTGCAAACGGAGCGAGCTAATCGGACGCTGGCGGGCACGCT
>CAUZHN010000073.1:0-11953 GCA_963579625.1 Gemmatimonadales bacterium UBA6960
TGGTAGTTGCCTTCCTCTCGGATGTCATCAATCGTATCGGCCATCTGAGTAAAAAGCGGTTCGACCAGAGCCTGCCTGGCCACCTCCGCCTCCTGTGACATCTGATCGACCCTCTGCTGGTATCGCTGCTGGAACTGCCCGAGCTCAGCCTCTCGGGCCTGGCGCACGTTCGGGAGAAGCGTGCTCTGCTGCTGCTGATAGGAACTAACAAGGCTATCTAGCTCCATTCCCATGTTTTCGACCTCTGCCGCGACGCGCTCCATCTGTCGGTCGAATTCTTCTTGAGCCTCGGTCGCCCCCGGAGCCTGTTGAAGAATCGCTTGGGAGTTGACATACCCTATCTTAAGGGTGCTTTCCTGAGCCTCAAGGTCAGAGGCAAAGCCGCAAGACACCAAGGTGACTAGAGCTACCAGGGTGAGTACACGCATGAAACCTACTCCGCTCGTAGGTGGGACAACTGTGGCCATCCCTATGAATCAAATATGGGCGAGCCCAGGAGCTCAACACATTTCTACAGACCCTGCTGTCCACCCATTCGGAAATGAAACTGCCATGCCGGCACGATCCTGTCGAATCCGTAGGCATAATCTAGTCCGAATGGCCCGAAAGGTGTCACTAGCTGGATGCCGAGACCAGCCCCCCGGAACAAACGGGAAGGGTCCACCTCTCTCGGGTGCCTCCACAGGCCACCGGCCTCATAAAAGGCCGACACAGAAATACTGTTGCCCAGCCGGAGCGCATACTCAGCGCTAATGGTCGTGAAAGCATCGCCGAGTCGTTCCACATCTCTGATAGTGCTGTCCCGGCGCTCGAAGTACCCCATTGGCGTTATTGTGGTCTCCTCATAACCCCTGAGCGGTTCTCCGAACTGTACACCCCCAAGCCAGAAACGCTCGAAGGGGAAAGCCTCAGCATTTCCGCTTATCATCCCCGCCCGAGCCCGAACTCCCAACGCGAAGCGCACAGGCTGGGACCCTGGCGAGTCGTCTCCGATCTGCCCTATGGGGATCCACCAAGCTCCCTCGGCAAGGTGCTTTGTGAAGTCACCGTCCCCACCCAGGTAACCACCGTTTAGCTCAGTGGTCCAACGCAATTCCGAGCCAACTGTTGGGAATAGCGGGTGGTCCAAAGTAGTCCGTCCAATCCCAAGGCTCAACTGGCTCATAAGGCCCGACGGCCGTCCGAAAAGAGAAGTGTCCTCAACGCCCCCCTCGAGGTCGTACTCTGTCCGCGAGACCGAATACCCGACAAAGGCCCGAGTGAACAGGGAGCCCCGCACGGGCATGCCGAGCTGGGTACTGACCCCCAGCACCTTCCGTCGACCGCTTGAGAATGAGAAGAATCGGTCTCTCGAGTTGAAAAGGGAGACGGTGCCGCTAATCCGCGACAGAGCGATTGCCGGGTCTGTATACCGGAGAATCAGATTGTTTTGGTATCGCCCGAAGTCCCAGCGGAAGCTTCCGGACTTCGCTTGCCCGAAGAGGTTGGGTTGGTCATATCCGACAAATCCCGCCAGCCCGGTATAACCTCCTACCGTCGTTCCAAAGTTGACGGAGCCGGTCTGCCGCTCCTCCACCGCGAAGGTGACGTCAATATCTCCGGTTTGCGGGTCAGGTTCGATCTGCGGAATAGGAAGCGGAGATTCAAAGAACCCCAGCCCAGAAATCGCCTGATAGCTCCGCATCAGACGATCCTCCGAGTAGACGTCCCCAGGGAGAAGCTGGATCCGCTCCCGAATCACCCGGTCGTGAGTATAGTCGTTGCCTTCAATAAGGATCCGTCGGACATACGCGGGTTGCCCTTCGGTAATAATCCATCGGAGGTCAACCGTCGGTGGCTCCCCATCCGAAGCTGACGGTACACGCTCAAGATCCGCTGAGATCTGAGCATAAAGATATCCAGAATTGGAATAGAGACTACGAACGCCACTGGTCGCCTCTTCAAATACCCCTTGATCGTACACCGAAGGCCCATCCCCACTATCTCCTCCTATTCCCAGGGATTGGAGGAGACTTTCGTCATCGGGTTGGTAATACAGGTCCAGATCCTGAGTGGGAAAGCGGCGATTCCCCTCCATGGAGAAGTCGCCCACCAAGTACTGAATTCCTTCGGAGACGTCGATCTCGAGGCGAGCCTTTCCGGTCGCCGGGTCGATAATCAGGGTGTCACCAAGAACCTCGAAATCGATATAACCATTAGACGCATAGAACTCAGGAAGCCGTGTCTGAAGGTCCTCCTCGAGTTCGGTTTCTTGGAAGGAACCGGACCTGAACCAAAAAAAGCCCTCGGAGCGGCTTGAAATCGCATCCTCGAGTTCGGAATCTTCGAACAGATCGTTCCCATTGAAGACCACATTGGCAATCGTCACCCTCTGCCCTTCCGTCACGCGGAGGACTAACTCGACATTACCCGGACTGTCTGGTATCGGGATGAGGTCCTGCTCCACCTGGACAAACGGGATTCCCTCTTCGGCGAGGCCATCTCGGATGAACTGTCTTGCTTGAACGAAGAGCTGCGGTGAATAGCCGAGTCCTGAATCGCTCAGGCCTATGTGCTCCCAGACATCTCCTTCGTCCAAGCTTTCGAGTCCATCTATAGAACGTGCACGTACCACAGGGTGTTCATCGACCTGAAAGGTGAGGGTGACGAACCCATCCGGCACCTCCACCGCAGTGACCGTGATGTCGTTGAAGCTTCCCGTCTCCCACAGTCGCTTTTCTGCCTCCTGGACTTCGCGGAAGCCAATGGTGTCGCCAGGGAAAATCGCGATCGTGCCCAAAAGGGGACCCGTCTGGAACACACGATTTCCCACTATGGCAACCGAATCGATTCTGACGGCACCTAGCGCCTGAGCCTCTGCCTCCCCTCGGGATACGAACATTACGGGCACCAAGGCAATCGCGAAGCCTAGGAGGGAATTCTTAATCGAAAGCATCACGGAGGCGTACGATGGGAACATTCGCCTACGTCTTCGTCGCTGACGCCTCCCGAAGAGTCAAACAGTCACCCTCCGGATCCACGCCAACCTCGACCTCGGTTCCAGCTCCGAACTCGGCTAGAAGAATCTTTTCAGACAACGGGTCTTCGAGGTACTTCTGAATTGCCCTCCGGAGCGGACGAGCTCCAAACCTCTGGTCGTATCCTTTCTCCACGAGGAAAGCGACCGCGGAATCCGTGATTCTAAGGGAAAACTCCTCCTCCACTAGGCGTCCATGAACCTCGCGAAGTAGAATGTGCACGATCTCCCCAATCTCCTCGCGGTCGAGTGGGTGGAAGACGATGATGTCGTCGACCCGGTTCAGGAACTCTGGATTGAAGGCCCTCTCGATCTCCTCCCGGACCTTGTCCTTCATGACCTCGTAGTTCGACTGAGGGTCGGTCGCGTGGAACCCCAACCCGCCACCCTTGGTGATGTCTCGGGCACCTAGGTTCGAGGTCATGATCAGGACCGTGTTCTTGAAGTCGATCACCCGCCCGTAGTTGTCCGTCAGGTGCCCTTCGTCTAACACCTGAAGGAGAATGTTGAATACGTCAGGGTGCGCCTTCTCGACCTCATCGAGCAGAACGACGGAGTAGGGACGCCGCCGCACAGCCTTGGTGAGGGCACCTGAGTCTTCATATCCGACGTATCCGGGAGGGGCACCAATGAGCCTTGACACAGAGAACTTCTCCATATACTCGCTCATATCCACGCGGATTAGCGCTTCTTCGTCTGCAAACAAAAACTCGGCGAGAGCGCGGGCGAGCTCTGTCTTCCCAACTCCTGTCGGTCCGGAGAAGATGAAGGACCCGATCGGCCGGCGGGGATCTTTGAGCCCAGCGCGGCTTCGCCGAATCGCCCGCGATATCACCGTGATCGCATCGTTCTGTCCCACGACTCTCGTGTGGAGTTCGTCCTCCATTTTAACCAGCCGGTCAGTCTCAGCCTGACGTAATCGAGTCACCGGGATTCCCGTCCACCGTGCCACGATGAAGGCGACCTCTTCCGGCGAAATCTCCGGACGGTTTTCCTTCCTCTCCTCCTCCCATTCGTCCTGACGCAGTTGGATACGGTGCTGCACATCTCGTTCTTGGTCCCGGAGTTCCGCTGCCCTCTCGAAGTCCTGATCTTGAATTGCGGTTTCCTTCTTCTCTGCAATCCCTGCCAACTCTTCCTTGAGCTCTTCCATGTCTGGGGGCGGAACCTGTGATGCGATGCGTGCCCGCGCCCCCGCCTCGTCAATGACGTCGATCGCCTTATCTGGGAGGAATCGGTCTGTGATGTATCGATCGGCGAGTCGAGATGCGGTGTCGATCGTTTCGTCCGGTATGATCACCTTATGATGATCCTCGTAGTGGGAACGCAGGCCCTTGAGAATCGCCACCGTCTCCTCCACAGCCGGCGGATCCACAATCACGGGTTGGAAGCGCCTCTCAAGGGCACCATCCTTCTCAATGTATTTCCGGTACTCGTTCAGAGTTGAAGCCCCGATGCACTGCAGCTCACCCCGCGCCAACGCAGGCTTTAGCATGTTGGATGCGTCGATAGCACCCTCTGCCGCCCCGGCACCTACGAGGGTGTGGAGCTCATCGATGAACAAGACCACGTTCTTGTTCATCGAAATTTCGTTCATCACTGCCTTGAGGCGTTCCTCGAATTGACCCCGATACTTGGTTCCGGCAATGACGGCGGCCATGTCGAGAGCCAACACCCGATGACCTTTCAGTGCCTCGGTGATCTCCCCTCTAGAGATGATTTGTGCCAAACCTTCAACCATCGCTGTCTTTCCAACACCGGGCTCACCGATGAGCACCGGATTATTCTTCTTTCTTCGGCAGAGGATTTCGATCACCCTCTCGATTTCATCCGCACGTCCAATGGTGGGATCAAGAGCCCCCTTCTTCGCCAGATCAGTCAAATCGCGACAAAAATGGTCCAGAGCGGGGGTCTTCGACTTCTTATCCCCTTTTTGGGGCCTACTAGCAGCGGGAGGCGACGAGGATCCGCCACCAATCCCCGCCGGTTCCACCGGTCCACCTCCGCCTCCTCCCATCTCTGACCCCAGCACCTTCAAGGTTTCAGCTCGAGCGTCTTCCAACGAGATGCCAAGGGAGTTCAGTACCTGTGCCGCAATCCCCTTCTCTTCCTTAAGGAGGCCAAGCAACAAGTGTTCCGTGCCCACGTATGAGTGATTGAGTTCACGGGCTTCGGCCATCGAAAACTCGAGCACCTTTTTCGCGCGAGAGGTATAGGGAAGCTCACCGAGTGCGATCGTGGCCTTACCTTGCTTTACCGATTCTTCAATACCCTCGAGCACCCGGTCTAAATCAGCGCTGAGATTCGAAAGAACGGCAGCAGCCACCCCCTCGCCTTCCCGGATGAGGCCGAGCAGAACGTGCTCGGTCCCCACATAATCGTGCTGGAGCCGGAGGGCTTCGTCCCTAGCCATGGCCAGAACTTTTCGGACGCGATCAGTGAAGTTGTAGTTCATTTCAGCTTTTGAAAGCGTCGGAATGGGGGATCAACCGGATGCCTCCGGTGCTCCGTTCCCATCGTGAGAGTCTTCACCTGGAGTCACGACTCCTTCTGTAGACAAGATCCGCCGCACAAGAGTCGCCCGATGTACATCACTCTCAGCGGAGGAAAGATCGCGGCCGGCTGCCTCTTCGAGGTGTGCTGGCTGGGCGAATACCATGATTTTGTTGAGCGAATATACCCGTAGGCCAGGCAGTAGTTTCAGGCTTGTGCCGAGCCGGACTCCACTAAGCAAATTCATCAAGTCCTCGAACGAAAGGGACCGCGCGTAGCGAAGAAGCCCGTATGCCCTCCAGATCTTGTCCTCAGTGACGGATGGAGCATCCCGAAGGAGGACCTGCCGCGCGTGGATCTCGTACTGGATTACCTGCCTCACGATCCGATCAAGGTGGTCGACCAGATCCTCTTCACTCTTGCCCAGCGTCGTCTGATTCGACAGCTGAAAGAAGTTTCCGACGACTTCGGATCCCTCTCCATACAGCCCCCTGTAAGTCAGCCCCACCTGAGAGAGGCCTTGGAGCACCTTCACGATCTCCTTGGTGAGAACCAGTGCGGGAAGATGCATCAGAACCGATGCCCTTAGACCTGTTCCGACATTCGTGGGGCAACTTGTCAGGAATCCGAACTCGTGATGATAGGCGTACGGCAACTCCTCCCCGAGCTCCTCGTCCAGACTATCGAGTAGATTCCATGCCTCTCTGAGCCGTAATCCCGAGAGGAGGGTCTGTAGGCGGAGATGGTCCTCCTCGTTCACCATGATCGAGACCGGGCGATCCAACGCGAGCACCACCGCGGTGCCCGGGGCTGGCGGAGAACCACTGTCCCCCATCAAGTCTATGGAGGCAAGCCGACGCTCCAGTAGGATCCGTCGGGACCGTGCGTCGAGTTTCCGCAGCTCCTGAATGTCAGCGGTCCGCACAAGCTCTACTCGGCTACTGACGCTGTGTACCTGATTCAACACAGCAGTACGATCATTCAGGCGGGCCCGAGGCCCAAAGGCGTGACCTTGCAGATTCCGGGCAAGCCGTACGCGGGTGGAGAGAACGATGTCGGCGTACTCCCCGCTGGCGTCGAGCCAAGCGAGGCCAAAGTCGCGGATCGAGTGCATCTCACTCATGGAACGGAGAAGTGGAGAGAGAAGTAGGACATGATCTGCGACTCAGGCCACTGGCTCAGTTGCCCGGATTTCGTCCCGCAGGTTCGCAGCCCGTTCGAACTCCTCCAACTCCACCGCCCGCTGGAGCTTCCGCCGTAGAGCATCTAGGCGCTTTTCCCGCTCGGAGACCGATGAGTCCGGAGAGAGATAGACCTTTCCAACATGCTGAGAACCTCCATGGATCCTCCTAAGGAGACCGCGGAGCTGCTCCTCAAAAGAAGACCAGCAGTGAGGGCAACCCAGCCGGCCCGCTTTCTTGAATTCTGCAAGGGTCAACGCGCAGAAGGAGCAGCTACGGGTCGGCATCTCCTCCGCCGGACTCCTCTCTTCCGGGCCCATATTGGCGAGGAAGTCTGTCAGGGGTAAATTCACGGGAACCGTGGATGTTTCGAGACCTTTCTCAGCAGCGCACCGGTCGCAGAGGTGAAGCGTTTTCATTTCGTCGTCCACGATCTGCGTCAGGTGGATCACAGCGTTATCTGAATCACAGTTCTCGCACTTCATCGGTGTTCCTCAACCGTACGAGTGATTGGAAAGCACTCCGTCTCTCAATTCCAAGATCCGGTCCGCCCGCGACGCCAACTCTGTGCTGTGCGTCACGAGAACTATCGAAAGTTCACGCCTCTCCTTGAGCTGAAAGAGCAGATCATGGAGCCCCTCGCTCGTTCGGGCATCCAAGTTCCCGGAAGGTTCGTCCGCGAGAAGGATCGCAGGTTCATTCGCCAACGCTCTCGCGACTGCCACTCTTTGCTGTTCTCCGCCTGATAGTTGCCACGGTTTATGTGTGCTGCGTCCTGACAGACCCACTGCGTCCAGCAAGGCCTCTGCCAGGGCCGCCGCCTCCGCGCGTGAAGCTCCAAGGATGAGCCTGGGCATCATCACGTTCTCGACCGCCGAGAATTCTCTAAGGAGGTGGTGAAACTGGAACACGAACCCGACGAAGCGGTTTCGTAACCGGGCAAGCTCGTGAGATGTCCGACCAGTTACATCGACTCCCCCCAGGCGAATCATCCCGCCAGTTGGCCGATCTAGCGCCCCGAGCAGATGCAGGAGCGTCGACTTCCCTGCCCCACTCGCACCAACGATCGACACTGCCTCACCTCGGTGGACGCGCAGGTCTACCCCCCGGAGAACCTCGAGTTCACTCCCGTCCCCAAGTTGGTAGGACTTACGGACGTCATGAGCGTCGAGGGACAATTCACTCATGGCGGATGGCTTCCACAGGCTGGAGGCGTGAGGCCTGAAACGCCGGGTAGAGTGTCGCTACGAATGAGATAACAATGCTCACCACAACGATGAAAGCGACATCTCCGACGTAGATCGACACGGGGAGTCGATCGATGAAATAGACATCTGGAGGGATCTTAATGATCTCAAATCGGTGAAGAGTCCAGGAGAGGAAAAGACCCAGCGCAGTGCCCAGCGCCGTACCAAGGGTTCCGATAGCTAGCCCCTGAAGAACGAAGATTCTAAGAACTTGACTATCGGACATCCCCATAGATTTGAGGATCCCAATCTCTGCAGTGCGGTCCACAACAACCATCACGAGGGTACTAACAATGTTAAATGCCGCGACCATAACGATCAGCGAAAGGATCACCCCCATCGCAATCTTCTCAAGCTGGAGAGCCGAGAAGAGCGACTGGTTTGTTCTCGTCCAACTCTCAGCGAAGTACATGCCTCCGAGCCGACTCTGTATCTCCGCGCTGACTTCCGTCGCTCTCCATGGATCGGAAATTCTAACCCCCAAACCAGACACCTGGTCTTCCCTCTGAATGCCTAGAATCCCCTGAACCCAACCCAAGGGTGCATACATATTGTTGAGGTCGTAGTCGTACATCCCAGTCTCGAAAGTGCCCGTGACCTCAAATTGCCGGACTGCCGGCCGGTATCCACCCATCGGATCCATGCCGAAGTTTTCCAACGAAAAGATGAGCAGACTGTCACCCGGAAAGACGGCCATGCGGTCAGCTAGACGCACCCCAAGCACAACTGGCGGGAGGCCCGACCTGGTCTCCTCCAAGGCATGGATGCCCTGGAGAATCTCTTCTTCCATCCTGGTCACAGATTCGTCGGGATTCCCCTCGAGCAAAATGCCGTACAGATCTGCCGGCTGCACGTAGTCCTCGCCGCGAACAACCACAACGCTGGTGAGCGCAAAGGGGGAGACGGCCTCAACTTCTGGAACCGTTCGGACGGAATCGGCCAGGGTCCGCCAATCGTTCATTCGGAGGGCAGGTCCCCTCTCGAGCACCATCACGTGTGGGCTAGAGCCTAGAATCTTCTCCTGCAGGTCTTCCTGCATCCCGTTCATGACGCCGAGGACTACGATCAGCGCGGTTACTCCGACCGTGATGCCGCCTAACGCAACCCAGGTGATGAACGAGAGGAAGCGGCCCTGCTTGCGAGCAGAGAGGTAGCGGTATGCTACGAACCAGGAGAGTCGGGCCTTCTGACGCTCCGTGCTCACCCGCTCGGCTCTTCTTCCGGTCGCAGAGTCGGGAAGAGGATTACGTCCCGGATCGAAGGACTGTCAGTGAGAAGCATCACGAGTCGGTCAACCCCGATTCCGACGCCACCCGTAGGCGGCATGCCATACTCCATCGCTCGCAGGTAGTCTTCATCCAAGGGGTGGGCCTCTTCGTCTCCTGCTTCCCTGAGTCGAGCCTGGGCCTCGAACCGCTCCCGTTGATCGATCGGATCGTTCAGTTCCGAGAAGGCGTTGGCGATCTCGCGTCCTGCAATGAAGAGCTCAAAGCGCTCGGTAAGAGTGGGATCGCCTCGCTTCAGCTTGGCCAACGGGGAGAGTTCCACCGGAAAGTCCATTACAAAGGTTGGCTCGATCAGTTCTGGCTCCACGAGAATGCTGAAAAGCTTGTCGAGCAATCCCCCGCGCCCGACGCTCTCCGACATCTCACCAGTCATGTCCTCAACTCGGGCTCGAAGGGCTTCCGTGTCGAGACTGGCCGCGTCCTCCCCCAGCTTATCGCTCAGCACATTCAAAAAGGAGAGGCGAGGGAATGGAGCCATAATTCCTATCTCTTGCCCCTGATAGTTGAGCATGGGTCGACCGAGCACCACAGTGACGACATTCTGCATTAATTCCTCCACGAGCCCTATCATCCCCTCGTAGTCGGCGTAGGCCTCGTAGAACTCCAGCATCGTGAACTCGGGATTGTGGATCCGGTCGATTCCCTCGTTCCTGAAATCCTTCCCGATCTCATATACTCGCTCGAACCCTCCTACGATCAGACGCTTGAGATAGAGTTCGTCGGCAATACGGAGGTACAGGGTCGAGTCGAGGGCATTGTGTCGGGTCGTAAATGGCTGAGCGGCAGCCCCTCCATAGATGGGCTGTAGAACAGGCGTCTCGACCTCCAAGTGCCCCCGTGCGTCCAAGAATCGCCGCAACTCAGCGATAACGCGCGCTCGGACCCGGAAAGTCTCCCTGACTTCCGGGTGTACCGCGAGATCTACGTAGCGCTGGCGGTAACGAGTCTGGGTGTCCGTAAATCCGGAGTGTACCACCCGCTCCCCAGTTTCTCGGTCTACTTCCTCCTTCGCGAGCGGGAGCGGGCGCAGAGACTTCGCCAGAAGAGTCCACGATGAGACCCTGACGGTGATCTCCCCTGTGCTGGTACGAAAGAGAACTCCCTCCACGCCGGTCCAGTCGCCGAGGTCCAAGAAGGCCAGGCTCTCGAAGTCCTCCTCTCCGAGGATGTCCCGGCGGAAGTAGACCTGTAGCCGGCCTGTGCCATCCCCGAGGTGAGCGAAGGCGCTCTTGCCATGGTCCCGCCAACTTAAGATCCGGCCAGCGATGCAAACTGAGAGTCCATCTCCGTCCCCCCTGAGCGTCCCCTCCTTCTCAGTCTTGGCGAATGCGCTCACTGCTTCATCCGTCCGGTGGGACCGGGAAAACGCATACGAGTACGGATCAATCCCCTTCTCTCGTAGGGCGTCCAGCTTCTCACGACGAGTGCGAAGAAGCTTACTCATCTCCTGGCTCATGCCGAACTCTGGTCTCCAAACCGCTTGAGATACGCCTGGATGAACGGATCTAGATCGCCGTCCATGACACGGTCCACATCCGAGATCTTCAGCTCCGTCCGGTGGTCGTTGACCATCGTATACGGTTGGAACACATAGGATCGAATCTGGCTCCCCCACCCAATTTCTTTCTTCGTGGCTTCAACCGCATCACGCTCCTTCTCCTTCTCTGCCGTCGCCCTGTCGAAAAGGGCGGCCCGCAGCATCTTCATCGCGGTTGACCGGTTCTTGTGTTGCGACCGCTCCTGCTGACACGACACGACAATTCCCGTCGGTGCGTGCGTGATCCGAATCGCTGAATCTGTCTTGTTTACGTGCTGGCCGCCTGCTCCCGAAGCCCGAAACGTATCTATGCGAAGATCCTCCTCGTCGATCTCCACCTTTATCTCATCGTCTACCTCAGGATAGACGAAAACGGATGCGAAGGAGGTGTGCCGCCTCGCCTGGGCGTCGAAAGGCGAGATGCGAACCAGCCGATGCACGCCCTTCTCTGCCTTCAGGAATCCATACGCATCCTTGCCGGTGACCTCCACGCTCACTGCCTTGATCCCGGCCTCCTCTCCAGGCTGGAGATCAAGGATCCTGAGATCGTATCCGTGGCGCTCAGCCCATCGCTGATACATGCGAAGGAGCATCTCCGCCCAGTCCTGCGATTCGGTTCCCCCCGCACCGGGGTGAATCGTAAGGATCGCCCCACGATGGTCGTTATCACCCTGGAGCATCGTCCGAAGTTCAAGCTGGCCCAGTCCCTTTTCAAGGTGTAAGACCTCTCGCGACCACTCCTTCTCCAACTCAACGTCGGGGTCCTCCCTGAGAAGTTCGGCGAGCTCGACCAGATCGGTCGCCTTCGAATCCAGCTCCGCCCACGGCTCCACCCAGCTTCTCAGCCACTTCACCTCTTCTATCACCTCCCGTGCCCGATCGGGACGATCCCAGAAGCCTGACTCGACCATCTGTGCCCCCAGCTCCTCAATCCTGCGCTCTCGATGAACCAAGTCAAAGAAACCCCCTCAGATCTTGGACCCGGGTTTGGAGGTTTCTAAGTTCGTTGATGTTATCCGATTTCATTTAAGGGACCTATGGAAACACGTCCTCACCGTTGGCGAGGATCTCGTTGAGGGCTTCAGTAGAGTATGGCGTGGATTCCGCGAACTCCTCACTGACCTGGGCCATGTGACTCAAACTCTGGGCCTGGTTCGTTACGATGCGGATGAAAAAGGTCATGAGTGGGACCC
>CAUZHN010000074.1:0-11531 GCA_963579625.1 Gemmatimonadales bacterium UBA6960
ACCGCCCCGTCTGTTGGCAACCGTAGCCAACTCACGGGGTGCCACATACGACACGCCACCGTCCGCAATGACCCAAGCCAGAATGTGGAGACCCACCGCAGTCGAAAAGGCAACAAAGGCCTCAGGATCCAGTTGACGCGCGAACACGATGAACAAAGCGTAGTCCGACCCCACAACTAATACCTGGACCATGACCGCATATATGGATTTCACCTGTAGCCTCTTTGATACCCTAAGATGCTGGCCAGACCCTCGAACAGGGACCCGAGCAACCCATTTCGAGCGAATTGGGCAATGAGGGTACGCTCGTCATCGCTCATCCTCGGTTTCGGTTCAAACAGATTCGTGAGGCCTGAAAGGCCAGTCTCCTCCACGACAAACAACTCCCCCCAAATGGGGAATAGCGATACGGTGGGGGAATCGGGAGGAAACGGAGATCGGTGAGAATCAATAGTGCTGCCCAAGATAATGATATTTTAAGGGTTTGCACTCCGGAACGGCTGCCGCCAAGTAGAATCTCCCTCATGGGGTACCAGTCTGGTGGTCCGTACCCTAGATTTGCCGGTTGAGAATCACGACATGACCTGAGATATGCAAAAGATACGCAAATTTGAACATGTGTAGTGGCTTGCCTGGCGAGATACGAATGCTCAGGCGGGGTTCCTGGATCGGCCGCAGATTTCCCTAATACGATGGAGTCCCTAGCCCCGGTACTGGGTTCCCCTTTGGGCCCAGGTAACGATGCGATTGATTTTGGAAAACTTGCCACAGCCGCCGAGATTCGGATGAACGCTAATTCAAAGACGGGTGATAAGCTGAAAATCGCCTGGGTGATTTCGCCCCTCGTCGCTCGTGGGGGGGGCTTTGATATCCTGCGCGGATGGATAAAGCATCTCCCGGAGGATCGCTTCGATTTGATGCTCGTGTACTATTCGTGGGAGCGCGAACGTGTCGAGGAAGCACTGGCGCCCTGGCCCCATGTTCGACTGGTACACGTTCCGCAACTCCACTCGCCCGGGGCCCTGTTCGTGCCTGCTGTCCGTGCATTGGCCGATATCTTCGAGCAGGAACGACCCGACGTAGTGCACTCGGTTATGGTCCAGGGCGACATCCTGGGTAGCATCGCAGCGCGGCGGGCCGGCGTACCGCTGATCCTGTCCACCGCCATCGGGTACCTCGTGGCCCACACAGCACCGTGGAAAGCGGTGCTATACCGTCTAGGTCTGCGACTCGCCCGACGACGCATCGACCAGGTGCTCGCCATCTCGGGGGCGACCCGTACACAACTGGTGGAGGAGTTCGGCTTCCCCGCGGACCGGGTAAGAGTCGTCTACTGCGGGATCGAGTTGGGCGAGACACAACCGGAGCGCGCGAACGTGATTCCACGCTTGGAAGCGCCCCTCATTGGCTTGGTGGGAGAACTCATCCTCGAGAAGGGTGCCCAACATCTGCTTCAGGCGGTTCCCGAGATCCTAGAAGCGCATCCCGGGGCGCGGTTCCGCATCGTGGGTGATGGGGACTACCGCCCATCCCTGGAAGCACTTGCGGCGTCCCTCGGCATCGAGGATCGGGTTGATTTCACCGGGTGGCTGGCAAGCGGAAGGAGGGCAATCGAGGAGTTCGACATCTTCGTGTTTGCATCCGAGCCAGGCTACGATGGGCTACCGCGCGTGCTCCTCGAAGCGTGGGACGTAGGTACTCCCTTCGTCACGACCAACGTGGCAGTGGTACCTGAAATTGTCCGGGATGGAGTCGATGGCCTAGTGATCCCACCCAAAGACCCCAGGGCCATCGCCGCCGCCGTCAACCGCTTACTCGGTGATCCCTCGCTATGGACCGCCGTCCGTAACGCAGGTTTGGCGAGGGCTCCCGAATTTGGAGTGAAGCACGAGGTGGAACTCCTTCGTGAGGTGTACGAAAGTGTGGTAGACCACAAACGGGAAGTATGTTAGCCTGATATTCCGACCTCCAACTTCTTTGCAGTGATCCCAGGGGAGCATCCGCTGCCCCCCAACAAACATCTGATGTTTGAGCAGGGTGAAACGAATCCGATATCATGACTCCTGAGACTCAACAAGTTGCTGTAATTGGGATGGGCTACGTCGGTCTGACACTGGCCTCCGTGTTGGCACGCGAAGGCTTTCGTGTTCACGGCGTCGAAAACAACCCCGACATCGTGACTAAGCTAAACAGCAAGGATCTTCATCTCGTGGAACCAGGGGTGGAGGATGCCATCGCCAACCACATCGGGGTTAACTGGACCGTTTCGGACGATTATCCATTTACACCCGATGTAGCGATTCTCTGTGTTTCGACACCAGTAGGGGCCAGGGGTGAACCCGACCTCGAGAACCTTAAGGACGCAACGAAGACGCTGGCCCGTGTCGTTGAACGTGACACCCTGGTCATCGTGCGAAGCACGGTGCCCGTGGGCACGACGCGGGAACTCGTAGCTCCCCTCTTGGAGGAACACGGTCAACGGCCGGCGCTGGCCTTTTGCCCAGAGCGTACGATTCAGGGAATTGCTCTTCGAGAAATCCTCGAGTTGCCCCAGGTCATCGGGGGTCGAGATCCCGATAGTCTGCATCGTTGCGAGACTTTCTTCAGAAGCTTTGTCAGAAAGATCGCTCCGGTGTCCTCCCTCGAAGCCGCGGAGCTCGTCAAGCTCGTCAACAACTGTCACACCGATCTGATTTACTCCTACGGCAACGTGGTCGCTCTGATGGCGCTGGAGCGGAAGCTGGATCCTCTCGAGGTAATCGAAGCCGCCAACACCGATTACCCGAGACCGAATTTGGCTCGGCCAGGTTTCGTGGGAGGTGCATGTCTCACCAAGGACCCCTATATACTCGTACATGCGTTCGAGGGGACACCAGGTCAACCGGAGATGGTCCGTAGGGTCCGCGAGCTTAACGAGTCCATGCCCCACCAGGTCGCTCAACACTTCAATAGCCTGATGCGGCGTGCTGCCAAGATACCCGCCGATGCGAACATCCTCGTCTGCGGGTATGCGTACAAAGGTGTTCCCGAAACGGATGACATGCGAGGTGCACCCGTCACCCCATTCCTTGAGGACCTCATGGAGGAGTGGCCGAACGTGGTTGGTCATGACTATGTGGTACGCTCGGAGGTCATCGAAGCGTTCGGCACGCCGGCGGTGAGCCTCGAGGAGGGTTTCCGTGAGGCTGACGGTGTGATTTTCCTCAACGACCACCCACGGTACAGGTCGGCTGATCTGGAGGCCCTGATTCAGACTGCGCGGAGTCCCCTTGTAGTGTTCGACTCTTGGCGGTTGTTCCGCGATCAGGCCTTTACCCGATCTGCCGACACCGTCTACGCGGGCATCGGCTATGAAGCGTAGGTATCTCCTTCTGGGTGGGACCGGGTTCATCGGGCTGCACCTGGCTCGTCAGCTTGCCAGCTCTTTGGGTTCCGGCGATGAGCTGTTGATCGTAGATGACCACTCGCGAGGGGCTTACGACGCGGATGTCGAAGCTTTTCTCGCGGGGAATCCACAGGTCCGCTCGCTCCACGCGGATCTCTCGGAGCCCGGCGCTTTTTCCGTGCTGGATGGTTCCTTCACGGATGTATATCTTCTCGCTGCCGTCGTGGGGGTTCACAACGCGGAGACACGCCCGGCGGACGTATTGCGCACCAACACGGTGCTCGTCCTCGGTACGTTGGATTGGATGGTGACATCGAGGTCCCAGCGGCTCTTTTATGCATCGACGAGTGAGGCTTATGCAGGGGGAGTGAACATCGGGGTTGTTCCTATTCCAACGACGGAAACAGTTCCGATGGTGATCGATGACATCACCAATCCACGCTTTTCCTACGCCATCAGCAAGCTGTGGGGCGAGGCGGCGGTCCTTTACTGGGCTGAAAAGCATGGCGTCGAAGCTGTCACGGGGCGCTTCCACAACGTCTATGGCCCACGGATGGGAGCGGCGCACGTGATCCCGGAGCTTGCACTCCGGATGCTGGAGGGTGAGAACCCCCTCACTGTGCGCAGCGTGGATCAGACGCGCGCTTTCTGCTATGTGGACGATGCTGTCGAAGCTATGCTAGGCTTGATGGGCACTGACAATGCCGTTGGGGAGACCTTCCACATTGGGAACGACGCCGAGGAGGTGAGGATCGGGGACCTCGTTCCCTTGGTCATGGAGGCTGCCGGAGTGTCCTGCGACATCCGGACCCTCCCGCCACCGCCGGGGTCAGTTGACCGCCGGTGCCCAGACATCACCAAGTTGCGTGTGCTCACCGGTTTCCAGCCCAATGTCTCGCTGAGCGACGGTGTCCAAACTACGGTATGCTGGTACAGGGAGAACCGCGCCAACTTCCTGGATCGAGCCCAAACTGACGCGACTGCCGCCTCTGGTCGCGAGAATCAGCAGTGAGAACCCTCATTTTAGCGGGTGGACGCGGGACGCGGCTGATGCCCTATACCTCCGTGTTTCCCAAGCCCCTCATGCCCGTTGGGGACGCACCAATCATCGACCTCGTGTTGCGGCAACTGCGACACGCGAGCATCCGGGAGGTGGTTATCTCCGTTGGGCATTTGGCCGAATTGATCATGGCCTACTGTGGTGACGGCTCCCGATACGACCTATCCATCACCTATGTCCGCGAGCACGAACCGCTGGGCACGATCGGTCCCCTGGGGCTGCTTCCGGACTTTGACGATACCTGCCTCGTCATCAATGGAGATGTGCTCACAGATCTGGATTACGGCGCCCTGCAGCGGTTCCATCGTGAACGAAAGGCGGTGGCGACGGTCGCCTGTTACCAACGTCCCGTGAAAGTTGACAAGGGTGTTGTGGCCATTGATCAGGACGGATTGATTACGGAATGGCTTGAGAAGCCCACCTACCACTACCCGGTGGCGATGGGCCTGTACGTCCTGGAGCCCTCCGTGCTGCGGTTCATCACCCCGGGCAAGCAGTTCGACGCACCGGACCTCATCCGCCGCCTGATAGAGGAGGGCGAGCGGGTTCAGGCGTTCGAGTTCGACGGGTACTGGCTCGATATCGGAGTCCCTGCGGATTATGATCTGGCGCTCACGGATGCGGAAGAGGTGATGAGCCGGGTGCTTCACACACAACAGGGAGAATAGGCGGCCCGCCGAAACTGCATGCGTCTCCTCTTCGAGTCTCTCGGGTACGGTGAAGGTGACAACCTTGGTGGATCAAGCCGTGTGGCTGCGGCGAATGCCCAGACACTCGCCGCCCGAGGTCACGAGGTCACGTTCCTGTGCACCAACCGCATCGACCGTAGGGAGGCCCTGTATACGGATACAGTAGAGCGCGTGATGGAGGACGGTATCCGCGTAGTGTACCTCCGGACCACGACGATCCCCTGGTGGCCGGGGAGCTTCGGGCCTCAATACGTGCATGGGCTCCGTGCCCGACTCGACCGGGAACTCGCCCAGCACGATGTTGCCCATCTGTACGAGTATCGGTCGGCTCTTGCCTGGGGCGTGGCAGCTGCGGCGCGCCGGCAGGGGGTGCCTTACGTTCTGCAGCCCCAGGGGACACTTCGTACTGGGGAGCGCAGCAAGAGGCTGAAATGGGTGTATGACCGATGGATTGGGCGGAACCTGATTGATGGTGCCGGGTGTCTGGTTGCCGGGACGACCCGGGAGCAGCAGCAGTTCGTCGACAGCGGTGTGGAGTTAGAACGCACGGTGGTGGTGCCGAACGGCTTGAAGTTGTCGGGAATCGACCCGCTCCCAAAGCGCGGCAGCTTCAGGGCCAAGTGGGGCATCTCCCCGAAAGTGCCCATGATCCTGTCTGTGGGGCGCCTCGAGCTCACCAAGGGTCAAGATATCCTCGTCGAAGCGTTCTGCCAGATCGACGAACCCGGCGCGGTACTCATCTTGGTCGGGCCGGATCATGGCCTGATGGATCAGCTCCGGCGGATGGTGAGGGAAGCGGGACGCGAGGATTCCGTAATACTCACTGGTCCATTGCCGGAAGACCACGAGGTCCTGGAGGCCTTGGTGGACTCGGACATTTTTGTCCAGCCGAGCCGATCCGAAGCCTTTGGGATGGCGATCCTCGAAGCGTGTGCAGCGTCTCGGCCCTTGCTTCTGTCGCAGGCCTGTCAGAACTCAGACGCCTTCAAGGATCGCGCTGCCTTGGTTGTTACATGCACGGCAGCGGGCTTGGCCAGCGGACTCCAGCAACTGCTCGAAGACGAGGGCCTGAGGGCCCGGTATGGGGCCGAAGCGCGTGTGATACTAAAGGAAAAGTACACATTACCCATTGTGGCAGATCGGCTGCAGACGATCTACGAGAACCTGACGGGGACTCAATAAAGTCTCCTGTGTCCTTTAGGATAACGGGCATCCTTCCGCGGCGGAGCACGAGTCCGTTGGAGCCGAATCACACTCGGCGAATATTGTAAGCGGTCCACCAATGCGTATACTCGTCATCACCCTGGACTACCCTCCCTCGTTTTGCTCGACTGGTGTCCTCGTGCGCCAACTTGTTCAGGAATTTCAGCGTAGGGGGCACGTGGTCACGGTTGTGACCAGTGTAGCCGAGGGATCAGAGGTGAGCAGAAGAGGTTGGTCGTCGGACGGGGAAGCACGAGTCCTACGGCTTCCCCTCCCCAAGTTCCGGGAAAGCGACTCCACCTTCGCCCGGCTACTGGTCTTCGGTTGCTTCAACGTGCTCTCGTTCGTCGCCGGGATCTTCAGCGGTCCTCAGGACGTCATATATGCCCCGTCTCCACCCTTCACCAATGGGCTCGTCACGTGGCTGCTGGGACGCCTGCGTAGGATCCCGAGCGTGTACAACGTGCAAGACTTCCAGACGGAGGCGTACGTGCAGTTCGGCGTGCTGCGCAACCCCTTTCTAATCAGGGTGTTCAGGGCTATGGAGCGCTTTGCCTGCGTGGCCAACACACGTGTGACCGTGCTCGCTCAATCGTGGTGTGAGTACCTGAAGGGGGAGGGGGTCGACCCCGGCAGCATCGCCGTCGTACACAACTTTGTTGACATTGAGGAGATTCGACCGCTCCCGGCCACCAACGGATTCTCCCGACGCCACGACTTCAATGCCAGATTCGTTGTAATGCATGCCGGTACGATAGCCTTTCGGCATGGTCTCGGCGTGCTTGTCGAGGCGGCAGCCTTGCTAGGCGATCTACCCGACGTCCTGTTCGTAATCGTCGGAGGTGGCTCGAAGCATGAGGAATTGGAGGGTCAGGTGGAGAAGGCCCAATTGCCCAATCTCGTGCTGCTTCCGTGGCAGTCCCGTGCAGACCTCCCGTACGTGCGCGCAGCGGCGGATGTCCACATGATCGTCCTACGGCGCGGAATGACCACGCACTCGGTTCCTTGTAAGGTTTACGAAATCATGGCCAGTGGCCGTCCCTTCATCGCAGCCGTGGACGCTGATAGCGAAATCGACCTCATCGCCAGTCAGGTGGATTGCGGAATCGTAGTGGAACCAGAATCAGCTAAAGCCATCGCCGACGCGGTGCGTCGCTTACACGGAGACCGGAAGATGGCCCGCGAGATGGGTGAGATTGGCCGTGGTGAGGCTGTGGCACGGTATAGCGTCACCACGTCCGCTGACCAGTACGAAGCTCTATTCGAGGAGACCCTTGAGAGCAGGAAGCCGTCACCCCGGAGCACGTGACCGGGTGACCTTCTGGGAGGGATCTCCGGACAGGATCGAACAGAGGGAATCCAGTTGGGGGGACAACTATCCTGACAGTGCCTATGTTGCACTGGGTACTTCGCTACATCGTGTGTCAACTGGGAGGACAAGTGTGTCAACTTTTTGAGTTGTCGTCGGGGTTGGTCCTCAGCGTCAAGAGCTTCACATTCCTGGATGACAGTCACGCACAGCGAGCCAATGAGCTAGGTGCGCCCGGCAGTCCTGACCGTCCCGCAGGAGCTAGCGAGTAAAAGTGAATCCCTCGGGGGATACGACTGGAGCCAACTGACCGGATCTCAATGAAAACACTCGAAGCCAATCTCCCACAGGAGATCGCTAAGTGGCGGGACGAGATCCAGACCGCGCTGACCATCAAGTTCACCGAACAGAGGTTACTCGAGCTGTTTTCTCAGGGAAAATTGTCCGGGACCATCCACACTTGCATCGGGCAGGAGTTTGTTGGGGTTGCTGTCGGGCGCAATCTTACCAATGCAGACTACGTGTTTTCGAACCATCGCTGCCATGGGCACTTCCTCTCGTGCGGCGGCGATGTCGGAGAGCTCATCGCCGAGGTGATGGGCAAGGCCACCGGCGTTTGCTCGGGTCTTGGCGGCAGCCAACATCTTCAGAAGGACGGTTTCTTTTCAAACGGGATCCTAGGAGGAATCGCGCCCGTGGCGGCGGGGCTTGCCATGGCGCAGAAACTGGCTGGGGGGGACGGGATCGCCGTGGTCTTCCTCGGCGACGGCACGCTTGGTGAGGGAGTCCTCTACGAGGCATTGAACCTGGCGTCCAAGTGGGAACTCCCGCTTCTGTGCGTACTCGAGAACAATACTTATGCGCAGTCCACTCACCAGAGGCAGACGCTCGCAGGGGACATGCGGCGACGATTTGAGGCTTTTGGGTTCGAGAGCAAGCAAAGCGATACGTGGAACTGGACGGGTCTCTTCGCCGATATGTCAGAGAGCATAGCAAGAGTACGCGACGAGCGGAGACCGTTTTTCCATCAAGTTGACACGTACCGTCTCATGG
Organism: Gemmatimonadales bacterium UBA6960; assembly: GCA_963579625.1. Taxonomy (GTDB): domain Bacteria; phylum Gemmatimonadota; class Gemmatimonadetes; order Longimicrobiales; family Gaopeijiaceae; genus JAAXGI01. The sequence goes on from CAUZHN010000074.1 coordinate 8,700, forward strand.
CGCACTCGAAAGGAGATGATGACCGGCCCGAAAGCGAGATCGAGCAGTATCGCTCGAGGGATCCCCTCAACCGATTGTTGGACGAGCACGAGGGTGAGCCTTGGTTGGAGGATCTCCTGAAGTCCATCACCGACCGGATCGATGCTTCTGTCGCGGCTGGAAATGAAGCTGGGTTCGCTCGTATCGAGTCCGAAGTCCGGATGGGTGATCCGGTATCTTGGCGGGAGATCACGTTCGAGAGGGAGCGCGTGGTGGGTGCGGTCCGGGAGGGCCTGCGTGAAGCACTTTCCTCGGATCCACGAGTCATCCTGATCGGCGAGGACATTGAATCGCCTTATGGAGGTGCGTTCAAGGCCACCGCCGGCCTCAGTGCGGATTTCCCCGGTCGCGTGAGGAACACGCCGATCAGTGAAGCCGGCATCGTGGGCATGGGCAATGGCTTGGCTCTCGCCGGTTGGCGTCCGGTGGTCGAGATCATGTTCGGGGACTTCATGACTCTGGCGATGGACCAGTGGATAAACCATGCGGCGAAGTTTTCAGCTATGTACGACGGTAAGGTTTCGGTGCCGATCACCATTCGCACCCCTATGGGTGGCAAGAGGGGCTACGGCCCCACTCACAGCCAGTCCCTAGAGAAGCACTTTTTGGGCCTTCCTGGCACACAGGTCCTGTGCCTGCATCATCGCTACAGTCCAGCCTTACTCTATCAGACCGTCCTGCAGACGAGTGACCAACCGACCCTGGTTATAGAGAACAAGCTGCTTTACGGGCAGTATGCCGATCCCGAGCCTCCGGTCGGCTATCGCTTGGTTTTCTCGAATGAGGCGTTTCCGGTGGCCCGTTTGATGCCTACCTCTCCCGCTGACGTAACGATGGTAGCCTTGGGGGGTATGTCGCTCGATTGTGAGCGTGCTCTCCAGGCGCTCTTCGAGGAGCAGGAAATCATTTTGGACTTGTTTTTCCCCTCCCGCCTCTACCCACTGGACATCGGCTTCATGCGGGAGAGTTTGGAGCAAACCGGTCGACTGGTCGTCGTCGAGGAGGGTCAGAGCTTCGCGTCCCTGAGCAGCGAACTTTTGGCCCAGATTGCCGAGGCCAGGTTTGTGCGACCTGTGCGGTCGGTACGGGTTTGCGCCATGCCCAGAGCTATCCCCTCATCGCGCCACCTTGAGGAAGAATGCCTCCCGGGCCCGGATGCGATCATTGCGGCTGCGCTCGGGGTCTTCGATGGCTGATCGCGAAGGGATCGTGATTCCACGAGAGACCGTCAACGACGATCTCGTCCGGATCGTCAAATGGGAGGTTGAGACCGGCGCACAGGTAAAGAAGGGGGATCCACTTCTTGAGGTGGAAACCAGCAAGGCGGTGCTTGCCATCGCGGCAGAGCACGATGGGTTTGTCGAAATCTTCCAACACGCTGGGGATGAGGTCGAGGTCGGTGCGGAAGTGGGGGCGATTCTCTGCAGTCGGCCAGCAATGATGAACGTGGGCCCGAGCGCTACTTCCACTGCGACCGTGGAAAGCGGCGAGGTAGATGCTTCTAAAAAGAGAGTCTCGCGGAAGGCGCAACAACTTATCGACAAGCACGAGGTCGACCTCGCGGTATTCGAGGGCCTCCAGATAGTTCGAGAAGCCGACGTCCTCCGCTACCTCGAGTCCGGGTCCCAAATGCCCGCTGATGTGACCGACGAGGTTGCGTCCTCAGCGCCTACTGGATCGATGGTCACCCCTCCTCCCGAGATCCTAGAAGGAGTTCTGAAAGCCGAGGCCGCTGAGGGACCGACCGTGCCTAGCCGCGCTCTAAGCCTCTGGGAGGAAGCGCGAGCCGCAGCCCGAGACCGTGGTATTAGCGTGCTGGGTCTGGTCTGGCATTATGGGTTCCAAACGTATTTCCTTGGCTTTCTCGCGCGGATCTCCCCCTACGGAATGATCGTCCATATACATCGCTGGCGGGGTGTGAAGGTCGGCCGGGGGTGCTTCGTCGATCAGACCGCCATCCTGGAAACTGCGTACGCCGATAATATCACGATCGGGGACGATGTCCGCGTTACGGCAAACGCCGTTGTGATGACCCATATCAAGGCCTCCCTCTACCTACGGGAGAGTGGCCTAGTCCCACGCACGATCCGGCCGGTGGTCCTAGAAGACCACTGCTTCATCGGCGTTGGCGCCCTCATCATGCCGGGCGTGACAGTAGGAAAGGCATCGGTGGTCGCGAGCGGAGCAGTCGTGGTGAACAATGTACCGCCCTTCAGCATGGTGGCGGGTAACCCCGCGACGGTCGTCAAGCGATTCCCGGTCGCCTAGGGCGACCGAGTGCAAATCCAACCGTGTCGGGATCCAACGACTTCATCAGTCTGGGGTCTTCTTAGTTCTCTCTGTCGAGCTTTTCACTCACGCAATTCTTGAAATCAGTATCATTCAATCGGGTGAAGATCTCCCGATTCAGGAACTTCAACTGTTGAATGACTCGATGTGCGCGTTCTCCCAGGGGAGCCCAGGCTCGATGAAGAGCATCTTAGTGCCGAACTCTTTCAGCTATTGCCGCCTGGCCTGGCGCGTCTGCCGATCTGCTTCAAGGGAGACGCGGCATCGTCGGAGGGGATTCTCCACCATATGGCCGCCGACTATGATCTGGGGGGAGTTGATCTCTGCCCAGTCTGTCGACAAGCGCGCATCTCCTTGGCGGTGTCACCCAGAGGCCCGAACTCGAACTCTTCCAGAAGCCTCGCGAGCCGGGGCTCCGTTCGCGCCAGGTTCCAGTGGTGGCGCCAACGGTATTTCCGAGGCATCGGTATCCTTGGCTGCTCCGGATCTAGTTCCCACGGGTGG
>CAUZHN010000075.1:0-11468 GCA_963579625.1 Gemmatimonadales bacterium UBA6960
TCCATCCGTGTTCGACCCCGGCATCTTCGCCGGGAAGGGGATCTTTCCCTTCCTGGCGGATCACGAGGAAGCGCGTCTGGTTGTCCGATTGATCCTGCAGGTCGGAAGCCAGGACTTCCAGCCCATACCTCTCCGCCGTCCGGAATGACGCTACGGCTCCAACGGTGGGGTCACGCTTCTCCGCTACTTCCCGAGCGGCCCCAGCCGTGTCATATACAGCGATCACTTCGAGTTCAGAGTGCCGGGACAGAAACTTTCCACATTGTGCGAGGGCAACCGGATGAGAGATGACACGCTTGAGTCCTTCAAGCGGGGTGCCAGGAAGCCCTAGTAGGAAGTGACGGATGGGCCGAATCACCTCACCTACCACGCAGAGTCCCGGCTCCATGAGGATATCGTAGGCGGGCTGCACCGTGCCGGCGAGGCTGTTCTCCACAGGAAGAAGCCCAGCGGAGACCTGGCCCGATCGGATTGCGTCACCTATTTCGCGGAACTCCCGACAGGGGACCGGCTCCACCTCTTCCCCGAACCAGGTCCGCACAGCATCCTCGCTGAATGCTCCCAGTTCCCCCTGAAACGCGACTGAGAGCGACATCACGAGGTCCGTTATGAGTGGGTGAGCCGAGCAGAGTGATTTGAGGAGGATCTCACCCGGCCAGGCCCCGGGCCTCTTCAAACACTCGGATCTCATCTAGATGTCGAAGCGCGAGGCCGATGTCATCGAGCCCTTCTAGAAGGCATTTTCGCCGGAAGGAGTCAATCTCGAACGAGGCCTCAAAACCGGCCTCATCGCTGACCAGGCACTCCTTGAGGTCCACGGTGAGCCGATAGCCAGGAGCTGAATTCACTTGGTCCATCAGGAATCGCAAAACCTTGTTGGGGAGGGTTACTGGAAGGAGTCCGTTCTGGAAACAGTTACTCTGAAAAATATCGGCGAAGCTCGGCGCGATAATCGCCCGGATTCCGAACTGACAAAGTGCCCAGGCAGCATGTTCTCGAGAGGAGCCACACCCGAAATTTCTCCCAGTCAGGAGGATCGCCGCTGACCGGTACTCCTTTCGGTTTAGCACGAAAGACGGCTTAGGTGAGCCATTCGTCTGAAAGCGCCAGTCGTAGAAGAGAAAGTCACCGTATCCCGTCTTCTCAATCCGCTTGAGGAACTGTTTCGGGATGATCTGATCTGTGTCCACGTCAACTCGGTCGAGCGGAGCCACGGGTCCGGTCACTCTGGAAAACGGTTTCACCTGGACTCCCATCGCCGGATATCCACGAAATGGCCCTCGACCGCAGCCGCAGCTGCCATTGGTGGGCTGACCAGATGCGTACGGCCTCCTCGTCCCTGACGGCCCTCGAAGTTCCTGTTGGAGGTCGAGGCGCATCGTTCTTCCGGTCCCAAGATGTCAGGGTTCATTCCAAGGCACATGGAGCATCCCGCCTCCCGCCACTCGAATCCAGCGTCCGTGAAGACTCGATCAATCCCCTCGCGCTCTGCCTCTCTTTTCACCGATGTAGAGCCGGGGACCACCATTCCCCGAACATCCGGATGGACTTTTCGTCCCCGCACGATCTCCGCAGCGCTCCTGAGATCCTCCAGTCGGGCGTTAGTGCACGAACCAATAAAGACTCGATCCAGGGGGATCTCCTGCATCGGCGTGCCGGGAACAAGTCCCATGTACTTCAAAGCATTGCTAGCTGCCTCGCGATCGCTTCGGTTAGCAGCGTCGTTGGGATCGGGCACCCTCCCGGTCACCGGCACGACCATGCCGGGGTTTGTTCCCCAAGTCACGGTTGGTGCCAAATTGGAGACGTCGACCGTTACGACTCTATCGTATTCCGCTCCCGGGTCCGAGACGAGAGTCTTCCAACGAGCGACTACGCTCTCGAAAGCATCGCCTCTCGGGGCGTACTCCCGCCCGCGGACGTACTCGAACGTGGTCTCATCCGGCGCAATCATTCCTGCTCGTGCACCGGCCTCGATGGACATATTGCATACCGTCATCCGGCCTTCCATGGAGAGGGATCGGACTGCCTTGCCTGTGTACTCGATCACGTGCCCGCGGCCCCCATCGACTCCCAGTACACCGATGATGCTCAGGATGAGGTCTTTTGCGGTGACTCCTAGACTAAGGGAGCCCTGGACGTCCACCTTAAGCGTCCTAGGCTTATCCATCCAGAGGCATTGGGTCACAAGCACCTGCTCGACTTGCGAAGTTCCGATCCCGAAGGCGAGAGAGCCGAACGCTCCGTGCGTTGCGGTGTGGCTGTCACCGCAAACGATCGTCATTCCGGGCTGTGTGTATCCCAGTTCGGGCCCCATCACGTGAACGATCCCCTGACGAGCGTGGTCCATACCATAGAAGGTGATCGCGAACTCGTCCACGTTTTTTTCCAGGATTTCGATCTGTCGGCGAGCTACATCATCGCGTACGGGAAGTGACCTGGGCCAGGTAGGCACATTGTGGTCCACCGTTGCAACTGTGAGGCCGGGTTGTCGGACTGTGCGACCGGCTCGCCGGAGCCCTTCAAAGGCCTGAGGGGATGTAACCTCGTGCACGAGATGGAGATCGACATAAAGGAGATCAGGACGGCCCTCGGGCCTGTGCACCACATGTGCGTCCCAAATCTTCTCGAAGAGGGTCCGAGGACGGGCGGCTTCCATCTCCGTCTGAGCCGTTTCTCCGGGGTGACTTGTGCTGCCCATCCCTGCTGAACTCATCCTGTGACCTGCGCCTTCACAGATGCGCCAGGAGCATCTGTGCGCTGTACGGGAGTCAGCCACTCATAAGGGTCCGGGCGCAGTCCCTTGGCTAAATCCATCAACTCTTTCTGCAATCGAAGGGCGATGGATCCCGGCTCTCCCTTGCCGACAGGGATACGATCAACACTGCGAATCGGGCTGATCTCAGAAGCCGTGCCGGTGAAGAACAGTTCGTCGGCAATATAGAGAGCCTCCCGCGGGATTTCCTGCAAGACGACAGGGATCTCCATCTCACGGGCTAGGGTCATCACACAGTCACGGGTGATCCCGGGAAGCATGGCGCCATCTTGGGGTGGCGTGTATAGAACTCCATCGCGGACGAGGAAGAGGTTCTGTCCACTCCCTTCACTCACCAGACCCTGAACATTTAGTGCGATCGCCTCGGCGTACCCATTGGCCACAGCCTCCATCTTCATGAGTTGCGCATTGAGGTAGTTTCCGCCGGCCTTGGCCAGCGTGGGAAAGGTGTTCGGTGCCGGACGCTGCCAGGACGAGATACAGACGTCGACACCGCTGTTCATCGCTTCCGCCCCTAGGTACGCTCCCCACGGCCAGCAGGCAAGGTAGGTATCAATGGGACTCGCGGTCGGGTCGAGGCCAACTGCTCCATACCCTCGAAAGGCCAGTGGCCGGATATAGCACTCCTCCAGGTGATTTCTCCGGATCAACTCGACCACGCAGTCTCCCAGTTCTTCAGACGAGTACGGGAGGTCCATCCTATAGATATGCGCCGAGTCCGCAAACCGGCGCATGTGGTCTCGAAGACGAAGAACAGCCGGCCCCGATGGCGTCCGATAACATCGAACCCCCTCGAAGACCGATGATCCGTAGTGGATCACGTGGGACATGACGTGGACCTGGGCCTCCTTCCACGGGATGAATTCCCCGTTTCGCCAGATCCAGCCATCCTTCTCTGGAAACTGGACGCTCATGCTTCCTCCTCTCCTTGCTTGAGCCACTTCATCCGGGATCGAAGTCGGCTTCCCACTTCCTCGATCCGATGGGTTCGGCCCTCCTCCCTGAGACGCTTGAACTCAGAGGCGTCACCTTCGGACTCATCAATCCAGCGCTGAGCGAACTCTCCGGACTGGATCTCCGCTAGGATGTCCTTCATCGCCTGCCGGCTTGCGGCGCCCACGACTCGCGGCCCGCTCACGTAGTCACCCCATTCTGCCGTGTCACTCACATCCTTCCGCATTCCAGTTAGCCCACCCTGATACGCCAGGTCTACGATGAGTTTCATCTCGTGGAGACACTCGAAATACGCCAGCTCTGGTTGATATCCTGCGTCTACCAGAGTGTCAAAACCATTTTGGATGAGGGAGGTGAGGCCCCCGCATAGGACAGCCTGTTCTCCGAATAGATCCGTCTCCGTCTCCTCCGCGAACGTCGTCTCGAGCACACCGGCACGGGTCGAACCGATGGCGTGTGCGTAGGCGAGAGCAACATCTCGTGCTTGCCCGCTCGCATCCTGATGGACGGCGATCAGTGCTGGCACTCCGTTCCCTTGGCTCGCCTCACGGTAGAGCATCTGTCCGGGGGATTTGGGGGCTACCATGATCACGTCCACATCCTTCGCTGCTTCGATCTGACTGAAGTGCACGTTGAACCCGTGGGCGAACAATAAGGTGTCACCAGGCTCTAGATATGGCTCGATGTCTTCGCGGAAAACCATCGCCTGAGCAGTATCAGGGAGGAGGATGGCGATGAGGTTCCCTTGCTTGGCAGCCTCTGCCACACTCATCAACGGGATTCCCGCCGTTCGAACGCCGCTTGCAGAGGCACTCCCTTTCCTGAGCCCAACGCATACGTCGACACCTCCCTCATGAAGAAGCTTGGCGTGAGCTGCTCCCTGGCTACCAAAGCCCATTACCGCAACCTTCTTTGTGGCGAGGTGGTCGGGATTCGCATCATCTGCGGTCAAGATCCGAGCTTGGCTCATGAAATGTCTCCTTCCTGTGATTCGTTATCCTGGTTCTAGGAGGGGTGTTAGAAGGCCGCTGTACTTCTCTTAACGGTCTTCTTGTCAATCTGCCGACTCGCCTCCGCCAGTTCAATTAGGCACTGGTGACCACCTCGGTCACCCGGTCTGCTACCTCACGAGTCCCGGATGGGTCATCACCCGGTCCTGCCAAATCGGGAGGACGAATCCCGGAGGCGAGTACACCCTCGACCGCCTTCTCGATCGCCCGTGCCGCAGCTTCCCTTCCGCTGTGATGCAGGAGTAGCCCAGCTGAGAGGATTGCAGCCAGCGGGTTTGCGACACCCTTGCCCGCGATGTTTGGTGCGGAGCCGTGAATGGGCTCGTACAGGCCAGCTCCCGTTCCCAGGCTTGCGGAAGGGAGAAGGCCGATCGAGCCGGTGATAGCTCCAGCTTCGTCACTCAGGATATCTCCGAAGAGATTCTGCGTCAGGATCACGTCAAAGTAGCTGGGTCGTAACACCAGTTCCATCGCGGCACGGTCTACGAGCATGTGTTCCAACTCGACTTCCTTGAAGTCCTCCGCGACCTCCGTGACCACTTCTCGCCAGAGTTGAGAGGTCTCGAGGACGTTAGCTTTGTCGACTGATACCACTCGTCTCTGGCGTGATCTGGCCGCTTCGAACGCGACTATGGCTACACGCCTGATCTCGGATGCCGTGTAGCGAAGCGTGTTCACCGCTTCGGCCCCGCCCGCACCACGATCAATCGATCGCGGCTCCCCATAGTAGAGACCACTGGATAACTCACGCACGATCAAGAAGTCAGTTCCTCTTATCCGTTCGGATCGCAGGGGCGACGACTTGATGAGTGACTCGAGTACCCGCACAGGCCTGAGATTCGCGTAGCAGTCGAGTACCTTCCGGAGCTCCAGTAGTCCCGCCTCAGGTCGCAGGTCTTGGGGAAGCTTGTCCGCTTCGGGATCACCCACCGCGCCAAGGAAGACCGCATCTGCCTGAAGAACTGCCTCCTTGGTTTGCTCCGGCAAAGGTCGTCCCGAGTGCTGGACTCCAGCCCAGCCAATGGGATAGTGCTCAGTCTCTATCCGAATTCGATACCGCTTCGCTGCTGCCTTGAGTACTTGGAGTCCTGCAACGGTGACTTCAGGACCGATTCCGTCTCCAGGGAGAACGGCTATGCGAAGAACCCCCGTCACCTCAGACTCCCCGAAGCTCGGTAGCTTTGTGAATCGCGTCTTCTTCCAGCTGTTGCGCGTGAGCGGCCTTGTTTAGCGCGTGGAGGTAGGCCCTCACGGCTGCGTCTACAACATCAGTGGAGGCACCTCGGCCGGTGAAGGTTTTCCCCAGGACTCGGGCTCTCAGAGTGACCTCCCCCACTGCATCTCTTCCAGGTGTTGCAGCTCGGATGGCAAAGTCCTCCAGTTTCACCTCCCATCCCACTGCCTTGTTGACCGCTGTGAACGCTGCGGCGATTGGTCCATCTCCCTTTCCTTCCGCTTCGATCTCTCCCTCGCCCTTCTTCTTCAAGGTCATTGTGGCGTGGGACCACTCGCCCCCGAACTTACCTGTCATTTTTTCTAACGCGAACGTTATGGGGAGATCCGTCATGGCCCCATGGTGAACAATAGACAGAAGGTCTTCGTCCAAGATGTCTTTCTTCTGATCGGCAAGAAGCTTGAAAAGCTTGTAAGCCCGCTCTATTGCCTCGTCATCTAGATCGAACCCTAAGTCCTGGAACCGGGCTTTCAAAGCATGTCGGCCAGAGTGTTTCCCTAGGATCAATTGACTTCCGGGTACGCCGACCATTGTCGGATCCATGATCTCGTAGGTAGATCGCTCCTTTAACATCCCATCCTGATGAATCCCTGCTTCATGGGCGAAGGCGTTGTGGCCTACGATTGCCTTATTCGGCTGCGGATGGATCCCTGTGATCTGTGTGAGGATTCGGCTCGTAGGATGGATTCGGCGGGTGTTGATACCAGTTGTGAGATCGAACAGGTCTTTTCGCACGCTAATCGTCATGACGACCTCTTCGAGGGCCGCGTTTCCAGCTCGTTCACCGATGCCATTCACGGTACACTCCACCTGCCGTGCTCCCGCTTCTACGGCTGCCAGCGAGTTCGCGGTCGCAAGACCGAGATCGTTATGGCAGTGGGCGGAAAGGACCACACCTTCTAGCCCCGGCACCCTCCTCCGTAGCGTGCTGAAGATTTCTGCCACTTCCCGGGGGTGAGTGTATCCGACCGTGTCGGGGATGTTGATAGTCGTCGCCCCAGCATTCACTGCGACCTCGGCCACCTTGCACAGGAACGAGAGTTCGGTGCGTGTAGCGTCCTCAGCGCTGAACTCCACGTCGTCGGTGTAGCGCCTCGCTCGTTCCACTGCCTGAGCTGTCTGTGCCAGACACTCCTCTTCAGTGATCTTAAGTTTGTGTTCTAGGTGCACCTTCGAAGTTGCAATGAAGGTGTGGATCCGTGGGTGTTCGGCGTCCTCGATCGCTTCAGCGGCCCGATCAATGTCGCCAGAGCGGGTTCGGGACAGAGCTGCGATCACTGGCCTTCGGACCTCGCGGGCTATTGTTTGTACTGCTCGGAAGTCGTCTGGTGAGCTGATTGGGAAGCCTGCCTCCATGACATCAACGCCGAGGTCATCAAGGGCGTGTGCGAGCCGGAGCTTTTCAGCAGGGGTCATACTCGCCCCTGGCGACTGTTCACCGTCTCTCAGGGTTGTGTCGAAGATGATGACTCGATTGTCCATGGCTCTTCGCACGCTCCTTATTCGGATCCGGACACATCTCCGGTGTGTTCAGGGGTCTATTGGGAAAAAAAAACGGGCTTCTCAGTGTGGAGAGGGCCCGCTCGCTTCTGCCGTCCTGCTTGGTCGAACTAGAGTGGTCCCATCCGGCGTACCAGCGAATCCTTTCCCTGGGCTATGCCTCCAAGGAGTACGATTCCGATGAGTGCGCAAAAAGGCTTCTGAGTCATAGAGCGGTCCCACATCGATTTTCCCCAACCGATCGCTTCCCCTACTGCTCCACATCATAGAGGGCATGTCGTCTTTGTCAAGCTTTCCCCACTGTTGTCGCTTGTCCTCAGAGGGGATATGGAGTGAGGCATAGTGGGCCCGGAACTATGGACGGATCCAACTCCTCCTATGGGGCGTCACATGCCCCTGTCTTTCCACTGGTTGGAGGTCCCGCACCCCCGTTGACACATTCAGAGCGGTTCAATAGGTTTTTCAGTCTATATTGGAAGGGTTCTGAGACTCCCATTTTGGGCAAGTCAGGGCTTCGGACAAGACGTCTTCAAGATCCGCGCTGCGGCTGTTACGCGTGAGCGCGGGTTTTGGCCATTAGGATGTGAGCATTCATGCCGACCATCAGCCAACTCGTCCGCAAGGGCCGGAAGAGAGCGGAGAAGAAAAACAAGTCTCCGGCTCTCCAGGGGAATCCGCAGAAGCGGGGTGTTTGCACGCGCGTGTACACGACGACCCCAAAGAAGCCGAACTCAGCCCTCCGCAAGGTTGCCCGAGTGCGGCTTACCAACGGGTTCGAGGTCACATCCTATATCCCTGGGGAAGGCCACAATCTCCAAGAGCACTCGATCGTGCTCATCAGGGGAGGTCGGGTGAAGGATCTTCCCGGGGTGAGGTATCACACGATCCGAGGCACGCTAGATGCGTCGGGGGTGACCGAACGCCGACAGGGGCGCTCGAAATATGGTGCCAAGAGGCCCAAGGGCTAACTCCGCTTCTGGACTGAGGACAGTGACTACAGATGACCCCTAGATCTAGAGCTGATAACAGGCAGGAGATACTCGGGGATCCGAAATATGACTCCTTGGTTGTTGCCAAGTTCATGAATGCCTTGATGGTCGATGGCAAGAAATCGATCGCCGAATCCATTTTCTACGAGGCAATGGACATCATAGAGGAGCAGTCCACTCAGCCCGGCCTCCAGGTTTTCAATCAGGCGGTCCAGAACGTAAAGCCATCGCTAGAGGTGAAGAGCCGGCGCGTGGGAGGGGCTACCTATCAGGTTCCGATTGAGGTTCGCCCCGATCGGCGAAATGCCCTCGCGATCAGGTGGCTGATTGGGTTCGCGCGCAATCGGGGAGAGAAGAGCATGGCTGGGCGTCTCGCAAGCGAGTTGCTAGCCGCTTCTAGAAATGAAGGGTCAACTATCAAGAAAAAGGAAGACACGCACCGTATGGCTGAGGCGAACAAGGCTTTCGCCCACTATCGCTGGTAGTCCAACCGCATCACCGACAGGGCGCGCAGGGCGTCGAAGCGGCGAACCCCACAGGGGTTTTGTCTCGCGAAGGTAGCGCGGAAGGGCTAGTGGCCGAAGTGGGAGGTCACGGCAGGAGACTCCGCGCGTTCCGCTTCATCGTTGCTGCGCGTTTGTATATGAGGGGCAAGAGAGGACGGAAGGATGTAGTATAACACATTGTGTAACATGTACTTAACGTGTGATTATGGCCGGGGTAAACAGGACGGGGAATAGATCGATGCCCAGACAGCACGCACTTCCAAGGTTCCGAAACATCGGAGTCATGGCGCACATTGATGCCGGTAAGACGACCACGACGGAGAGAATCCTCTTCTACACGGGGCGCCTGCACCGCATGGGTGAAGTCCATGATGGCGCGGCGACCATGGACTGGATGGAGCAGGAGCAGGAGCGGGGTATCACTATCACTTCGGCAGCGACGACTGCGTTTTGGAAACGCTTCGATACCGAATACCGAATAAACATCATCGATACGCCTGGGCACGTCGACTTTACTGTTGAGGTTGAACGGTCCCTCCGTGTGCTAGACGGTGCCGTTGCAGTGTTCTGCGCGGTGGCCGGCGTCGAGCCACAGTCCGAGACCGTATGGCGCCAAGCGGACCGGTACGGGATTCCCCGTATCGCTTTTGTTAACAAGATGGATCGCATCGGATCGGATTATGACAATGTCATCGAAATGATGCGGGAGCGTCTGGGAGCCAACGCGCACCCGGTCCAGTACCCGATCGGAGACGGAAAGACCTTCCGTGGCATCGTTGACTTGGTGGACCAGAGCGCCTGGATCTATGACGATGAGCTGGGCTCAAGGTTTCACGAGGAGGAGATCCCTGAGGAACTCCAGGAGAAGTGCGCTGCTCTGAGGGAAAAGCTGGTCGAGGCCGCGGCGGAGCACGACGATGGGGTACTCGAGAAATACTTGGGAGGCGAAGAACTGGCGGAGGGTGAGATTCGGTCTTCTGTCAGGAAGGCCACGATTGCGGGGGGGATGTTCCCCGTGTTTTGTGGCTCGGCGTTCAAGAACAAGGGGGTCCAGCTACTGTTGGACGGTGTGGTCGATTATCTGCCTTCGCCGGTGGATGTCCCTCCAATCACAGGAAAAAATCCGGACGACAGAGAGATGGAAATGGAGCGCAAGGCTGATGACGCTGACCCGTTCGCAGCGCTTGCGTTCAAGATCATGACTGATCCATATGTCGGAAAACTGACCTTCTTTCGGGTTTATTCAGGATCCATTCCGGCGGGAAGCCACGTCCTAAACGCCACTCGAGGAAAACGAGAGCGCGTTGGCCGGCTCCTTCAAATGCATGCGAACAAGCGGGAGGAGCGCGAGGAGGTGTTCGCTGGCGATATTGCTTCCGCTATCGGGCTGAAGGACGTACGTACGGGAGACACACTGTGCGACACTGAGCATCCTATCGTTCTGGAAAGTATGGACTTCCCGGAACCGGTGATCTCCGTAGCGATCGAACCGAAGACGAAAGCCGATCAGGACAAGCTCGCCGGAGGTCTCGCGAAGTTGTCTGAGGAGGATCCGACCTTCAGGGTCCACACCGACCCAGAGACGAATCAGACGATCATCTCTGGGATGGGCGAGCTTCACTTGGAGATCATCGTCGATCGACTGAAGCGAGAGTTCAAGATTGAGGCTAACGTCGGTCGTCCGCAGGTGGCATATCGAGAAACCGTTAGACGACCGGTTGAAAAAGTTGAGGGCAGGTTCGTACGTCAGACGGGTGGTCGGGGTCAATATGGGCACGTTGTCATCAATCTGATTCCGGGAGAGGCTGGTTCGGGGTTCGTATTCGAAAACAGGATTGTGGGTGGCAAGATTCCTCGGGAGTTTATTTCGTCGGTTGAGGCGGGGATACGGGACGCTCTCGACACTGGAGCGCTGGCCGGTTATCCGATCATTGACCTTACCGTGGAACTCATCGATGGGTCTTACCACGATGTCGACTCTTCCGAAATAGCGTTCAAGATCGCGGGCTCCATGGCTTTGAAGGAGGCCGTTCGCAAGGCCAGACCAGTCCTGCTAGAGCCGATCATGGAAGTCGAAGTAGTAACCCCTGCCAATTACATGGGCGATATCATCGGGGACCTCTCCTCCAGGCGGGGAAAGATCGAGGGGATGGATGAACGTGTAGGCGCTAGCGTGATCTCAGCCTTCGTCCCTCTTGGAGAGATGTTCGGCTATTCGACGGTGCTCCGTTCAATAAGTCAGGGGCGTGCGGTCTACACGATGCAGTTCGGTCGCTATGACGAGGTCCCGAAGAGTGTGGCAAAGGGGATCATGAGTACGAATGGAGACAAGCCCAGGGGCTGAGTGCCCGCGGGTGATCCCCGGCCTCCTTTTCTATCGGAAGATCCATAACGAGGCGAGCAAAACGATGGCCAAGGCGAAATTCGAGCGAACGAAGCCACATGTAAACGTGGGAACGATCGGACACGTAGACCACGGCAAGACGACGTTGACAGCGG
>CAUZHN010000076.1:0-11201 GCA_963579625.1 Gemmatimonadales bacterium UBA6960
CTTCGGGGCGGGTATCAGATGATGGAGGCGATCTATCCCGATGGCCGTCGGGAAGTGATCAACAAGATCGACTGGAACCATCTGTGGCACACGACTCACATCTACGAGGATTTGGCGCAGCCCTTGTTACCGAAGGGCACTGTTATCATCGCCTCCTCTCTCTTGGATAATACGGCGGAGAATCCATCCAACCCCGATCCTGACCAATGGGTGGTCTACAACCGTCGCAGCGTAGGAGAAATGGCCCACATCCGTTTCGGGATCACCTGGATCCCGGATGAGGACTTCGAGCAGATGGTTGCCGAGCGGGAGCGGCTCCTGAAGGAGAGGGACGACCGGATGGCCACTGATGATGGGGGCTGACATCTACAGGTAGGAGGAAAACCTGTCGGAAGGGCAGGTACAGCAGCAGTTCCGGAGAGCCCGGTGCGGATTCACTTCCGCACCGGGTTTTCTGCTTCCTGCCTGCCGAGTTATTTCCCACACTCGCTCTAGATATATTATTTAAGGGTTGCAAAGTGAGTTTCAGTGAAGACGAGGTCGGAATCACATTGACCGAGAATAAGGGAATGGGCCCAACGGTGGTTTCATGTAGTAGGCCTGGAGATTATGTTTTAATTGTGAGACCCTTCCTACTGGACCAACGGGTGGGTTGAAGTCACCGTCACCAACTGACCGGAGAGTTTCAGATGAGTGGGATGAAAGGTCGTCAGAATATCTGGGTAGCACTCGCTGGAGCGGTGTTCGCGGGAGCGATGGCTTTGCCACAGGGCGTTACCGCACAGGCAGTAACCTACGCCGGTGACGTTGCACACATTCTTGAGGAGAATTGTGTGAGGTGTCATCGGCCGGGCACCGCAGCGCCGATGGTACTCCAAACCTATGAGCAAGTAAGGCCCTGGGCGCCGATGATCAAGACCGCAGTGACGAACCGGATTATGCCCCCGGGCTGGTATCTAGACCGAACCGTGGGCATCCAGGACTTCAAGAACAACCCGTCGCTCACAGACGAGGAGATCGAGACGATCGCGACTTGGGTGGACTCAGGCATGCCGATGGGCGACCCATCGCTGCTACCGGAACCGATTGAGTACAAGGCAGACCACGAGTATTGGCAGCTCGAACAGGACCAGGGTTGGGGACCACCGGACATGATCCTCTCGTCGCCACCGTACACGGTTCCTGCCAATAGCGGGGATCAGTGGTGGGAGCCGGACGCAGCGATAGCCGATGTAACCGACACTGAGATGCCAGAACGCAGGTGGATCAGGGCGGTGGAGACCAGGCCCGCGGATGCTGAGAGCGGATATGTCTTCCATCATGCCAACACGAGTCTCCGTCGGGCGACGGACGACGGGTCACGAGGTGGTGGAGGGCTTTCCTCCGCTGCAGTCGGAAAGCGAACGGACATGTATCCGGAGGATGCCGGTAAGCTGATGGAGCCCGGGGACGAGATATCCTTTTCGATGCACCTGTTCCCGATCGGAAGAGAAGTAGTTGACGCTCAGATCCAGGTAGGTGTTTGGTTCTACCCAGAGGAAGAAGAGCCGAAGTACACCACCAACGATGAGACTTTATTCAATGCTAGCGAGAGTCGTAGTCTGGACTTGCCACGATACAGCGATATACTCGTTCCACCCCACGGATACCAGTTACTGCGTGGAAACCATGTGCTCGACAGGAATGCGCGAGTACACTCGATTCGAGGCCATATGCACCTTCGGGGTGGGTATCAGATGATGGAGGCGATCTATCCCGACGGCCGTCGGGAGGTGATCAACAAGATCGACTGGAACCATCTGTGGCACACGACTCACATCTATGATGATTTGGCGCAGCCCCTATTACCGAAGGGCACGGTTATCATTTCTACTGCTCTCTTGGATAATACGGCGGAGAATCCATCCAATCCCGATCCTGACCAATGGGTGGTCTACAACCGTCGCAGCGTAGGAGAAATGGCACACACTCGTTTCGGAATCACCTGGATCCCGGATGAGGACTTCGAGGAAATGGTTGCCGAGCGGGAGCGGCTCCTGAAGGAGAGGGACGACCGGATGGCCACCGATGATGGGGGCTGACACCTACAGGTAAGAGGAAAACCTGTTGGAAGGGCAGGTGCAGCAGCAGTTCCGGAGAGCCCGGTGCGGATTCACTTCCGCACCGGGTTCTCTACGAACAGGTCCGTCGCTTCATTCGATGGTATGAGTAAGGCTACCGGAAAAAAGTTGTGGCCACTCCAGCTATCAGAACAGAGTACGGTAAGACAGTCGCGTCACTAACGGTGGTCGGCGTAGATGGCGCTGGGTCCTTTGCTCCACGTTAGCGACTCCTGTCCCCTCGACTCGGTCTCGAAGACGCGAACTAACAAGATGGCTTTAAGCACCAGGGTAGGACTCATAAAGGCTGTTGAGATCATCATATGGCGGTTGGTCGCTCTTCTGATCGTCCCCTCGTTCCTGTTCGCCTCATGTGGAGAGGACGTGACAGGTCCCATAGACCGAGGCAACGACCCCAACTTTACCATCGTTGCACACTCGGATATGGGCTTTACAGCGACTAATCGAAAGGTGAACGTTTTTGGGGTGTCGATCTACGCCTATGCTACGGTAGAAGACGCTAAGCTACTGCACGCCGCTAATATCATGGCTCAATATCTAGACAATGATGAAGATGGCGTTGTCGATAATTCAACTTTGCTGAGTGCACTGATATCTAGCAACGCAGCGTTGTTCATGTGGAAGCGTTCGGGAGAAATATCGCTTGATGCGCAGGATCTGGGTGCAGACGAGTCAGTCCCTGCGTGGCATACCAACGGGCATACGGGCCAATTCGATGCCGCGTTGGAAGAAATTTGGCATGTTATTACGCAATATGGGTTTGCCAACGCTTATCAAAGTGCTCTGGGCGAAGAACCTGGCACGTCTCTGACCAACGCTATGGACATCGCAAGAGGTGGACATTTTCAGTCTGTTCCAAGCCCCTATCCGGACGGTGCGTGGTACACTTATGACGATCAAACCTGCGATTATAACTGTATGGCTACCGAGTATATCTACTGGGCGATGACTTCGGTCTTGGGAGCACAGGAGAATCGTGCGGGCCAGATCGAACAGGAATGGAAGCTGAATACTGAGGCCAAGGTGCGGCAGACCGATACGGCCATATATCAGCTATTGACGGATCCTCAATACGGATTCCCGACGGTATTGCCAGACGGGACATATAGGAGATAGATGAAAGCGAAACTCTACGATTTAGGCCAAAACGCGGGATCGCTATCTCAATCGCTCTGCAGGACTAGCACTTTGTTTTGCTCCTGGCGCGCAATCGATAAGTGGAGGTAGCACCCTGACAGCATGGCCGGTTGGTAGACCCACTTAATTGACGCTTTTCGACAGGCAACACTTCAGCCTATGACCAACAGAAACCTCCGCAGATATGTCACCCAGGATTGGGCCAGTGATGCCTTTCGGTTTCACTGCTGTACTCTACTCCGCGTGGCTGGCACAATCAGGAAACTCGCAATGGGCCTGACACCCACCGGCTTCCTCACTGGATTGATGGCGGCTGCTAGGGTCTTCGCGGCTGGGGTACTCCTGACAATGACACAGGGGCTAACGGCTCAAGCTCAGGTTTCCACTGAAGCCAATGGTGTCCAAATCGATGGTCCCCCTCCACCTGTAGCCCCAGATGTGATCAGCAGGGACGATGAGGGAGGAGCCACTATTCGAGCTGTCCGAGTAACGGAACCCATGCGCATTGATGGCGAGCTTGACGAGGCCTTTTACCAAACGACCCTATCGATCTCAGACTTCGTTCAGACCGTGCCCAATGAGGGGGCAGCCCCGACCGAGCACACAGAGGCCTGGATCGGCTTCGACGACAGCAATGTG
This sequence comes from Gemmatimonadales bacterium UBA6960, assembly GCA_963579625.1. Taxonomy (GTDB): domain Bacteria; phylum Gemmatimonadota; class Gemmatimonadetes; order Longimicrobiales; family Gaopeijiaceae; genus JAAXGI01. The sequence goes on from CAUZHN010000076.1 coordinate 3,897, forward strand.
TACGTGGCCGGCCGCGTGTGGGACTCCGCGCCAGAGAATGAATGGGTTGCCAATGAGATGCGGCGGGACGCACAGCAGATCCGGTCAAACGACAACTTCGGGGTCTTCTTGGACACCTTCTACGATCGTCGCAACGCCGTGACACTCTATGTGAATTCGCTCGGTGCATTTACCGACATGCAGATAACGAACGAAGGGAACCCCAACCGCGACTGGAATCCGGTCATCGACATCCAAACTGGTCGCTTCGACGGAGGCTGGACGGTCGAAATAGCGATTCCTTTCAAATCTCTCCGGTATCGTGCGGGCAGGGAGCAAGTCTGGGGGATCCAATTGCGACGGAACGTCATTCGCAGGAACGAATGGAATTATCTCACGTTCCTTCCGCTCTCTGTATCCGGAAACGGATCGATGGGACTCTTTCGCGTGTCGATGTATGGAACACTGGTGGGTATCGAGGCACCACCCTCCGGGCGAAATCTCGAGATCAAGCCGTATGCAATCTCAGGGCTCCAGACAGACATGGCCGTCGATCCCGTCGTCTCCAACGATGTCGATACGGATGCGGGGTTGGACGTCAAGTATGGTATCACTGAGAACCTGACGGCGGATCTCACCTTTAACACGGATTTCGCACAAGTCGAGGTGGACGAGCAGCAGGTCAACCTAACCCGGTTCAGTCTCTTCTTCCCGGAGAAGAGGGAGTTCTTTCTTGAAGGCCGGGGAATCTTCAACTTCGGGACAGGTGGTAATTTTGGCGGGGGCGGTCTCAGGGGCGCCCCCAGACTGGGTGGTGGCGGCTCTGGTGGTGGAGCACCCACCCTCTTCTACAGCCGACAAATCGGTTTACAGGATGGAGAGCCAATCCCGATTCTGGCAGGGGGGAGGATCACCGGAAAGATCGGCTCGTTTGACGTGGGAGCCGTAGGGATTCAGACAGACGACCATCCAGATGTCGGGGCTGAGTCCACTAATTTCACTGTGCTTCGTCTCCGCCGAGACATCTTTGCTCGAAGCAGCGTCGGAGTCCTTTTCGAAAACCGGTCGGTTTCCATCAAGGGAAAGGAGGGACCCAACCAAGCATATGGAGTCGATGCAAACTTTGCCTTCTTCGACAATGTGAGCTTCCTGACCTACTACGCGAAGACGAGAACTGAGGGGGTCTCCGGAAACGACGAAAGCTATCGATCCCGCTTCAACTATGCCGCGGACAGATGGGGTGCATCCATCGACTATCTCCTAGTGGGGAATGATTTCAATCCGGAGATCGGATTCGTTCGCCGAAAGGACTTCCGACGAACATCTGTTTCAGGACGCTTCAGCCCCCGTCCCGAGTCCATATCGTGGATTCGGCGGTTCATCTTTCAGGGAAATGTTGGGTATCTGGAGAACGAGCGGAACCGCTTTGTAGAAACCCGCAACTGGGGAGGAAGCTTCCAGGTTGAGTTCGAAAACAGCGATGGTCTCAGTATCGATTCTAGGGACAGTTATGAGCATCTGAACAAAGACACAAACATTACGGGTGCGACAATCCCTTTGGGCCGGTACTCCTTTCGCGATGTTCAGGTGAGCTACATCTTCGGCCCACAGCGCCGGATGGCTGGCAGCGTATCCGTGAGAAATGGTGGCTTCTACTCGGGCGAGATCTCATCCGTAGGTTTCAGTCGTGGTCGAATCGAGATTCTACCGCAGCTTTCTATTGAGCCCGCCATCGAATTCAACTGGATCAATCTGCCAGACCAACAGGGATTCAGGGGTGAATTCAATCAACACGTCACCCGGGTCCGGGCAAACTACAGCCTGAGTCCTCGCACGTTCGTGAGTGGATTGGTTCAATACAACGCGGGCAGTGATACCTTCAGCAACAACTTTCGGCTCCGGTGGGAATGGGCGCCGGGGAGTGAGCTTTTCATCGTGTATACCGAGGATCGAAACACCGACATATTTGACAGGTGGTCCGAGCTCTCGAACCGTGGACTGGTGATCAAGGTGAACCGGTTGCTTCGGATCTGACTAGACTCGGGGAGGTTCTCGTATATCCTGCTGCTCTTAGAGTCGGGTAGGGAGGAGTCGTTTTTCATGAGCTTCGAATTGGACCGGTGACGGTGGGCGGAAACCGGGGCGTGATCATCCAAGCCCGTATCGTACTCCTGGCCCTATAACCTTCCGGCATGAGGATCGCGTTCTCAAAGTCACCGGGGCGTATCGACGCTGAGGAGAGCTGGCGGATCTGAATGACGCAGGGCAGAATGAGGATATGGTACTGACAGTATACTCCGAATTGAGTTGTGCGCCCCTGTCCGAAAATGAAGACACAGTCTCCGTTCAACCCTGGTACTTCTGAGGCCCAGAACCCTGAGGCTTGGGTCTGGCATATGCTGGGGCTCGTCAATCCTGTTCTGGTCATCACCTGCAACTTGATGGGTGGACCTTGGGTCCTTGCCGGTGTGACGTACATGCTCGGGCTAGGCCCCCTACTCGACCTCTCGCTGGGTTGTGCCGATCCTCCAAAGCCACCGCGAGCGTCCGGACGAGTCTTTCAGGTTCTGCTTTACGTCCACGCCTTAATGCAGCTCATCGCGGTAGGGACACTCTTCTATCGTGCAGGTCTAGACGGAAGCGCTTGGACCACATGGGGAGCTGCGTTGAGCACAGGACTAAGTTCTGGCCAATCAGGTATCATCGTCGCCCATGAGCTAGGTCACACGCGTCCGCGTTCCTTTTCGTGGTGGATTGGGAGGCTGAATCTACTATCTGTGCTTTATTTGCATTTCACGACAGAGCACAATCACACGCACCATAGACTTGTCGGTACTGTCGCCGACCCGGCGAGTGCTCGCTACGGGGAATCACTCTGGAGATTCGTACCAAGAAGTATCGCCGGCCAGTTCAGAGATGCGCTTAACATCCACGCATCAAAAGGTCGGACCGTACTTGAGAATCCGGTCGCTCGTGGCATGGCCCTTCAGATCATTTTGGTTTCGGGATTGTACGTTTTGATGGGACCGTGGGTCACTGCCTCATTCATTGTTCAAGCTGCCTCCGGGGTCTTCCTGCTGGAGTACATCAATTACATCCGTCACTACGGTCTGACTCGACAGTCTGGGGAGCGGCAGACCGAACTGCATTCCTGGCAATCCGAGCAGCGCTGGTCTCGCTGGACCCTGCTCGAACTCACCCGGCACTCGGCTCACCACCTCAAGCCGAGCGAGCCATTCTGGAGACTTCGCCCGTACGAGAATGCGCCAACGCTTCCATCTGGAATGTACGGGTGCTTCTGGATGGCTCTCGTTCCACCACTGTGGAGACGCATCATGCATCCACGGATCCCGGAAAGTTTCCTACCAAATTGAGCATGTCTTTTCTCCTCAATCCGAACGTCGACCGTGTGCGTTCCTATGGAGACGCCGAGCGTGCTGTCATAAGTCTCACCGAGCACGAGCGTGCCGCGGCGGAAATCAGGGGTTGGCCGGACCATGGCCCGAGTCCGCTTCACTCTCTCCCGGCTCTGGCCCGCGACCTCGGAGTTCGTGAACTCTGGCTCAAAGACGAGTCAGAACGATTCAACCTGGGAAGCTTCAAGGCCCTGGGTGGAGCCTATGGTGTTCTGCGTGTGCTGGAGCGTGAACTGGGAGAAGACCATCATACCCTCAGCCATACTGTCACGGTGACGTCTGCCACCGATGGAAATCACGGCCGATCTGTAGCGTGGGGGGCCAAAAACTATGGTTGTGAATGTGTCATCTACCTGCCGCAGCATGTGACCAAGCGGCGTATGGCGGAGATCGCGGCATTCGGTGCCAGGACCGTCCGCGTACATGGCACCTACGACGAGGCGGTGGCCCTGGCGGATGAGGATGCTCGACGCAATGGGTGGCATGTGGTCTCGGATACTTCATACGAGGGATACCAGCAAGTCCCGTGCTGGATCATGCAGGGCTACAGTATCATGGTGGACGAGATCCTGGAACAGATGCCCGATGGACACCGACCTACCCATGCGTTCCTTCAGGGCGGTGTTGGCGGACTGGCGGCTGCCGTGTGCGGCCACCTCTGGGAGTTGGATGGAGAACGACGTCCGATCCTGACGGTTGTGGAGCCTGAGGAGGCCGACTGTCTCTATCAGAGCGCCGCCGCTGGAGAGCCAGCGCACGCCTCTGGGTCACTCCAAACGATCATGGGGGGTCTTTCCTGTGGAAAGATCTCACCCCTAGCGTGGACGATCCTCGGGCCCGGTGTGGATGCATTCATGACGGTCGGAGAGGAGCATGTGAAGCCCCTTATGATCAGGCTGTCCGAGGGTCTCGACGGCGATTCACCCATCGTTGCTGGAGAATCAGGAGTAGCCGGCCTGGCGGGTCTAGAGCGAGTGGCATCCGAGCCGTCGCTGAGATCAGCCCTTGAACTTGGGCCAGACGCACGGGTCCTGACCATTGTGACGGAAGGAGCCACGGATCCGGAGGTGTACGAGAGGATCGTCGGGCGGGCGCCGGAGAAGGTGTCTGCAAAGTAGGAAGCCCCCTTTCTCGGAGTCGTAGACGCTGGGGATGGAGCCAAGGGCGGTTTTTTAGAGCGTGTTCAAGATTGATCCGTAACGCCTTTCCCACTCGATTGTGAGGGGCCCTCGAGACATCATGACACACCAGTAGAATTGGGGCATGAGAATGAACGACAACCTTAGTCAGTGCCTGCTACAGAATACACGCCGCGAGGCATGCATGAACTGGTTGGTTCTCGCCCTACTTCTCTTCGTAATTTTGCTTCCCTGTTCTGCATTCGGGCAGGAACAGTGGCCACGATCGGGGAGAACACGAACTGATGTCTTAGTGGATTTGGAGGAGGGAGGGCGGGCATTCCACCGAGATCCGGATGACGCCGAAGTGCGACTCACGTACGCTCGTCTCCTATTCGAAAGCGGAGATTTCTGGCAGGCACGAGACGCGGTTCTTCCTCTCGTAGGTTTATCCAATCCATCAACGGAAGCAATGGAGATGGCCGCGAAGCTCCAATATCTGACCGCCCACTACGACGAAGCTGTGTCGCTCTACAATCGGGTGCTTGAAGCCAAGAAGGGCGACGTCAACGGCCAAGTGATGACCAACGTCAATAAATTGCTCGCATATTACCAGCAGAATCGCTTCGACAAGATAAAGGAGATCGAGTTTCCGGATGGCGTTCAACTGCCAAATGCGAAGCTTGCGGCGGAATTCGATCAGAATCCTTATCAGCTTGAGTGGAATAACGATGAAAGGATATCCATCGTCCCGTTCCATATCACCGATCCGCTCCCCGTGATCACCTTAGAAGTGGACGGTGTTCCGGTTCAGATGATCTTCGACACGGGTGGAGACATGCTCATTCTGGACTCTGAGATTGCCGAGGCAATAGGAATCGAGCCGACAGTGACCGCTATGGGTACCTTCGGTGGGGGTCTGCAACAGGAAGTCGGCTTCGGCAAAGTTGATGAGGTAAAGGTCGGTGATGTCACTATACGAGAGGTGCCGCTGACCATTCTGCCCACCAAGCGCTTTTCGCCGGGCTTCCGCGGATACACCATAGGCGGTGTCCTAGGAACAGCGGTAATGCGGCAGTTCCTGGGGTCGCTCGACTATAAGAACGAACGACTCGTACTCCGTGAGCGGTCACCTGAGAACGCACGCGAATTGCAATCGGCGATGGGAGATCGTGTTGCGGCAGAGATTTCGTTCGTATTGGATCAGACTCACCTCATGATGGCACGTGGGGACATCAACGACAAAGAGGGGCTGACCTTCTTCATGGATTCTGGGCTCGCGAGTCACAACATGCTCACGGCACCGATTCAAACCCTAGAGCATCTCGGTATCCCGGAGCCTCAGAGAACAGTAGACGAAGAAAGTGTTGGCGGCGGTGGTGGAGTGTGGGCCTCTGGGCAGTTCCCGGTTTGGAGCGTGGCGCTTGGCCCACTCGTACAGACCGACACCACTGGAGAATATGGCTCCCGTCCACCAGGGAGCTACTGGTCGGAGTTCTACATTCAGGACGCCGTCCTGTCCCACCAGTTCCTTCGACAGTATGCATCATGGACATTGGATTTTGACAACATGACGTACATTTTCGAGAGTCCTAGTCTGACGCCATAGATCTCCCTGGCCAGCATCTCGGAGGCTCATCGAACAGAACGCTTACGATAATCGTCTTAACGACGTCTGGAATAGCCTAAGAAACAGTATTGTTCATGTCTGGTACCCCCCGAATGAGTTGCGGGTTTGAGCGCGGCAGGGCAGAGTTAGGGAAAGCACTATCGGACTTTGGGGAAGGTCATACAACCATGAATGTTACTGCCGCCCACCTTTTCGGGTTAGCCGTGAAAGCATGAAGACCTATCGCGGCAACTTGAGCCCCTTCCTCTTGATCGGTGCACTGCTCTTGCAGGCATGCGCCGGCACCAGAGGGACTACCACCCAGACTCCGAACCCCTCCTCTGCCCTGTCAACGACGGAACTCGAGGCCCTCTACCGGGCCCGAGCGGACAGTGCTCTCATGCGGGTAAGTGACGAAGATGTCCAGTTCATGACGGGAATGATCAGCCACCATGCACAAGCACTAGTGATGTCGGCATTAGCCCCCGAGAACCAAGCCGGCCGTCAGGTCGGGACGTTAGCCGCACGGATCATCAATGCCCAGAAGGACGAAATCGCTTTCATGCAACAGTGGCTACTTGATCGTGGACAGCCGGTTCCGGAAGTGAATGACATGGGTCGGCCAGCACACGCCATGCAAATGCCGGGGATGTTAAGCCCGGAGCAACTTGAAGACTTGGAGAAGGCGAAAGGCCTGGAGTTTGATCGGCTGTTCCTGACCTACATGATTCAACACCACCAAGGCGCCGTCACCATGGTGCACGAACTATTCTCCATTGATGGAGCGGCACAGGACGATCATACATTCAAGCTCGCTTCTGACATTCAGGTGGATCAGATTACCGAGGTTGCTCGCATGCGGGACATGATTGAGGCGCTGCCCACGCCAGAGTCCAACCGTTGATGCGCACGCACTCATTACACTCGAGGACACATGATATGAGACCTGTTGCCCCGCTACCCCATGATCGGTCAAGCGTCCTTGCTCCTTTGGCGAAGCTGTTTGTCCTAGCTGGGGGGCTGATGGCCTTGGCCGGCTGTGCCTCCCAAAGCCGTACGCCCGAAACTGGTGTATCTGTCGTGGCCTCCTCACTCAGGGTTACACCGCCAAGTCCGGATCCCCGGGTAGGTCTAGAAGCCGGGCTCTTTGACGCCGCAGAGGCCATTTGGAACCTGCGTGTCT
>CAUZHN010000077.1:0-11022 GCA_963579625.1 Gemmatimonadales bacterium UBA6960
GAGCCGGCCGGGATGGAAACTGCGGATTTCCCGCTTTCTGAGCTGAAGGTGGGTGAAGACGCTCTAATGGCCCTCAACAACGCTGGATATAGTACGTTTCTGGAGGTCATCGACCTGGAAGCTGAGGATTTTCTCGGGATCGAGGAGTTTCCCAAAGAAGCAGTCCCTACACTTATGGGTATCATTGACGAACTGACTGTCTTGGAGGATCCGGTTGGAGAGGAGGTCGAGGAGTCCTCGATCGACCGGGTAGTCTCGGCGTTGGTGGAATCGGAGGGGCCGCTATCAGAAGAAAAGGAGAGTGATGGGGAGGAGGGAGAGCCCACGGGAGTCTGAGGCCCTTGGACTCCTCGGTCTTGCCCGGCGTGCCGGAGCTGTGATCCGTGGAGTAGATGCAACGCGCCGCTCTCTAGGGTCTGGAGAAGTTCAGTTGGTTCTCCTCGCCACCGACGCGTCAGAGACTCAGTTTAAGAAGGTGCGGAACCTCATCCGCCACCGGGGAGTGCCGGTCCTGCGGATATCCGACCGGGACCTCCTCGGAAGGGCCGTTGGGCGGAGTGCGTTGTCGATGGTTGGAGTGACGGAAAGCTCGTTTGCGAGACAGCTGTTGGAGCGACTCCCTCAGATGTCTTCGGTCTCGTTGGGGCAGCAGGAATTAGAAGGAGCACAGGAGGAACAGAGTTCAGATGCGGGTTACTGAGTTAGCCGAAGACCTAAGGGTCTCTCCAGAAGACCTCCTCGTCCTACTGAGGGCGATGGGGATTCCTGTAGCCGGCCAGGATGTCCTGGTACGGGAAGCGGATGTAGCTCGGGTGTTAGCCCGGGTCGAACGGGGACGTCGTGGAGGAAAGAAGGATGCTGCTAATGCCATTCAGTCTGCTATCGAAGAGTCTCGAGGTTCGTCAAGAAAGCGCCGCAGGCGCAAGGCCGCGGATGTGGTATTTGAAGAGCCAGAACCTGTGAAGACGGAAGACAAGGAAGAATCACCTGAGCTCGAAGAGACGTCCAAAGTCGCCGATGCTATTGCTGTCCATCCGGTTCTCGAAGACCCGGAAGTCTCACCAGAGGATGATGTCGAGGTAGTCCCTTTGGTTGACGGACAGATTGTGGGAGCGGTAGAGGACCTTGAGGAGGTGGCGTTGACGGCTGGGGTGGAAGTTGGGGTGGATGCTGGATCTGCCGGACCGGAAGAGCAAGGTGGAGATGTGGCGGTTGGCAGTAAACTGAAGCGCCGTCTAAAGATGCCCGACACAGGGTCGCCGGGGACCGGAGGGTTGGACCGGCCCTGGCCCAGCAGTTTCTGGGAGTCGTCGGACCTCAAAGCATCTACACCTCGCCCGACACCTGTCGCGAGTGCTGGCCCGGGAGGTCAGGTCCGGATCCAAACGGATGACGTTACTGACGGACGCAGGCAGGTAAAGAAAAAGGGGAAAAAGCGGCAGCGGGTCGACCAGGACGCGGTGCAGGGTAACATCCAGCGCGTCATGGCCGAGCTCAAGGGGGGAGGGAAGAAACGGCGTAGGAAGAGTTCGTCCGGTCCGACGCGTGAAGAGCGGGAGGCCAGGGAGGAGGAGGAGCTTAAGCTGGCCGAAGAAGAGGCTAAGACAGTACGGGTGAATGAGTTTCTGACGGTCGCTGAACTGTCTGAACTCACCGACATCCCCTCGACCGAACTCGTCAGCACTGCGTTCAAGAACCTAGGTCTTATGGTGACTATCAACCAGCGCCTTGACTTTGATCAACTGGAACTCCTTTTGGACGAGTTCAATGTCAAGGCGATTCGTGAGGAAGAATACTCCAGCGCTGAAGAAGAGGCCAAAGAGGAGGAGGAGGACCCTTCGTCGCTCCTTCCGCGGCCTCCCGTGGTGACTGTCATGGGTCATGTCGATCACGGGAAGACCTTGCTTCTCGATTCAATTCGGAAGACGAACGTAGTGGCGGGCGAATCTGGCGGGATCACTCAGCACATCGGTGCTTATCACGTGGAGATCGACGAGGGTCGTACCGTCACCTTCTTGGATACGCCAGGCCACGCTGCGTTCACAGCGATGAGAGCCCGGGGGGCGGACGTGACCGATATCGTGGTGCTTGTGGTAGCGGCTGACGACTCGATCATGCCCCAGACGATCGAAGCGATCTCTCACGCCAAAAATGCGGGTGCCCCTTTGGTGGTAGCTATCAACAAGATAGACCTACCGGCTGCAAACCCCACCAAGGTGAAGCAAGAACTTCTGCAGCAGGGTGTGACGCTTGAGGAATTCGGAGGAGACGAACTCGTCGCTGAGGTTTCGGCCAAGTCCGGACAAGGGGTCGACGACGTGCTTGAAAAGATCCTTCTGCAAGCTGAAATTCTCGAGTTGCGGGCCAACCCCAACCGAGAGGCTCAAGGGGTAGTGATCGAGGCCAGACTCGACGTCGGGAAGGGTCCGGTGGTGACCGTGCTCATCCAAAAAGGAACGCTCCGGGTCGGGAATGCCTTGGTTTGTGGGAAATTCGAGGGGCGCGTGCGCGCGATGATGGACGAGAGGGGTAACTCGGTAAAGGAGGCCACCCCGGGTCTGCCCGTCCAACTGCTGGGCGTCGCTGGGGTTCCACAGGCGGGAGATACGCTCAAGGTGATGGAGGCTGAGCAGGCAGGGGAGATCGCCCAGACACGCCAACGCCTCGAGCGGGAGAAGCAGCTTCGAATTAAGGAGCGTGGTGTCAAGCTCGGTGATCTTGCCCACTTCATGAAGGAGGGTGAGGTCGTGACGCTTTCCGTAGTGGTCAAGGCGGATGTGGATGGTTCGGTACAGGCGGTGTCTGATTCCTTGGAGCAGCTCTCCACCTCCGAGGTTAAGGTCGAGATCGTACATCGTGCGGTGGGCACGATCAACGAATCTGACGTCCTTCTAGCAGAGACGGCCGGATCGATCATCATCGGATTCCGTGTCCGGCCTGACACAAACGCCAGGCTCTTGGCCGAGAAGAACGACATCGAAGTACACCTTTATGATGTAATCTATGAGGCTGTGGATGACATCACGAAGGCGATGGAGGGGATGCTTTCGCCTGAAAAACGAGAGAACATCATCGGAGTGGCTGAGGTTCGCGAGATCTTCAAGATTTCCAAGGTTGGCACGATTGGCGGGTGTTACGTTGAGAATGGGATCATTGATCGGAAAGGAAAAGCACGTCTCATGCGCGGTGGAAGAGCGGTCTATGACAGTAAAATCGAGTCACTGAAGCGCTTCAAGGACGACGTGAAGGAGGTCCGCGAGGGCTTTGAGTGCGGAATAGGAATTGCAAATTTCAACGATTTAAAGGAGGGCGATACAATCGAGTGCTATCTCGTCGAGGAGATAGCCCGAACCCTCGCAGGGTCGTCCGCCGGTCAGGGTCGATGAGGTGTCTTCGGTCCTCGTTCTGACTTGGGAGCTCAGTCTTCCGGGATGCCGCTCACTCAAGCAGAAGCGAGCAACGATTCGCTCGCTGAAGGACCGGATCCGACACCGGTTCAAGGTGTCTGTTGCGGAGACTGACTTTCAGGATACGAGTGATCGCGCTGAGCTTACGGTGGCCTTCGTGGCCTCCGATGGGCGACTCGCCCAGTCGATGGCGGATAAGATTGACAGATTCGTGATGGAAAAGGGTGGCGCATTAATCATCTTATCACGCAGAGAGCAGGTCTGATCCGGTTGCCATCGGGCGAGATGAGGCCCGAGAACCTCCCTCCGATCCGAGCCAAGAAATGTCAAGACGCCGGCTGGCTCGCCTGAATGAGCAGATCAAGCGCGACATCTCCGAGCTCTTGAGGACTGAGGTGCGGGATCCGAGGGTCGGGCTGCCGACTGTCACAGCCGTAGACGTGACGGAGGACCTCTGGCTCGCGCGGGTCTATGTCCGGCCTGGGCCGACCCACGACGAGGATTTTCCAAGCGAGCTTCTAAACGGACTGGCGACGGCGGCGCCATTCATCCGGCGAGCCTTGGGGAGGACACTCAAAGTCCGACGTGTTCCGGAACTCCGCTTCCTGCCGGACCGTACCCTGGAGGAGGCGCTTCGAATAGAGCGCATCCTTCAAGACGTGTTGCCCAATACGATTAAAGAATCATCGGGGGAGGAGCACGACCCACCAGGGGATACCCTGGACGATATGCCTCAGGAGTTCGGTTAGCGGTGAATCGAGGCACTCTCCCTGAGGGACTGCTTCTGCTGGATAAGCCCGTGGGGCTAAGCTCCCATGACATGGTTTCCCTCACGCGGAGGAGCCTGGGGATCCGGCGGGTGGGCCACACCGGAACGCTGGATCCCTTCGCGTCGGGTCTTCTGCTGGTCTTTCTGGGCCGATCGACTCGTTTGGTTGAATACCTCCACTCGTTTCCGAAGGACTACATCGCTTGCGCGAGACTTGGAGTGGCCACAACGACCGATGATCTCGAGGGGGAAATCACCTCGCAGTCTGATGCCTGGAAGGGATTAAGCCCTGGCGATATATCTGCCGCTCTTGAGACTTTCACGGGCGTTACGCAGCAGCGACCGCCCGATTTTTCCGCCAAAAAGATGCAGGGGAGGGCCGCGTATGTGCTTGCCCGGAGGGGAGAAGAGGTGTCCCTGACCCCCGTTCCGGTGACCATTCACGGGATAGACTTAGAGTCCCTTGATCTTCCCGACGTGCGATTCCGGGTCCGTTGTTCTACCGGAACGTATATCCGTAGCCTGGCCCGGGATCTTGGGGAGTACCTTGGAGTGGGTGCCCATCTCACTGAACTCCGTCGCCTCGTGATTGGCCCATTCCACGTAGATGATGCACTCGGGCCCGAAGGTTTGTTTGACTCCGCCGAGGTAGCGAGAGCGATGCTCTCGCCTTTGGATGCCATTTCACATCTACCGCGGCTGGAAGTCACACGCGAAGAAGCGATACGGATCCAGTCGGGCCAGAGCCTTTCGCTCGACGAAGAGGCTGAGCCGAAAGGGGAGGGCGAGCATGCAGTGGTGTTCGGTGCCCATCTTTTGGCTGTCGCGGTTCGAGAAGGGCGGCAGATTAAACCACGAAAGGTGTTCTCCCTTGACTGATGTGGCGATTGATCTGACGCTTCCGTCCGGATTGCCCGACGATGGGAGGGGTGCCGTTGTTACCGTCGGCACTTTCGATGGGGTGCATCTAGGGCATAGAGCTATTCTGGAAGAGGTCCGAGCTCGCGCCGTTGCAATGGACCGGCGAGCTGTCCTCCTCACCTTCTATCCCCACCCCTTGAGGATCGTCCGTCCGGAGGCTGCCCCACCTCTACTTACGACGCCAGTCGAAAAGAAGGAAATCCTGGCCCAGACTGGTTTGGATTACGCGGTCTTCCTCCGGTTTACACCAGCACTCTCGCGGTATCCTCCGAGGCGGTTCATAGAGGAAATCCTCGTTGGCCGGCTGGGTGTCCGAGAGCTAGTGGTCGGTCACGACCACGGGTTTGGTAGGGGGAGGTCGGGTGATGCGAACATGCTTCGCGAGATCGGGAAGGAACTCGGGTTTGCAGTCGACGTTGTGGCTCCAGTCACAACTGGAGCTGATGCCGTCTCATCCTCTGGGATCCGGGACGCACTTTCACGTGGCCGCCTGGGTCTGGCCCGCAAGGGTCTCGGACGGCCTTACTCGCTGCGGGGGCTTGTGATCAGAGGTGATGGACGCGGGAGAGATCTAGGCTTCCCGACGGCGAATTTGAGCCTCGGAGTCGCTGACAAGCTTCTTCCACGTTCCGGAATCTACGCGGTCCGAGGTACCCTTCGGCGGGGGATGTTCCACGGGGCTTTGCATCTGGGCCCGCGTCCGACGTTTCAGGAATCGCTGCCTACGATTGAGCTCCATCTCCTGGACTTTACCGGACAAATCTATGGCGAAGAGGTTCGAGTGGATTTCATCCGATTTCTCCGACCTGTTCGAGTGTTCCGGTCAGTGGCCGCACTTGTCAGACAGATAGAACTCGACGTGACTGAGACGAGAGCTGCACTCTGCGGGGACTCGACGTCCTCCGACGGGGTTGTTCGGTAAGATCCTACGGGGTAGCTTCTGGGGCTATCAAAGAAGGGAAGGACCAAAGAGAGCTGAAAGGGAGAACGATGGCAGCCAGAGAAAGGACCTGCGGTTTACCTTGCAGTAGCCGACTCTTGCGTAGGTAACACACTCTGCCATGACGAGCGTGAATACGACAGAACGGCAAGCACTTATCGGGAAACACCAACTGCACGAAGGTGACCGGGGGAGCGCACCGGTTCAGGTCGCCCTTCTCACCCAACGGATAAACCACCTACGGGCCCACTTCGAGAAGCACAAAGGGGATCATCACAGCCGCCGCGGCCTTCTCCGGATGGTTGGGCGGCGTCGCAGGCACCTTGAGTACCTCAAGCAGACAGACTTGGAGAGATACCTGAGCCTCATCGAAGATCTGGGTCTTCGGAAGTAGCTCGAAGCGATTGATTCGACAGCCCGAAGACCGTCGATCGTGGTCTGTCGTACCACAACCGGACCCGTGGAATCATCGTACCCAAGCCGATCCGCGAGCGCGGAACTCATTCCGCTCGTGCATTCAAGACAATTTTGCGGGTAATGGAAACTAAGTGATGCAGAGAATTGAAAGAGAATTTTCGGGCAGGACCCTGACCTTGGAGACGGGTCGCCTAGCGAAGCTGGCCCAGGGATCGTGCCTGGTGCAGTTTGGAGAGACTACGGTTCTGTGTACGGCGGCCGTGCAAGACCGGCCAACCCACCTTCCCTTCTTTCCGCTGACTGTGGAATACCGCGAGAAGTCCTATGCGGCCGGGAAGATCCCGGGTGGATTTTTCAAGCGAGAGGGGAGGCCTGGTGAGAAGGAGATCTTGTCGGCTCGCCAGATCGACCGCCCTCTCCGTCCGCTTTTCCCTGATGGGTTCATGAACGAGACGCAGCTCATCTGCAACATTTTGTCTGCAGATCAGGAAAATGATGCTGACGTCCTGGGCCTGCTCGGTGCCTCCGTGGCACTGAACATCTCCAAGATCCCTTTTCACACACTTGTAGCGGGCGTCCGGATCGGGCGGATTCGAGGGAATTGGATTCTGAACCCGACCTTCCAGCAGCTCGAGTACTCCGATGTGGACGTCGTCGTGGCTGGGTCTAGAGAGGCAATCACGATGGTGGAAGGCGGAGCGGTGGAGGTGAAGGAGGCTGAGATCCTTGAGGGCCTTCAGATTGCCCACGACGGGATCCGTGAGCTGATTGATATCCAGGAAGATCTGATTGGTGACCTCCGCCAGCCGGATATGGATTGGGTCTCGCAGTTGCCTGAGGAGGGGCTCAAGGCCAGGATCGAAGCGATGGCCTTCCCCCGCGTAGCTGAAACCATGGTACTGGCAGAGAAGCAACAGCGGAACCATGCGATGTCGGCCGTTAAGGATGACGTGCTAACTCGGCTCCAGGATGAACTCTCAGAGGAAGAGTTCGAACAGTCACGAGATCAGGTGGGAGCGATCCTCAAAGGGATCGAGAAGTCCAGCATGAGGGACCGGATACTGGAGCATGGCACGCGTACAGATGGGCGGGATCTGGACTCGGTTCGCGAGATCTCCTGCGAGGTCGGACTGCTCCCCCGTACGCACGGATCAGCACTCTTTACACGTGGTGAGACGCAGGCACTCTGCGTGGCCACGCTGGGAACATCTCGTGACGAGCAGCGGATTGACTCGATCGATGTCCAACAGGAGACCACGAAGTCCTTCATGCTCCATTACAACTTCCCTCCGTTCTGCGTGGGGGAGGCTCGTCCTATGAGGGGAACGTCGAGAAGGGAAATTGGGCATGGGGCTCTGGCCGAGAGGGCGATTCGGCCCCTCCTGCCCGAGCACGAAAGCTTTCCGTACACGATCCGGATTGTCTCCGAAATCCTGGAATCCAACGGCTCCTCTTCGATGGCCACGGTCTGCGGCACTTCGATGGCGTTAATGGCGGCTGGGGTTCCGATCAAATCTGCCTGTGCCGGAGTCGCCATGGGCCTGATTAAGGAAGGAGACCGCGTTGCCGTGCTGACGGATATCCTCGGGCTCGAAGATGCCCTGGGAGATATGGATTTCAAGGTCGCAGGAACCCGTGACGGCATTACTTCCATCCAGATGGACATCAAGATCGAGGGGCTTGGCGCGGAGATCCTCGGGGAAGCTCTTGAGCGGGCCCACCGGGCACGGACGCACATCCTCGACGTGATGGATCAGACGATTGCGGATCCCAGAGAAGAGCTCTCTCCTCATGCGCCTCGGATCACCACGATACAGGTAAATCCCGAGAAATTGGGGGATATAATCGGTCCTAAAGGAAAGACAATAAGAGCAATACAGGATGAGACGGGCGCTAAGATTGACATTGAGGATTCGGGTGTCGTAAAGATCGCGGCCGTATCTGGTGAAGCAGCTGCACGCGCACGAGAAATGATTGAGGCGATCGTCCAAGAGCCCGATGTGGGTCGGATCTATGAGGGACCCGTCAAGAACACCACCACCTTTGGGGCCTTCATTGAGATCCTCCCGGGCACTGAAGGACTCTGCCACATCTCGGAACTCAGCGAGGGGCGGGTAGAGAAGACGGAGGATGTGCTGAAGCGAGGGGATATCACTCGAGTAAAGCTACTGGCCATCGACGAACGAGGCCGCCTTCGTCTTTCTCGAAAGGCTGCACTCGAAGAAGAAGGGGAGAAAGCCGAGGAGAACGAGTCCGCCAGTCGGACATGACCAGCCGGCTGGTGCGAGTCGCAACTGATTCTAATCCGGACTGGACCCGTGGAGAAATGCGGGAGACCCTACTTCCCAATGGGATCCGGGTGCTGACTGAGAGTATCCCGGGAGTCCGCTCGGTCACAACTGGGGTATGGGTTCGCCAAGGTGGTGCCCATGAGACACCTGATCTCTTTGGGGCAAGTCACCTCCTCGAACACCTGGTATTCAAGGGGACCGAGCGGCGTGACCCAAAGGAGATCGCACTGGCCCTCGAGCGGTTGGGCGGTTCCCTGGATGCCTTTACCTCTCGCGAACACACGGCGTTTCAGGCCAGGGTGCTCTCTGAGCACCTTCCGATTGCTTTGGACGTCCTCGCGGACTTGGTTCTGCATCCACTCCTCCGTGAGGAGGATCTGGCTCTCGAGCGGGAAGTAGTCCTCGAGGAGATCTCCGCAATGGAGGATGCACCGGATGATCTTGTGTTTGAGCTCCACGGCAAAGAGCTCTGGCGGAACCACCCGTACGGTCGATCGATCCTCGGGACACGGGAGTCGGTTGGAGGGATGTGCGCATCCACCCTACGGAGACTTCACGAAGGAAGCTACCTCCGTGGCCAGATGATTGTGGGAGGGGCCGGGTTCTTGGAACATGACGTATTTGTGGAGGAGGTCTCGCGCCAGTTCGGTGGAATCCCAGGGGGGGATTCGTTGGACGTTCCCGAGGTGGAGCTGGAAACAGAGAGCCAGGACGTTTGGGTCCAGAGGGACGGCGCCCAAACTCACCTGGTTTTCGGGACCAAGACCCCCCCCAGGTCGGATCGCGTCCGGTTTCCTCTGATTCTGCTCTCCGCCGCTTTTGGAGGTGGGATGGGTTCCCGCCTCTTTCAGAAGGTCCGGGAAGAACTGGGCCTTGGGTACACCGTCTATTCCTACCAGTCGTTCTACTTGAGAGCGGGTATCGCGGGGGTCTATGTGGGGACCCGGCCAGAGTGGGGAGACAGGGCCGTCGAGGTTGTTCGAGAGGAGTATCGAAAGCTTTCAGAGGAGGCGCTCACCTCCACCGATCTCGAGGAGGTCAAGAGCCAGGTCAAGGGTCAGGTCATGCTCTCATTGGAGTCGACCGGGTCTCGACTTTTCCGCTTGGTGGGTTTTGCGTTGTACGATGAACCACTATTCACTCTGGACCAGCTTCTCGAAGCGATCGACGACGTGACCCATGACAATGTTGCAGATGCAGCTCGACGGTTCTTCGATCCAGGGTCTCAGACGGTGCTCCGGCTCGGTCCAGAGCCGAGCTGATCAGGCTCTAGGGGACCGATGAAGGGATGAGTTCGACTCCGCAAGACTATCTCTCTGTTCGGTTCCGGAGATTGCCCGAGAACCTTGACATTCCTCTCCCTGTCCGCGCCACAGCTGACTCGGCGGGATACGACGTTCGCTCTTCGGATGCGGACTTCCTGCTGCAGCCTGGGGAGATAAAGGTGGTCGGGACGGGGCTCGTCTTGGAGCTTCCCCCTGGGTTGGAGTGCCAAGTCCGGCCCCGCTCGGGCCTTGCCCTCAGACACGGGATTACACTTCCCAATGCGCCCGGAACGATCGACCCCGATTATCGGGGGGAGGTGAAGGTGATCCTGCTAAATCAGGGGGGGAAGCCTGTCCGGATTGCGCGAGGTGACCGAATCGCTCAGCTGGTGTTCGCTTGGTTTCAAGTGCCGAAAGTCGTCGAGGTTACTGAAGTCTCGGAAAGTGAACGAGGACAGGGTGGATTCGGATCGACGGGGCGTGACTGATTTCTCCTCTGGGAGCTCGCAACATCTCTCTGACATGGTTGAGGTGAGAGCCTTGCCGTTGTTATGCCGTACCTATAGACTCGGGGATGCTTGGGCACTGCGGTCCGCCTGAGTTTGTCGTTTGTGGCGGACCTGCCCATCAATTGCCTTCCAATTGCATCGAATTTGTCTCTGTTCTCTAAGTGGTTCAAGTCCGGATCTCTTGTTCCGGTTAATGACATCGCGGTCGATCTCGGGACCGCGAATACTCTCGTGTACGTTAAGGGTGAGGGCATCGTCCTCAACGAGCCTTCGGTAGTCGCCGTTGAGCGTGGGTCCAATCGGATCCTTGGGATCGGACTGGAAGCGAAGCGAATGCTGGGCCGGACCCCTGCGAATATTGAAGCAGTTCGCCCCCTGAAGGACGGGGTAATTGCAGATGTCGATGTGACAGAGATGATGCTTCGTCACTTTCTGAGAAAAGTCACCTCTAAGCGGATCTTCCGCATCAAGCCACGGGTCGTGGTTGGCGTGCCCTCGGGGAT
>CAUZHN010000078.1:0-10841 GCA_963579625.1 Gemmatimonadales bacterium UBA6960
GGAACAGCTATGAACATGCGAACCAGACTCACCCTCCCCTTTGTGCTGATGGTGCTGACGCTCACGATCGCGCTGTCAGCTCCGATCGCCGCGCAACAGGCCACCGAATACGGCCCCGCGACCGGCACGCTCGTTATCGTCGGCGGTGGATCGATGGCGGGAACGGGTATCATGGAGAGGTTCATCGAGCTGGGAGGCGGTGCCGAAGAGGGCCGCTTCGTCGTCGTGCCGACCGCCGGTGGCAACTATGACCGGGAGGGCGACCTCCGAGTGTTCGACGAGGACCAGGTCCTGGCGTCGTGGCGGGAGCGCGGGGTCATGAATGTCTCGATGCTGCATACGCATGATGCGAAGCTCGCCGACACTGAGGCCTTCTCGGCTGATCTCGCGCAAGCGACGGCCGTGTGGTTCAACGGTGGTCGCCAGTGGAACATCGTCGACTCCTACGCGGGCACGCGCACGTACGACCTCTTCCACGCGGTACTCGAGCGCGGAGGCGTGATCGGCGGCAGCTCGGCGGGCGCCACGATCCAAGGTGAGTACCTCGTCCGCGGCGCCACCGAAGGCTCACAGATCGTCATGACGGACGAGGAAAACCACCAACTCGGCTTCGAGTTCCTGCGCAAATCGGCGATCGATCAACACATCAACGCTCGCATGCGCTGGGACGACATCATCCCGGTCATCGAGCAGCAGCCGCATCTGCTCGGCATCGGCCTCTCCGAGGGCACGGCGATCATCGTCACCGGCGACACCTTCGAGGTGATGGGCAAGTGGAAGGTCGCGGTGCACGACAACACCCGCACGTACCAGCCCTGGCAGAAGCCGTACTTCGTGCTGGCGCCCGGAGATGCCTACGACATGAAGGCGCGTCGGACTGTGAAGCTCGGGGATGGCACTACGCCTAGAAGGTGAGACTTAGCTTCCCATCCCCCTATTCGGGACTTTTTCACCGAGTTCAGTCGGGCCGTTCGGGATAGCAAGTACGCGACATTCGGAGGGCTGAAGTCCGCACACATCGACGCCACTGAAACGCCGTTTTCTGAAAAAAATTGGTGGCGCTGCCCCTAGCCCACACGCATCGGTGTCAGGCTACCAAGGGGATTGGGCCGCAGCAGAAGCTTTTTAGCTTCGCCCCATTAACCCAAATGATTTGACCGAGAAGGATTGATCTCCCCACGCCCCTGCGATCCAGACAAGAGATCCTTCGGCCCCACGCAGCTGCTCAGGCACTCCAGAGAGCGGAATTAGCGAATCCTTCCCGTCGCGACTGATCTGCCAGCTGCCATCGACCTCCCGTAGCGTACCCAGATAGGCCGTCATCCCATCGACCGAGCGTAGTTCAAAAGACTCACCTTTGATTGCGCTTTCAGGTCTCACATCCGTAGTCCGTTCACCGCATACCGTCACGATCGTACCACTCAACCGCCGTATTTCAGCTTCTCGGTCTCCGGTGATGCGGACTTGTTCTCCATCATCCAGTTGGACGATGGTAGCCGGGTCGAAATCCGTGCCCACGGAAAAAACCTTACCCGTCACACACGATTGAGCTGGCGCGGTAGGAACAGCTTGTGCAGCTGGCTTTCCAGAACAGGACGCCGTAGCCAGCAGGAGCAGGGGGATTAGCCTCACTGGATACGCAAGATCCAAAAGCCCATCTCGTCGGGAAGTTCATCCCCATCCGGAGTTCTAATTCGGAGACTTGTTGGTGAGTGTGAACTCGGGGGTGACCACTCTAAATAGGCGGTCGATCCACCCCTAACAGAATGACTACTAGTCGGCTCCGCATCCGAACTGGTATAAGGCTGAAGTTTGCCATTAGTACCTGTCCAAAGGTTCATGATTGCTCGGAGGTCCCAGGAAGTCAGCGAGTCCCAAATCCGGCCATCAGCCCAGAGAGTTGCCCCGAAAATGGTCAGAAGATAGCCGATGCTGCTGGCACCTGTCGTTGTGACTAAGTTGTCGTAGCCGATTTGGCTAGATTTGGTCAGATTGCGCATTAACGCAGCCTCTCCACCCCCGTAACTCGGGCCATACTCATCGAGAATAAACCGGAGTAAAGTGGCTGGCACACCGTAGACCGCTCTGTTACTACCTAAACACGGCCCAGGATTGTCATCGCCTTTAGCCAGCCAGGTGCACTCCTCTGGCGCACCAACCACAGCCGAATCACTACCCCGACCGAAGTAACGTCTCAGGTCATGTGCCCAATTCTTATACCATTCAGCGCTATAGCCTTCAAGAAATTCTGTTGCCCCCAGATTTTGTCCGGATCCTCCGTGGCTGAGGGCTGCATTGCCTGAGAGTTGCTCAGATAGTGTTGCACCTCCCTCCCGCTCCCATCGTGCCTTGCTTCCGCCACCACGTAACCAAAGTTGAGTCCTCTGGAGAATATGAGTCACTTCATGACTGATGAGTCGCGGGTACATAGCTAAGACGTCCGTCTTGGAAATCTCTCCCCGTTCGTGTATTCCACTGGGGTCCGGAGCAAGCCCATAAAAAATCTCCGCTTGGTTACTCATGTTGCAATAACTCTTCGCGAATAGATCGTATCCGTTCACAAACCCGTTGAGGGTTTCTCTCTTGTTCACTTCCTTTGTGAGGACTATCCCGACCCGACCCTCTCCATCCAAACCTAGTGTGTCACCCGCAACACCCCATCTGGGGATACTATCCACGAAGTCACCAAAATAATTCTTGATGGTGGGTAGCGTTGTCCCGCTGAATGTCGCATCCAAGTCAGCATACTCAGCCGTTGTGAAGGATTCTGAAAGTGGATTCCCTATATCCTCCAAATAGATTGCGGACGTGCCGATATATCTCACCACAGCACTTATATCTTCAGCGATTCCGTCGTAGCCTGCCCACGTGGTGTCTCGACAAAGGTTGCCAGAAGTACGAACCCGGATCGGTATCGTGTCCCCAACACTACGCGCTGGCATCCTACGAATAGTTGCTTCCATGGCGGCAGCCATAGCCTGAGGGTTCGTTCCTATGAAGGCCAGATCTTGCTCGGTCTGACGTGCAGCTTCCCAAATGCGAGCCTCCGCTTCTGCGTGAGCGAGACTCCGTCTGTATTCTTCCGAATCTATGGGGCCCTCCTGCAGAGGGGCGGGGCCTGCCGTCGCTCGATCGCCAAATGCGATGATCGGGACTTCGATGTAGCCAACATCCTCACTGGCAACCGGAAAGTCAGGGGTGGCATCACCAGCCAAAGTGGTGCCCGCGATTGCGGTTTGTGTGTAGGGAGTGAGTGAGGTTGCACTCTCCGAAGTCGACAACACACCTATGATATATTTTTCTGAACCACTCCCACCCGCCAAGTGGAGACACTCACCACCGATAGTATAGAGAATAGTTCCTGCACTTAGAGACCAAACTGTCCTTGGCTTCACTCCCACGGTTTTAGTAGCGCTTTCACTCGCGACCGTCACTACTAGATCTACAACACGGGACGGCTTACAGGCAGATGTCGGCACGGTGATCTGTAGCTCTGTTGTGCTGGCTGACGTAATCGACGCTGTCAGTCCATCAACCGTGACCGTGTTACTCGCCGGGGTTGCACTAAAGCCTGAACCCGTGATCGTGGCTGCGGCACCTTCAGTCCAGGTGGCCGTGATCGTGTCCACTGTTGGCCCGACCCAATTGACCGTGATTTCAGCCGTTCCGATGGCTGAACCGGAAGTGGCCGTGATCGTCGCCGTGCCGTTGCCAACGGAAGTCACCATACCAGCAGAAGAGACCGTGGCTACGGTGGTGTCCGACGTAGCCCACGACACCGTGGCACCCGCCATCGTAGACCCTGCCGCGTTCTTGACCGTAGCCGTGAGTTGAGTCGTATCACCCAGGGCCAAGAAACTGAGCAGTGTATCGGACAACTCCAGGCTCGCAGGCACTGCTATCGTTACCGAAGCTGTTCCACTGGCCGACTCGGATGTAGCCGTGACCGTGGCCGTGCCATCCGCGACGGAAGTGACCAGACCAGCAGAAGATACCGTAGCGACAGCCTCGTCCGACGTAGCCCACGACACCGTGGCACCCGCCATTACGGACCCTGCGGTGTCTTTGACCGTGGCCGTGAGTTGAGTCGTATCACCCAGTGCCAAGAACGTGAGCAATGTGTCGGACAACTCGATACTCGCAGCCGCTTGAGCGACGGTTACGGCTGCGGTGGCATTGGCCGAGCCGGAAGTCGCCGTGATCGTTGCAGAGCCGTCTGCTACTGAGGTTACCAATCCGGTTGAAGACACGGTTGCAACCGATGCAGACGATGAACTCCACGACACGCTTACTCCACTCATCGTGGCACCGTTCTGGTCTTTGACCGTTGCGGTGAGTTGGGATGTCTCGCCGAGCGAGGCAAAGCTCAGAGTAGTCGCTGACAGCGTGATCGAGGTCGCCACGGGAGCCGGAGGTGTTGGTGGACTCGTGGGCGTAGTCCCGCCGTCACCGCACGCGAGGAGCAAGAGCACCGCTGAGAGTCGGATGTAGCGCATACGCCTAATCTGCGGTGATGCTCGGGGATCTTGCTAGTAAAGCGACCCCCAGTGGGATACAGCCGCCCCCCTATTTCACCGCTCTCTTTGGGATCATCATCGCTTTTTTCATCCTGTTACGAAAAGAAAAAAGCGATGATTGGCAGTTTTGATGTTGCAGAGAGTCCTCATGAAATTCGACGACGGGCAGGGTATCTTCCGGAAACTCCTCCTCTTTACAGAGATATGACTGTGAACTCTGAGCCGACCCCTGTCACAATAGGTTTATTGCAACCCTCTACTGGGGTGCCACTTCCAGCAATTCTGTTCTTGGGTTTGCTAAGTTGCAGTGATACTCCCAGCGATGCGACCGGCCCAGCCATGGAGTCGGTTGCTTCGGTCACCGTCAGCCCGGCGACGGTTAGCCTCCAGGAAGGTGACACGATCCGCTTGACGGCGAAGGTCACAAGCGTCTCTGGCAACACCTTGGATAGTTCGAGTGTGACTTGGACATCCAGCAATCCGAAAATTGCCAGTCTATCGCCCTCCAACACGGCACTGGCCGTAGTCGTCACTGCTGAAGCGGAGGGAACAGCAGTGATTTCGGCGACCTCTGGGGGAAAGAGCGGTACATCCAACTTCGACGTAACACCCGCACCGATAGACGTGACCGGACAGTACTATGTGGCTCTGGGTGGAGTCGCTCGGTATCGCCTCTCCCTCAATCAGACGGAGTCTTCGGTCACATTCTCACTCGCGCGGGAAGGAACCACCTTAACCGGGACGGGAACCATCGATGGGCAAAGTGTCAGCTTAACATCTGAAGGAGATGGTCCTGTCAGTCTTTCTCTCTCCTTGGAGTTCTCGGCTGAGTTGACTTCTTTCACCGGTACCTGGGTCTTCACCAACACCGAACAGAGTACGAACGGAACCCTCACCGGCTCCGCCGGCCCGTGGACTACATATGATGTAACCACGAACGGACTGCCTCTCCTAGTTAAGGCGAACTACATCGATCTGGAATCCATCGACCGGGTGTCATTATTCCGTTCGAGCTCGGGACACGACTTCGTCGACGATTTTGAGGTCTGTCGCAGCATGAAGCACTACTTTCTCCCCTTGTCCACCGTGGATTGGTCTGAGATCCGAATCTATTCACCGATAGACGGCACGATCGTCGGGTGGGCAAATGAGGGTGATAAGGGGACTACAACAACTATCGAGTCCAGTGCTTTCCCAGGAGTTTCCGTCACCGTATTCCACGTATCCCTCGCCTTGCCTCCGAAGATAGGAGACGTGGTGTCCGCGGGCGACAACCTAGGCACTCACTACGGGTCTAAAAGCGACAGCGACATAGCAGTTCAGATCGTTACGCCTGATGGATATATGCTCGTGTCATATTTCGATGTGATGAGCGATGATGTCTTCCAAGACTATGAAGCTTATGGCGCATCCTCCCGATCTGACTTTGTCATTACAGCAACTGAACGTGATGCTGATCCTCTCACTTGTGATGGAGAGGAATTTTCAAGTAGCGGGACTATGCCACAGTGGTTCGAACTCCAGAGCAGTGACTCTTAGTATCAGGAGGGTTAGGGAGTGATTTCGTATTTAACTAGATTGACCTCATCGCTCTGGTTGTCGTAAGAGACGTAGAGGTGTCCCCCTTCCAGAAGGAAGTGCGGCCGGAACCAGGGGTGTCCAGGAACCTGCAGTCGATCCAGCAAGCCGTACGTCTCATCAAACACGGCCAATCGCAACTTTCCTTGCGTATCGGAGTCTTCCCCGGATTCCATATGTTTATACCCGATAAACCAGCGCTTGGTCGTAGGATCCCACTCTACACCTGACGCAAACCAGTTCCAGTCGTCTGTGGTCGAGGGTACAATTACACGCTCATATGGTTGTTCAGGGGACCACGTGGAACTCCAATTCGCTACAATCAAATGGCGGTTGACTCCATTTCCACCGAACATCCGATATCCCCCATTCTGAAATAGGGTCGCGCCCAATGGATCGTGCGAGTTGGGGGCAGTGATTTTCTTTGTTGGTCCTGCAGCAACCAAAGTGGTGTCGTATTCCGTCACATACCGATCTGCGCCTGCTTCGGCATACATCACGAAAACTGACTCTCCATTAGTGAAAAGGTGCATATCGTTCGTCATCACAGGTGACTCCTCTACCACCGCTACTTGTGATCCCACACGGTTCCCGTCCGTGTCGGTCCTGAACAGGTAGAGCTCTTCATCCCCTGACGGTGACCAAGACACAAACAATGTGCTTCCCATCAAGAGGTGTTTGTGGTCGGCAATGTTCTTACCTGCCGGGATATCAGATGCAGTGGTGAGAGCCACTGCATCTCCCACCTGGACTAGATCAGTGGTGTACTTTACTAGATTGATATGCCCGTCGATCATCGTGGTAAGAAGGATGTGCGAGCCATCGAAGGAGAGGCCTGACCAGATATCGGATCCCGCCACGGTGGTTGAACTGACCAACTTAAGAATCCCACTATCACCTGTGGTATCCACCGACCAAGTGCGGCTGGCGGGTGTGGGGTCTGGCCCGATGCTATTGACTGCCCGAACCTCGAAGGCGTGTCCTCCTTCTCCAAGTCCGGTATAGCTTATTTTGGATATGAAATCCGTCTCCGAAGTTATCCCGCATGCGCTCCAGGCCCCTCCGTCCAGACTACACTCGAAATCAGTATCGAACTGGTCAGAAAAAAACGAGAATGCCGTTTCGCTTTCCCTCTGAGTTGACCCTGTAGCGGGGCCACTATCGATTTCGGTATCGGGTAGGGTAGCGGCCTCTTCTTGAACAGTAACAGACGCCGTTCCGCTGGCTGAGCCAGAAGTACCCGTGATCGTCGCTGTGCCGATTGCGCCGGCCGTAACCAGGCCTTCGGAAGAGACAGTTGCCACTGTGTTATCTGATGATGACCATGTCACTGTGGCAGCGCTGATCACATGATCGTTCGCATCTTTGACCGTGAAGTCGAGCTGGTGCGTCTCACCCAGTGACGTGAATGTGAGTTCTGTATGAATCAGTTCAACGCTGGCAGCCACTTGGGCAACAGTTGCAGACGCTGTTGCGCTGGCCGAGCCACTAGTGCCTGTGATTGTCGCCGTTCCGTTGGCGGCTGCGGTAACCAGACCTGCAGACGACACCGTAGCGACGGATGGATCTGATGTCGACCAGGACACGCTGGCACCGGTCATGGCGCTGCCGTTCTGGTCTTTGACCGTAGCAGAGAGTTGTTTCGTCTCACCCAGTGATCCGAAGCTCAGGCTTGCCGCCGAAAGTGTGATTGATGTCGCGACGGGAGTGGGTGTAGTGGGTGGCGTCGTCGGCGTAGTCCCACCGTCTCCGCACGCTAGGAGTAGCAGCACAGGTGTCAGTCGAATGTGGCGCATGGGTCCATAAATCTAGGGTGATGTTGGCTACCCACCATAGCAAAGCCATCCCCCAGTGTGGTAGCCCCCCCCTATTTCCCCGCACCCACCCTGGACTATACAACACTGTTTTGTGCATCTGCCCATATCGCCGCCACTGAAACGCCGTTTTCTGAAAAAATTCTCAGTGGCGCTGCTCAGTTCGGTGTGGTGCTCCCGGCTACACCAACTGTGGCCAAGCGACCCACCCGGATGCCGTGGCCGTAGCCATTCTGGTCGGTTGAATCATGATACAAAAGCCGGCTGCCATCCGGCATGGTCAAGACATCTGGTCCGGCGGGGTCGCGAGTAGTAATAAGCGGAAATTGTTTGGTGAAGGTCAGACCATCACTGGACGTGCTGTAGCCGACCACGGCGACTCCCTCATAATCGCTGATGCCAGCATCTTGGGGTTTGTTGAGCTGATAGAACAGCGTGACACATCCGTCGTCCTGAAGCAACGGATATACCTCGCGGGCTGACGCGGTCAATACGGTTGAACCGGGACCGATACGAACACCAGGTTCAACGGTCCATTCCAACAAGTCTGAGGAAGTTGCACTTAGCAACCAATGGTCTGGCGGGCCGCCCGTACCTGCGAGAACCGGAGTTGGCCCATGTTGTGGCGCCGGACCGAAATAGCCGCGATAAGTACCGTTTGAAAGGGGCAGGATACTTAACTTTTGTATGGCATCCATGCTCGCCTGTGTTCTGGTGATGCGTTCACCTGCTTCAACGGTGAACGTTTTGCCTTCGTCGCTGCTAATGAACGACGAGACGCCTGATTCGGAGGAACCGACATAGAGCCGCACCCGGCCATCCAGCAAGCGGGAAATCCGAGAGGGACCCAGCTGAACGCCTTGCTCCTGCGCAGCTGGGCCTGAGATGCGGATGGTTTCATAGGCAAACGTGAGACCATCATCGGAGATCGCACTAGCAATACCGTCCCCCGCGTTGGTAAAGAACAGGCGGATACGGCCGTCATCCAGCTGCAAGGCGCTCGGGTTGGCGACTGGGGCCATCGGATCAGTCTGACCAACGTCGGTTGCACTTAGCACTAATCCGAGGTCGGTGAAGCTGTACCGAATAACGTCACACGATATACCGACCACCGTCGCACTGATCTCCGCCTCCTGATCATCCGTTTGAACCTTTACGGTAGCCGCCGGTCCACTCGCTACCGCAGTTACCACACCGGCACTGCTCACGGTGACGGTAGTCGTGTCACTCGACGACCAAGTCAGGCTTGGACTCGCGATCTCCGAGCCACCTGCGTCCAGGACGGTTGCCGTGACTGTTGCCGTGTCTCCAGGCGTAGCGAACACCAGCGAGTCCGGTGATAGCGTGATCGAGACCGCAACCTGCTGAATGGAGGCATTGGCATTGGCTGACGCTGAACCCGAAGTCGCCGTAATGGTTGCTGACCCGTTGGCTACTCCAGTGACCAGACCAGTTGAAGACACAGTTGCAACAGCCGCACTGGATGAACTCCACGTCACGCTTGCACCGCTCATCGTCGCGCCGTTCTGGTCTTTGACCGTAGCAGACAATTGCTGTGTTGCCCCGAGCGATGAAAAACTCAGGCTCGATGATGACAGCGTGATCGAGGTCGCTACGGGTGTTGGTGGCGTTGGCGGACTCGTAGGCGTAGTCCCACCGTCACCGCACGCGGCGAGCAAGAGAACAGCTGTCAGTCTGATGTAGCGCATGTTCCTAAGATGCGTCCTGCCTCGCGAACCACGCCAGCAAAGCATCCACTGCTGGACTATACAACACTGTTTTGCGAATCCGGTGTGGATCAACTTGGCGTCTACAGAGCGCCGATTGTCGAAATGGCAACCCTTAGAATGAGGAGCTGAACCGCCCAACCGATCATGCAAACACCGATTGCGCGCCACGTGCTCGTGTAGTCGAGGGCCTGTCGGACGGCGATCACCATCGCTACGAGCATCCACATGTTCGCGACAAGAAAGAGCAGGTCACGGAGGCCCGGGATGAACCCTAAGACCCGAATCAATCCCGGCGCGCTGGCAAAGCCGAGCGTACGCAGCAATTCCCTATGATCAGCTCTGGTCTGTGGCTCTGGCAGGAATCTTGTCCCTATGAAATAGGTGAGAAAAGCCCAGACGTACCATCCTATCAGAGCCGCAATCGTACCGATGACGAAAACGCTCAGGGAAAAAGCATTTGCGCTCCCTATTCCAGCGGCTGCTGCGGACAGGATGACTACGGTCATGGCTTGACCCATCGCACCCTGATCGGCCTCAACCTCCTCGTACAGCTGAACGTCCAATTTAGCGGCGCGAATCATACGGTCCTGGAAGCAGTTCACACTTTTCTCCTATCGGATCACTGGTTGGAGGGTCAGTCGCTTGGTACACATTCCTCTACCTGCGTCGCTGACAAACGCGGGGAATGCTAATCCCGAAGATGGATCCATGAAGGAGTGTGTAAGCTAGAGGCGCGGGTGTGTAGGCGATACTCCTCACTGCTGGACCATACAACACTGTTTTGCGAGTCCGGTTTAGTGCTCCCGTCTAAGTTGCGGCCCTGAGTGGGAACGCGATTATGTTGGATTCGCACCTCTTATAGATGGCTAAGAACGATCAACACGAACCCACCGAAGGTGCCGAAGTCTTGCTAGCCACATGCTAGCACGATGCTAGCACGATGCTAACGCACCTACCAGCACTGTTTTGCGCGTCCGGTGATTTGAGTTTCAAATTGCCTTGGAATTCCTAACTCTTGGCCAACTCAGCCATGGGTCCGACTGAATAAGGGGGAAGGGTGCTCCTGAGCTTGCTCGCTGACCTGGTCCTCGCCGTACATGCGACGTTTCTCCTTTTCGTCGTTCTGGGAGGACTGTTGGTCTTATGGAAGCCACGGATTGCTTGGGTTCACATTCCGTGTGCTATGTGGGGCGCTTGGGTGG
>CAUZHN010000079.1:0-10738 GCA_963579625.1 Gemmatimonadales bacterium UBA6960
AAGAGGTTCGATGACCTGCTCTACGAGTACGCCTGTCACGAGGGCAACTATTCTCTCGAAGGTGTTCTCAGCGGTGCCCGTTATCAGGAGAGCCTAGAAGGGGTCCGGTAGGGAGGCCGAGCTAATCTTGTGACCGACCCCAGGTGGACCCTTATCGCTCCGTACCCTCTTACGAACTGATCGCCGCATCGCTTATGAGCGACTCCTCTGACCGAACTGACCAGTCTCCTCATTGGTGGCGCCTCATGCTTGGCGACATCCAGTTCTGGATTCCACTTTTCGTGCTCGTCGCAGGACTTCTACTACTCAGGTGGGTAGCGTAGAGGCTCAGGCACCGCTCGCCCCGGCGCGACTCCGGAGCCTGCAGGTCGTGGGCATCCTGTCAGGCGTCGCGGCGGGCGCCTGGCTCGGTGCTGCCGAGGCGCCAACGAAGGTTGTGACGCTGGGCATATCGCCCGTTGCCATTTCGCTGGTAATGGTGATCGGCGTATTCATGGCCCGCTGGAGCCTGCCGGCGTTGATCCGGGGTACCGCAAACGTGGGATTGGACGTGCGACGCGCACCGCATCTCGTAGTTTGGGCGCTCATCGCCGGTTGCCTCTGGGCGGTGGCAAACACGCTGACTATTTTCGCCATCCGCGACATCGGCCTGAGCGCCGCCTTTCCTTTGTGGAACGCAAACAGCCTGCTAGGCATCCTCTGGGGCGCTCTGCTGTTCAACGAACTCCGCAGTGCGGGCGGCATGCGTTGGCTGGGTGTTCTGGGGGGCACTACGGTGATGTTGGGAGGCGCGATGCTCCTCACGCTCGCGTCTCCGTCTCTAGCACCGGGTGGTAACTCGGCGCGGGGCATTACGGCGGCGCTTGGGGCAGGGGTGCTCTGGGGCACCATGTACATTCCGTATCGTAAGGCCTACCTGACGGGTATGAATCCGCTCTCGTTCGTCACGTTCTTCACGATCGGCGAACTGGGAATGATGGGGGCGTTGGCGTTCATCTACCTGGGCGGGCCCCTGGGAACCTGGAATGAGCTGGCCGAGGCGCGCAGCGTTCTCTTCTGGTTGCTACTAGGCGGATTCGTCTGGGTGGTAGGTGATCTATTTCAGCAGTACGCGGCAAAGTATGTGGGAATCGGGCGCGGCATCCCCCTCTCCAACACCAACCAACTCTGGGGCCTCCTCTGGGGGATTTTGGTGTTTGGCGAGCTTGCCGGATCAGGACAGGTCGTCTACACGCAGGTCGTTGGAGGGTCTTTGATCATGGCCCTGGGAGCGGGCGCGATCGCTCTTTGCGCCGTACCCGGTACGGAACACCGTCGCTGGCAGGAGGCCGCGCAACGAGAGGCGACCCGCTATGGGGTGGATCCCGGGTATGTGGCTGCGCGCCTCGCCGGATACGAGCCGGATACACTGCAGGGTCGAACGGTCTGGGATTGGCTCATCGTGGGGGCCGTGACGGCGGTGTTCATTGGCTTTGCGGTTGGGGCCCGGCCCCCCGAACTCGAGATCCACTACGGCTGGGCTCTAGGCCTGACTCTGGTGATGCTCGGCTTCCTGGGTGGATGCGGACTCGCCCTCTGGAAAACGACTCGGCTGGGGTAGGCGAGTGTAACTACCGTGAGTCCCATGCATTCCTGACGTTGCCCTCAAGACAAAGCAGCTGTCAGGTGAGGGGACGGCCTTCCGTACTGCTACGTGATAAGCATCTTGCCGCCCTCGATCGGCTGCCAGGTGCGACCGCCAATCTGGAAAGCCCTGGACGACGAAGGAACTCATCACCCAAAAAAGCTTTGCTGTTGTCCGGGAGCCGTCATGGCCTCCTGGATTGTTAAAGAGCCATTTTCAGAACACCGTAACGAATCATCTACCTTAAGGTGGCAAGTAAAGGTCGGTGGCTTGGACCTCTACGAGTGATATTGGTGATGTGATTCTACCCTCTTAATGTCAGCTGAATGAGCCGGTCGGCCCGGGCTTGCTGGTCCAGATCACGGCAGGTTGAGATCATTTCTTCGAACTGCGCAGCTGGAATGGGGATTCCGTCAACTACGCCACTAATACGCCGCGCCTCTTCCTCGAAGTCCCATATGAACTCCCGTCCCGTGCCCTGCTTCGTGTAGCTCATTCCATCCTTGGTGAAGATGGTGATCCGGGGTCCGAAGAGTGGCATCAGGGTCGATGGGATGATTCGCACCCGCCTCATGAGGTCTAGGACTTCGGGTGGGTCGGCCTGGCCCCGCAGACCAAGGATCGGGAAGCCGCGCTGTACGACACCGTATGCCGTATAGTATCGGGTACTACCCGGACGGGGATCCTCATTCACGTCTTCTCTTCTGGTAGGGAACTCTGGGCTCGGATAATGTGTCTCGAGCCAGTTTACGACGGCTTCGACCCGGTCGACGTCCTCATACCGGATATCGTTCTCCTCACAGAGCTGCGCTGTGACGTCGACGTGCGCGATGTTGTATCCCGCGGTCGAGTAGATGCGGTAGAGTGTATCCAGGAATAGCCATTCTTCACCGAGATTGGCGGTGATCCTATCCAGGCTTGTCTGCGTTTCACCAACGAAGCTATGGGTGAGTATCCCCTCGTTGCTGCCGGCGTACGCCCAATAGAAGCCTCCGTCCCCTTCGAGTACCCTCGGGTCGCCGGCACCGCCAAGACCCTGCCGCACCAGTGCAATCGCCAGCATGGCGTTGCGCGCAGATCCTTGCTCTCTAATCCCACGACCTGAGATGGCCAGGGCTACGCACTGGGAGATTGTGCTGTGCACTTGGTCTTCTGTGAAACCCAGGATTTTTGCTGTGGCCACTGCAGGTCCGAAGATGCTGAACAGGACCCCAGGATGAAATCCGCGGGCCATTACGGTCGGCACGTAGTCAGCGGTTAGCCGATTCATTACTTCGTAGCCGGCTGCGACTCCGGTTATGAAATCCCGTCCAGAAGCACCGGAGGTCTCCGCCGCCAGGAGGGCGCATGGAATGATGGTCGTACCGGAGTGTATGAGCATGCGGAACGTGTCCCACTTGCCGCCGGCATTCGCCATCGCTGCATTGGCGAAGGCGGCACCACCCTTCGTTACCTTGGTGCCGTGCACCATGATGGTAGCGCCGTTGCGCACGCCGGTTTCCTCCTCCGTGATCATATCGACGGCTAGTTGGGCCCTGCTTGTCTCGGACCCGAGCAGTACGGATGCCAGTGCCTGGAGGGAGACCCCCTTGGCGCGGTCGACCACGGCAGCAGGTAGATCCTCATAGCGTAGATCAGCGACCCAACGCGCGAGTTCTCGGCTTAACGATGCCTGCTGCTGTAGGGACGCCAGGGGATCCAGCTGTCCGTTCTGTTGCGCTGGGTCGCGTGGCGTAATGCCCTCAAGCCGCTGAAGTTCTCGACCGAACGCGACAAGAGGCGAGGCGCCTGCCATACCCACGGTGACCCCGCTCGCGAGCGCAGTCCGTAATAGGCTGCGCCGGGTGAGGTTGGAAGTTGTCCCGGTCGCGAGATTGGGGTCTCGATCTCGATCTTGTCCCATCGTGCTCCTCCTTGAACGGAGAGAATCTACATAGGTACCGCTTCATCCCCCAGAATTGCTCTTGGCCGTGAGAAACAGGCCGCGATCAAGGGCGAAGAAACGTGGGGGAATCTTTAGTCGGCACATGACACTGTCCTAGGTACTTTAGTTCGGCCGAGGTACCAGTGAGGGTCATTCCGACTACAGTCAGATCCCCACTGCATATTTCGTCCATATTCGCTCCTGAGCTTTCAAAGACCCATTAGCTAAGCAGGGTCGTCAGCTCTGAGACATCTTCCACTCCTTCGAACTCGTGGATCACATTCAAGACTTGCTCGATACGGTTTGCGGGCAGACCGGAGTCAGGTAGTAGAGCGTGGTACTTGGCGTCGACATCACTCCACTCGATGCTACGTGGTCCAGAGCCTAGTGGCGCATCGACTGTGCTGGTGTGCCTGCCTCCTGACTTCGTCACTATCGTGACCGTGCCACCCCAGTTCCAGTCGTAGCTGACAAGTGGCGGCGATGGGTCCACGTCGACTAGGTCCATGAGCATAGCGGTCACCGGGTTGTGGATCTTTTCCGATGTCGCGTGGATCCAGGAAAAGTCCTTGTCAGCCACGGCGGAGGCGACAAAGTACGGCAAGCTGTGGATTGCCTCGATGAGGTCCCGGGGACGGCGGCTGCCACTCAGTGTCGTCCGGTTCCGGCCAGAAACGAGGATCTGAGCTACCTCCTCCGGCTGCACATCCGCTTGCCGGGCAGCATCAACCGCCGCTTCCACCGTGCTCGAGAACGGATGGGCACCGGGCCAAAGCTTGATCGCCAGATACCTCACGATGTCCCACTCTTGGACATCGCCTGTCAGGCTTTCAACATTGCCACCACCATAGACATCCACAAAGCCACCCGGCGGCTCGAGAATATTCTCGTTGACCGTAAAACCGCGGCTTGCCGCTAATGCGGCGTTGACAGCACAGAATGCTGCGTTTGCTGCCATGTACTCCCGTGCCCAGCTGTTCGTCCCTATTGAGAGGCCACCTTGTGTGATTGCAGTGATCCCAATGGCATGGGCCATCTGCTCGTCCGTGAGGTTCAGGAGCTTCGCTGCCGCAACGGTCCCACCGAAGGCCACAATCTGGGAGGCGTGGACACCTCCTCTTCCCCCCATTCGTGTCTCACCGATCCGGCCCGCTGCCTCATAGCCAATGACCATAGCCAGAAGCAAGTCCTCTCCCGTGGCGCCCGTGCGCTCGGCGATGGACAGCCCCACTGAGGTAAGGGTCGTACCGTGGTGGGCCGTGTTGCGCATGTCGCTGTCATCCGACGCGGCGGCATCGCTGAGTATCGCGTTGACCCGTGCGACCTCATGCGCTGGCAACCTGGCGCCATCGAACCAGACTGTGGCCTCCGGATTACCGCCGTGCTCCTCCGCCAGCTCGCGGACTATACGAGCCGACCCGATGAGCGATCCGGCTGCGGCACTGGCCAGGGTGCTGGCAATGATCATCTTGGCGTGCTCGACCGCGACTAGTGGCAGGTCGTCGAATCTTGTTGGGTTGAGAATTCGAGCCAGCACCAGCGCAGTATTGGTCTCCTGTTCTGGTGCTCCTTCTTCTTTCTCTGCCTTCCGGGCCCAGGCAAGGCCAGGGGATATCCCGCCCATCGAGACGATGCCCCCAGCGGCTAGCGCGCGCTTCAATAAATTGCGCCGAGTAAGACTGAAGGCATTCGCCCGCGGTAGCTCTGTGTCCTGATCTGGATGCATGGGGGTCCTCCTTAAGTCACCCTCGGAAAGCAAGTGCTCACGGACCCAATGAGGTTCACCATGATCCGCGGAGTTCGCCGAGAGCCGAATTCACCTATGCTGAGGTAGCCTATTTTGGTAGGAAGGCAAGGAAGCGAGCTGGGTTATCAGAAAGGACGGTCCGGATTGTTTCTTGGTCTATGCCCGCTGCGATCAGCTTCGGTACAAACACGCTGATGGTACGGTTGAATTCGCGGCGCAGGTCGGTTGAAAGCAGCAGTTTGTCTCCATATCCGGCTTCCAGAAAGGCCATGATTGTCTCGACCTTTTGCGAGTCCTCTACTCGCCCTCCGGTTACCCGGTCAAAACCAACGAATGCGCCCCGCATTGCCACCTGCTTGATGATCTCCGCACTTGGATCGTCGAGACAGCAGACATGGCCGATGGTCACATGCTGGGGGTCGACTCCGACTGACTCAAGGAGGTCGAGCTGGCGCAGACCAATCTCTCGCGGCACGTTCGGTCCTGTTCCATATGGACTGTGGGTGAAGATCGGCAGACCGGTCAGAACATGAGCCTTGCCGACTGCTCGAAAAACCTTACGCTCATCAGTGGTAAAGTCTGTCATGTCAGGCATTTGTCCTATCTCTCCAAATGCACCGTACCGCAAAGCGGTCGCCTCGGCTGCGAGGTCGGTGGCGATTTGGTCCTCGCTCTGACTCGAGATCTCAAAGGGATAGGTACTCTGTCGATAATATCCCCCGCTTGCGACTACGTGGACCCCCGTCTCCCGGGAAATCTGCCGTAAGTGCTCCATGTTCCGACCCATATCCGGATGACCACCGTCCACGATGCACGTCACTCCGCCCTGAGCCGCCGCCCTTACATCTTCGATCACCGGTCCAGGGTCAGCCGAATTGGGGGGTGGCAGCGTCGGCTGTAGCTCCGTACGAGAATAGGCGGCCGACAAGTGCTCATGGAACAAAGTCGAACCCGTTGCCAACTCCTCCGGGGGGAGGTCTGTGAAGATGGTGCGAATGATGGCACTCTGCTTGGTCGCCATCGATCCTGCATTCTGCCACGTCGCGGCAAGGAGGCTAGAGACCGGTGTTGCCGCTAAGAGAAGACCGGATCCCGCACCCGCACCAAGGACGCTGATTGCCTGTCGCCGGCTCAATACGGCTCTACTAGAATTCTTCATGTTCCCAACTCCTTTACGAGCAAGTCGCCTGTTCAACGTCAACTAAACGCCAATCGCAACCAGCCGCTCCGAGTTCGGAACGCGGCGATTCGGATTCATGGATGCGCCAGCATATTTGAGCACAATCCTAGTATCGGATCCCGCCCCCGTTGATGTGGAAGGTCTGACCAGTGATATAGCTGGATTCCTCGGACGCAAGAAACGCATACAAATTGGCGAGTTCCTGTGGTATCCCGAGCCGCCCCATCGGTATCCTCGCCCTGTTTAAATTCCGGGATTCCGGCTCCATGTCCTCAATGCTAGTGGCTGTTTCATCCCAACTTCCCGGCACGACGTAGTTGACTCGGATGTTGTGCTCCGCGAGTTCCACTGCGAGGGCTCGAGTCAGGCCAAGAGCGCCCACCTTGGAGGCACACACGGCAGACCTTCTCGCCGCTCCCGAGAAAGAAGCAATGCCCGATAAGTTGACGATGCTTCCACCTCCGTTGGAGATCATGCTTGGAACGACGGCCTTTGAGCAGAAAAAGGGTCCGTCCAGATTGGCAGCCATTACGCCTCGCCATTCAGTGGTGCTCATCTCCGTGAAGGGATAAAGCGGACGAAAGCCCACGTTGTTGATGAGCACGTCAACCCGGCCGAACTGAGTAAGCACCTCGTCCACCATGTTGTTGACCTGCTCTTCAATGCCGACGTCCGCTAGTATGGCCAGGGCTCGCACGCCCAGGGATTCGGCTTCACGGGCGACCGCCTCGGCTTCCTGTCTATTAGAGCGAACATTCACGACGACATCCGCACCTCGGCGGGCTAGTTCGAGCACCCCGGCACGTCCAAGATTGCGGCCGGAGCCCGTGACGATGGCGACCTTCCCGTCCACTCTCGTTGAGGATACGGGGATGGCAGAGTCCTCCAGCGGCAGGGCCATTGTCTCTCCCATACCATCCGGGACTTTCGGTTGTGAAGCAGGCCCTCCAGTTACAATTTCCATGACTATACTCCCTTTTCGTCCGAGCAATCCTAGTATCGGAACGCACCACCGTTGATGTGGAAGGTCTGGCCAGTGATATAGCTGGATTCCTCAGACGCCAGGAACGCATATAGATTGGCGAGTTCCTGTGGTATCCCGAGACGCCTTAGAGGTATTCTCGTCAAACCCCGGGACTCCGGTGCCATATCCTCGATGCTCGTGGCTGATTCATCCCAACCTCCCGGCACAACGTAGTTGACCAGGATGTTGTGCGGCCCGAGTTCCACTGCGAGAGATCGAGTCAGGCCCATAGCGCCCATCTTGGAGGCACATACGTGAGCGTTGTGCGCTCCCGAGAAAGCATTCATGCCCGACAAGTTGATAATGCGCCCACCTCCATTAGAGATCATGCTTGGAACGACGGCCTTTGAGCAGAAGAAGGGTCCGTCCAGATTGACGGCCATTACGCTTCGCCAGTCGGTGGTGGTCATTTCCATGAAAGTATGACGTGGACGAAAGCCCGCATTGTTGATGAGCACGTCAACCCGGCCGAACTGAGTAAGCACCTCGTCTACCATGTTGTTGACCTGCTCTTCATTGCCGACGTCGGCTAGTAGCGCTAGTGCCCGCACGCCCAGGGATTCGGCTTCGCGGGCGACCGCCTCGGCTTCCTGTCTGTTAGAGCGAGCATTCACGACGACATCCGCGCCTCGGCGGGCTAGTTCGAGCACCCCGGCACGTCCAAGATTGCGGCCGGAGCCCGTGACGATGGCGACCTTCCCATCCACTCTCAGTGAGGATACAGGGGAGGTGGAACCAACCAGCGGCAGGGCTATCGCCGCTCCCATACCGCCCAGGGCACTCCGCCGTGAAATAGGCTTTCCAGCTCCGATCTCCATGACTGCGACTCCCTTTTCAGTCGATTGATGGATCTGCTCGCCATCCCTTGTCAGGCTTCCACCAGGAACACGTGGCCGCCCAGAAGCCCAACCTTTTAACTTCCTGGATCTCCTTAAGCCTACCGTGCCCCTCACGCGGTCCAGGGAACGGTGCCACAGAATTACAGAATTACACTGTCTCGCTATCCTAGGCAACTTAGGTTTCCCATTCAGTGTTTGGACGGCTCGGCTTGCTGCGGTCATCTTGATCGGTGTGATACGGGGCGCCTTTCCGGTGAGCTTGGCGGCTCATCTGCTGAATCAATCGAAGATCGACCGGCGAGGATTGCTCGATGTGGCTGTCGAATTAGCGTTAAGGGAATAGATTACGCACTCTGCGTGTGACATTTCTATTTCACTACCACGGTTTTTTCCCGCTTTTTCTTGTGACCAGACTGGTCGGCTGACATTTTATCAGGTGGATACCGCAGGTGGGGGCAGGTCAAAGGCATACTAAAACTTCCGTTAATTCGTCTCCAAGCCAGAAGGAGAGGTCGCATGACTCGAATCATTGAGGCTCTTCTAAACGACTACGAACAGGGAACGGTCAGCCGAAGAGAGTTGGTGAAAGCTCTCGCTCTGGGAATCGTGCCGGTCGGACTGTTGAGTGGTCGGGGAGTATCTCGGCAGCCCCACAAAAGCCCGAAACAGGACGGCGTGCTACGAGGAATCAACATCAATCACGTTAACCTCCAAAACTCAGACCTTGATCGATCGGTCGACTTCTACCGCGAACTCTTCAGTCTGCCTCCGAAGAGGGAGGTTCCGGGGCGCCCCTATGCGTTAGACCTTGCAGACGGATTGTCGTTTCTGAGTGTTCCCGAGCGTGAGCCCAGTGGCGACATCGATCACTTCTGCGTGGGCGTGGAGGATTTTGAGCCCGATCGGGTAGCGACCGTAATTCGAGAGGCCGGTCTGGACAATGATCTCCGTGTGGGCAGTGACAATGTATCCGTAAGGGACCCCGAAGGTATCAGAGTCCAGATCTCGTGGCCGGATTGGGGTGGATAGGACGAGCCGGGTGAACTCCTGACTAGTTCTTCTTCGTTCTGTCAGGCGACCTATTTGGCTGATCAGTTCCGGAGGTTGCACACTTGCTAGGCTCTTGTTTCCTTGCCAGCCCTGCGAGGTTGTTTTCCCTACGCTACGGAGCCGATATGTCGTGCCATCTGGCCTGCCAGCGCTTGCTCATCCCGTCACGGTCGATTTCCTCTTCCCGTAGGTAGACGATGTTGATCCGTCGAGAGTTAGCAATGTCCTCAAGTGGATTTGCGTCGAGGACGATGGGAGCGCTCGAACTGGCTCTGGCCTGGCAAAACGCGAAGAGGGGCCACATAATTCAAAGGTGGCCATCCAACGTAAAACGGGAGGTGGTGTGATGCTAAGCGTCGCCGGATTTCGAATCGGTGTTTGCGGCAGTGCTACCCTTGCCACTCTTCTTGTGGCGTGGCTGGTCCCCGTGATTGCAGAGGCCCAGAGTGGGGATATCCCCAGAACCGCTTCGGGCAGACCTGACATGACTGGGATCTGGCAGGTGCTCGGTAATGCGCATTGGGACATCGAGCCCCATCAGGCGCGTGCTGGGTTGGAGACTGATCCCGGTCCCCTCGGCCCGGTGCCAGCACAGGGAATGGTAGCGATGGGTGCGCTCGGGTCCGTGCCTTCGGGCTGGGGAGTCGTTGTGGGTGGCGAGATCCCCTATCTACCGCAGGCCCTCGCCATAAGGGAGGAAAACCGGGCGGATTACCTTGAGCGCGATCCTGCCATAAAGTGTTACATGCCCGGGGTACCACGGGCTACCTATATGCCCTTTCCATTCCAAATCTTCCAGAGCGAGAGTGGGTTTCTTATCGCCTACGAGTTCGCGGGAGCTGTCCGCAACATCTACTTGGAGGACCCAGGTCCACCGCAGGTGGACTCTTGGATGGGCCAGTCGGTTGGCCACTGGGAGGGTGATACCTTCATTGTAGAGGCGACGGGGTTTAACGGTCAGGCCTGGCTCGACCGGGCGGGAAATCATCACAGTTACCTGCTTCGGGTCGTTGAGCGGTATACCATGACAGGTCAAGATCACATTCTTTACGAGGCCACGATGGAGGATCCGAGCACGTTCACTCGTCCGTGGACAGTCCGCATGCCTCTCTACCGCCATATCGATCCGAATGCGCGACTTGGTCAGTTGAAGTGCGTGCCCTTCGTAGAGGAGTTGTTGTACGGACACCTTCGTAAAACGCCTGTCGGCTCGGAAGAGCAAAACTGAGTTGCGCGTACTAACAGGAACGTGTGGAGGTGAAGGAGCCGGCTGAATCTAACCGGGAATGAGAGGGGTATTCACCCAGCGAGGACCAACCTCAACCAGGCGGAGAAATGAAATCGCGCCAC
>CAUZHN010000080.1:0-10627 GCA_963579625.1 Gemmatimonadales bacterium UBA6960
ACGCTTCCCGACCGCCAAAGACAGGGCGAGGGTATTCCAGGCTCTTAGGGTCGCGGTCAATCAGGAGATCGATGCACTCCGCGCCGCGCTACCAGCTCTACTGGAAGCGCTTCTTCCCGGAGGCGTCGTCACCGTTATCTCCTATGAGTCCCTGACGGATCGAGTTGTAAAGCAGACGTTCCGCGAGTGGAGCCGGGAGTGCACTTGTCCTCCAGGGCTGCCAATCTGTGTCTGCTGTGGGGAGCCCCTCGGAGGAGTCGTGGTCAAGAGGGTTGTCCGGCCCTCGGATAGGGAAGTGGATGAGAATCCCCGTGCACGAAGTGCGCGTCTACGGTCGTGGAGGAAAGCGGCGTGAGGCTCTCTCGATCTCTAATGGTGACACTTGCCATCGCCTTGCTTCTGGCTGCCCTGAGCTTCGTGACCTGGCGTCAGGCTCGGGCACTTGAGGAACTGGCTGAGCTTGATCGGCTCCGCAGAGAGATCTCACTCATGACCGCCGAGCGAAATGAGCTAGGGAATCGAATCCAGGTACTTGAGAGCCGAGGGCGGGTCGTTCCCACAGTGCGGGCTCGGCTGGGGATGCGGACACCAAACAGTGGTGAAATCGTCTGGCTCACCGGCTCATCACCCGATGGTGCTGGGGGAGAAGAGCAATGAGCCGCCGGCATGCCTCACCCGAGGCCAGGGCTTCCCAGTCTGACAGATCTCTCGCGTTCCGCCGTTGCCTCCTGCTGGGGTGCTGGATTCTTGCGGGTGGGGGTCTTCTGGTGCGGGCCGTCGAACTACAGGTCGCTCAAGGCACGAAGTGGCAACAGGAGGCGGACGAGCAGCATCGGATGCAGAGTGAGATGGGGGCAGAGCGGGGCGCAATCCTTGATCGCGACGGAGTCCCCCTCGCCCTGTCCCACGAGATGTTCAGGGTCGGAGTGGCTCCACACGAGCTTGCGGACCCGAACGCTGTGGCCTTGAGCCTCGAGGGTATACTCCAGCTGTCGGGCGCTGAGGTCACAAGAATCACTTCGACTGACAGACGCTGGGTTGCCATACCTGGCCGCTTTCCTCCTGCCGTGAGAGAAGCTCTGTTCGGCCTACAGGGCGTTTATGTGGAGAGGGAACTGAGGCGGTTCTACCCCCAAGGTGCCCTTGGAAGGGGGCTCCTTGGAGCCGTAGTTGACAAGGTGGGAAGCGGTGGGATCGAGCAGGAATTCGAGGACCATCTCCGGGGCATTCCGGGTGCCGAGATCGTTGCCCGTGATTCGGCCGGCCGACCGATCCCGGGCGAGACCTGGATGATCCGTCCTCCCCGATCCGGGGGCTCCGTAGTATTGACGCTCGATGCCTCTCTCCAAGAGATCGCGAACGAGGCCCTGAAAGAGGCCGTAGAGTCCACAGGATCAAGGGGAGGGGACCTCCTGGTCACCGACCCCCACACCGGCGAGGTGCTAGCGATGGTTTCCTTGCGGGATGGCACCGCGGCCCATCTCGGAGCGATCAACACGCCGTACGAGCCCGGTTCGACGCTGAAGCCGTTCACGGTCGCCTCGCTTCTCCGTGAGCGGAAGGCTTCGCTGGATGACTCCCTGGATACAGGTAATGGGAGCTGGACGACTCACGGTCGTACAATCAATGACGTCTCAGTCGTGGGGAAGGTCTCACTTGGACATGCCCTTCAGGTCTCGTCGAATGTCGGGATAGCCAAGGCCGTGCAGCGACTGAGCCATGAGGAGCAGTACGAGGGCCTCCGGGACTTCGGATTCGGGCTGCCCACGGGAATTCTGCTTCCTGGCGAGGCATCGGGAACCCTGCGGCGGCCCGGACAGTGGTCACAGCAGTCTCCCACGTCTCTTGCGATCGGTTACGAGATAGCGGTGACGCCAATCCAGATGGCGATGGCATATGGAGCTCTGGCCAACGGCGGAGTTCTCATGCAGCCGCTCCTGCTGAAAGAGCTTCGTGACGCCCAGGGGGGGGTGATTGAGAAGTTCGGCCCGCGGGTGTTGCGGCGTGTAGTCTCGAAGGATGTTTCACGTGAAATCACGGAGGTGCTCGTCGGCGTTGTGGAGACCGGAACTGGCACGAGAGCCCGGCTCGCATCCTTCGCAGTAGCTGGGAAGAGTGGGACCAGCCGCGCCTATGCGGAGAACGGAGGATACGAGGCCGGCGCCTACTTCTCTTCATTCGTAGGATTCTTTCCGGCTGATGACCCCCAGCTCGTCGTGTTTGTAAAGCTAGAGCGACCACAGGGCGAGTACTATGGAGGGACGACAGCGGCTCCGGTGACCCGGGCTACCATGGAGGCGATCCTTGCGGCTCAG
Organism: Gemmatimonadales bacterium UBA6960; assembly: GCA_963579625.1. Lineage (GTDB taxonomy): Bacteria > Gemmatimonadota > Gemmatimonadetes > Longimicrobiales > Gaopeijiaceae > JAAXGI01. The sequence goes on from CAUZHN010000080.1 coordinate 2,316, forward strand.
AAGTCCCCTCTGGACCAGGCCTCCTTGGCGGCCCTCGCTCAGTCGCAGCGGATTCAAGAAACCTCTGAGCTGCCCTTAGAGTCTCCCACCCCCATCCCTCTCTTCGTCGCCTCCAAGATCCAGCCCTCCGAGAGAGGAGTGCCAAACGGCTCAGCCTCTGAAGGGCTAACATACGGCGTTTTTACTGTGCCTGAAGTGCGTGGCCTCTCGGCGAGGTCGGCTGCTCGGCGCCTTCACTCGCTCGGCTTCAGTGTGTTGTGGGAGTCCGCCGGTCCCGTCTTGGAGACGGTTCCCGCAGCTGGCAGTTCCATCATCTTCGGCGACACGATACGCCTCGTTTCTACTTTTCAGGGAATGGGATTGATCGGCTCCTTAGAGAAAGGGAACCGATGAGTAGCTCCCCGATCTCAAGGGGTGTTTCCCTGGATCGACTAGTGGATGTCCTCCGGACCGCCGGCGTCTCAACCGCACTGCGGGGTCCCGGGGACATCTCGCCTTCAGGTGCGTCCCAAGATTCCAGAACTCTGAAGAGCGGGGAGATTTTCTTGGCCTGGAAAGGAACGGCAGTCGACGCTCATGATCATGTTGCGTCCGCGGCCACGAATGGGGCTGTCGCAGCCGTAGTGGAGCGCTATGTGGACGTGGCTATTCCTCAAATCCGCGTGAGCGACGCGAGAAGAGCTGGGGCGCTCGTCGCGCATTGCCTCGAAGGAGAACCAACACAGCACCTTTGTGTGACTGCGGTCACCGGAACGAACGGGAAGACGACTTGTACCCTCCTGACCCGGCATCTCCTCTCCCTTGATGGTCCATCCGCTGCGATTGGAACCCTAGGGTTAGTGGAAGCGGATGGGACGATCCGAACCGGATCCGAAGGTCTGACAACCCCAGGGCCAGTCCAAATCGCAAAGGAGATGAAAACACTTGTGGAGGAGGGAGTGACCACGGTTACCATCGAGGCGTCGTCCCACGCATTGGATCAACGACGCCTCGATGGTATCGAGCTAGATGTAGCAGTGCTTACAAATCTTACCCGGGATCACCTCGATTATCACAAGAGCTTTAAGGATTACCGAGAGGCCAAGGCACGGATCTTACTGCTCGTTCGGGACGGGGGTGGCGTCGTGGTAAATGGAGGAGACCCTGCGTGGTCTCTCTTGTCACCGATCGACGCTCGGTTGATTGTCACCCGGATTGAGGAGGAGGCTGTTGTGGGACGCCCGGAATGCCGGGACACATGTTTGCCTGATCTTGTTGCCGAGGAAGTAACCCTTTCAGGGGAAGGGAGCCGTTTCACGGTGCGGTGGGGTGGTGATGAGGTAACGGTTTCCCTACCCCTGTTGGGGCGATTCAATGTAGAGAATGCGCTGTCAGCGCTCGGTGCAGCTCTGCTCCTCGACCAGAGGCTAGTGGATGCTGCTGCCGCCCTCGCTGATGTGCCCCCACCAGTTGGACGCTTGGAGGTGACCGTACGACATCCGGTGCCCGTGATCCTGGATTACGCCCACACGCCCCATGCACTTGAGCGCGTGTTGGAGACGATTCGACCGCTATACGAGGGACGCGTCATTCTGGTCTTCGGCGCGGGGGGAGATAGAGATCGCGAGAAGCGTGCAGAGATGGGACGAGTAGCCGTGCGGGGTGCTGACCTCCCGATCGTGACCTCTGATAACCCACGGACCGAAGATCCGGACTCGATCGTGGACGAGATCCGTGAGGGGATGATAGGCTCTACCCACGAGCGGATCACGGACCGGAGAGAAGCGATTGGAAGGGCCCTTGAGGTTGCGCGCTCAGGGGACGTGGTTCTACTGGCCGGTAAAGGCCACGAGACATATCAGATTGTCGGTACGGAGTGGAGACCGTTTGACGAGCGCGTCGTCGTTCGGGAGATCCTCGGCTCTGGGAGGGCCGCGTGACTACGGGGTTTGATTGGACGGACCACACCGTCCGTGAGGCACTCGGAATCCGGTCGGGGACTTCTCCAAGAAACCTGCAGTTCACTGGGGTATCTACTGACACTCGGACGGTCGAGGAGGGTGATCTATTCGTGGCGCTCCATGGGGAGCGGTTCGACGGTCACGAATTCGTGACCGAGGCGGCGGCTCAGGGGGCCCAGGCCGCGGTAGTGTCGAGATACGTCGACACGAATGATCCAATTGAATTCTACTTGGTCGCAGACACTCTGGACGGGCTTGCCGATCTTGCGCGGTATCGGCGCCGCGCACTTTCCGGGCAGGTCATAGGGATTACCGGATCGTCCGGAAAGACCACTGTAAAGGAGCTTGTCACCGCGGCGTTGAGTAGCTCTTTCGAGGTCCACTCCACCCACGGAAATCTGAACAATCGCGTGGGACTTCCTCTCTCTATGCTCAGGGCTCCGCCTAGCACAGAATTCTTAGTCCTGGAAATGGGGACCAGTGAGCCAGGTGAGATTGGGATCCTTACTGCAATCGCCGAACCTGATCATACCGTAGTGACCACGGTCAGCGAGGCGCATCTGACTGGGCTCGGCTCTCTGGAGGGCGTCCTAACCGAAAAACTCGACCTGATCCGAGGGATGCGTCCTGGTGGTTCAATAGTGGTCGGTGACGAGCCGGCCCTACTCCCATCCGCCGCCCGTGAGATCCGACCTGACATCTGTGTGACGGGGCTCTCGGATCGAGCGGACCCGGAGTTTAGAGGTATATCCCTCAGCCAGGATCCTGATGGCGGATACCGTTTTCTTCTCGGAGACCGTGAGGTCAAGGCTGGGATCCCCGGGCTACACGGAGTCCGGAACCTGCTCCTGGCACTGGCTTGCGCCCGCCTCCTTGGGGCAGACGAAGGGACTGCCATAGAGCAGGCCTCAGCAGTGAAGCCCGGGCGGCTAAGGGGGGAGGTGCGTCCGATCGGCGGCCTCACGATGATCCTCGACTGCTACAACGCAAACCCCCAGTCCGTAACTGCGGCACTCGAGGTATTGGCGGATTTGCCTGGTGCCTCCCGGCGTATCGCGGTGCTTGGGAGCATGCTCGAGCTAGGTGAGCGGTCGCGAGCGCTTCACCGGACCATCCTAGCGAAGGCTCGTTCTCTGCCGTTGGACCTCGTGGTTGTGCTTGGCGAATTCGCTTCGGCTGCGACTGAGTTCGCCGATCAGAGGCGATCCGGGGTGAGTTCCGATTTGGAACTGATCACCGCTTCAACACTGGACGATGGGTACCGGGCACTACGGTCTCGGCTGGAAGGCACAGAAACCGTCCTCCTCAAGGGGTCTCGGGGTGTCGCGTTAGAGACCCTCATCGATCGGTTTGAGGAGGACTTTGGCCGGGGACCAGCTGAGCGAGAGACCCTTAAGAAGGCCGGTGCCGGACCGGGTCTGGGGGCCTAAATGCTCTATCACATTCTCCCCCGGTTCACAGATGTCCACATCATCTTCAACGTCTTCAACTACTTGACCTTCCGGTCGGCAGGTGCTGTCGTAACCTCCCTCTTTCTTGCCTTCGTTATCGGACCGGCAACGATCCGTCTGCTTCGGGAGAGACGCATCGGTCAGGTTGTTCGGATGGAGGGCCCTGAAACGCACCTGAGTAAGGCTGGAACCCCAACGATGGGGGGGATCCTCATCGTGTTCTCCGCCGCAGTTTCGACCATACTTTGGGCAGAGCTTACGAACTGGTTTGTGGGACTCTCCCTACTTGCCCTGCTCTGGATGGGCGCGATCGGATTCATGGACGACTACCTGAAGGTCGTTCGGCAGCAGGCCAGAGGCCTGGTCGCGCGCTACAAGATGGTCGGCCAACTCTCCTTCGGTCTGGCATTGGGCGTATTTCTGGTAATTCACCCGGTGTCACCGATTCCTCCGACGTGGACGATGGTACCCTTCTTCGAAGGTTGGGTGGCAGCGTTCTGGCCCCCGGCCTACGTGGTCTTTGTCTCGCTCGTGGTTTCCGGCACCTCGAACGCGGTCAACCTTTCGGATGGGCTGGACGGGCTAGCAGCAGGCCTAGGGGCCATCGCCCTCTTCACTTTCGGAGTGTTCGCGTACCTGATTGGTCGTGTCGATACCTCGGAGTATCTGGGCCTTCTGTATCTCCCCGGTTCAGGTGAATTGGCTGTCTTCGCTTCGGCCCTGGCTGGTGGGGCGGTGGGATTCCTATGGTTCAACTCCCATCCAGCCGAAGTCTTCATGGGCGACACCGGCTCTCTAGCCATCGGGGGTGGGCTGGCTGTGCTCGCTATCCTTCTGAAGGCGGAGTTTCTACTGCTCATCGTTGGGGCTGTTTTTGTGGCCGAAGCCTTGTCGGTAATGCTGCAGGTGGGCTGGTTCAAGTACACCCGGCTGCGTACGGGAGAAGGCCAGCGCCTCCTCCTGATGGCACCGCTGCATCACCACTTCGAAAAGGCCGGGTGGAAAGAGTCAAAGATTGTGGTCCGGTTCTGGATCCTCGGCGTGCTCTTTGCCCTGCTTGCCTTCAGTACGCTAAAGGTCCGATGAGAGAGGCGGGCGTGTCCATCATCGGCCTTGGGGTGAGCGGAAATGCTGCAGCCCGTTTGGCTCTGGAGAAAGGCGAAGGAGTCTATGTCTCAGATATATCGACTGATGCTCTCACTGCAGCCCGTGCCCGGGAACTAGAAGCCATGGGGGCCGGCGTCCAGCTGGGATGCCATGATGTCCAAAGAATCGCAGCGTCGCAGCTGGTGGTGGTATCACCAGGAGTTCCCGCGGACGCTTCGGTGCTCCACGAACTTCGTGCCCGAGGAGTCCGGTGGATTTCGGAGCCTGAGTTTGCCGTACGGTTCCATAAGGGTGCACTGATTGCCGTGACTGGCACTAATGGGAAAACCACCACGGCTGTTCTGACGGCGCACCTCCTCAGAGCCTCAGGGATCGACGCCAGACTTGGGGGGAACGTCGGTGCCGGGATCGCACCCCCAGCCTCAGAGCTGGCCCTGCGCGAGGCTCCAACAGACTGGTGGGTTCTTGAGATGAGCTCGTTTCAGCTTAGGGATGCCCAATCCTTCTCCCCCGACGTTGGTGTTCTGACCAATCTCGCGAGCGACCATCTCGATCGGTATGCAGATACGGCCAGCTACTTTGCCGATAAGGCTCGCCTATTCCGAAATGCGACTGGCACCAGTCGATGGGTGGTGAACGGAGATGATCCGGCTGCGCTTGAGATGGCGAGCGGCGCCGAAGGGGATCTGTGCCCCTTCGTGTCGGCTCCTCCTGGGCCAGAGACGGATGATGAGAGCGAGCAGCCCACGGTCTCCGCCTTCGTGCGAGAGGGCATCCTGACCCTGAAGGTTCGTGAAAACCCCGACTCGGCATGCCCAGAAGAGCCACTCGTACCTCGGAAAGAGTTACGCCTCCTGGGCCAGCATAACGTCATGAACGCGTTGGCAGCTGCTCTCACAGCGCGCCTGGCGGGCGCCGATGCGAATGGGATTTGTGAAGGCCTCGTGAGTTTCAAGCCACTTCCTCATCGCCTCGAGCCCATTGGGCAGAGGAATGGGGTTCTCTGGGTCAATGACTCGAAAGCCACGAACGTTGCCGCTGCCATCAGTGCCCTCAGAAGCCTCGACCGCAGGGTGGTCCTTATTCTGGGTGGTAAGGACAAGGGAGAGGACTTCCATCCATTGGCTGCAGCGCTCCTCAGGAAGACGAGAGCGGTAGTCATTTACGGCGAAGCCGGTGTTCGGCTGGCAAGAGAGCTCAGCGAAGCGCTGTCTGTCGAGGCCACTGACACGGGGGTTCCGGTCCTCGTGACGATTGATGAGGGTTTCGATAGGGCTGTAGCCGCGGCCGGATCGCTCTCTCGTGCAGGCGATGTCGTCCTCCTCTCTCCCGCGTGCCCCTCCTTCGATCTCTTCGATGGCTATGAGGCGCGGGGGCGTCAGTTCACCCATCTGGCTCGGGTCTCCGGAGAATGAGTGCACTCAGCACCGATATTGCCCCTAAGGGACCTGCCTCATTTCCCGATACAGGTCTCGGAACTGGGTGGGAGGGGCCAACACTGACTCTCATCACCCTGGTGCTCCTCTCCTTCGGCCTGGTGAACCTCTACTCAGTTTCCCAGTTCCTGGCACAGCGCCAGGGTCTGCCTGACACCTTTTATGTACTCCGCCAGACGGGCGGTGCGGCACTGGGGCTAGTCCTTCTCGTGGGGTGCGCTCGCGTCCCCTACCGTTGGTGGCGAGTTATGGCATGGCCGATTCTTCTCATTACCGCCCTGGTTCTCGCTGCATTAGTTCTCCCGTGGACCACGGATATCGCTCCGGAAATCAACGGCGCACGGCGTTGGATCCGGTTGTCGGGTGTGGCGTTCCAGCCATCGGAGCTTGCCAAGATCGCCATCGTCGTGTGGACTGCGCACCTGGCCGTCAAGAAGCAGGATGAATTTCAAAGCCTATCACGGGGGATGCTCCCGTTTCTGGTTATGTGGGCGGCGCTTCTCGTCCCAATTCTCCTCCAACCGGATTTATCCACGGCATTCGTCGTGGGGATGGCGGGGGCCATAACCCTGTTTGTCGCGGGCGCACGAGTTGGACATTTCATCTTCCTGATCCTGCTGCTGACCCCGCTGGCGCTTTCACAGCTCGGCTCCGGCTTCCGGAAGGAGCGGTGGGCGGCGTTCCAGAACTTGGATGCTCATTTGAGCGGCGCTGGATACCAAGTGAACCAGTCGTTGATCGCACTAGGGTCTGGGGGGATCACGGGAGTGGGATTTGGAGAGGGACGCCAGAAATTCGGCTTCCTCCCCGAACCACACAATGACTTCATCTTCTCGATGATCGGTGAGGAGTGGGGTCTTCTCGGAGTCATTTTCCTGATCTGCCTCTACATGTCCATCGTTCTGATCGGATTCCGGATTGCTCGACGGGCGCCAGATCGGTTCGGTCAGCTTCTTGCGATCGGGATAGCGAGTCTTGTCGCTCTGCATGCCGTGCTTCACATGGGGGTGGGACTCGGGCTCGTTCCCCCAACAGGACTCTCGCTTCCACTCGTCTCGTACGGACGGTCCAATCTTCTCGTGATGCTGATGGGCATCGGAATCCTACTGTCCGTGGCTCGGGGTCATGCTTCCGTCGAGAGGGGTGCCTCATGACTGAGCCCGTTGTGGCCGTTTTTTCCGGAGGAGGTACGGGCGGGCATCTGTATCCGGCGCTTGCCTTGGCGGCGGCCTTGGCTGAGCGGAGGCCAGATGTTCGTTCGTTCTTTGTGGGAGCTGAGAGGGGGTTAGAGGCTCGGATCCTTCCCGAACGCGGGCTGGATCATCTGCTCGTGCCCATCGAGGGTATTTGCCGAGATTCCCTATTACCAAACATTAGGGTGGTCGGATTGTTAGTCGGGGCAATCCGGCGAGTGACGGATGTCTTCCAGCGCCTGCGGCCTCACTTGGTCGTGGTGACAGGCGGGTATGCTGGCGGTCCGGCAGGCCTCGCGGCTGTCCTCACAGGAACCCATCTCGTCCTGCAGGAGCAAAACTCCTTACCGGGCCTCACAACCCGCTTCCTCTCCTTGTTTGCTCGTGAAGTCCACCTGGCATTTCCTGAGGCAGTTGACGCTTTACCTAGGCGCACCCGTTACAAGGCAAAGGTTTCCGGTAATCCTGTCCGGCCACCCCTTCTCCAAGACCGCTCCATCGCGGCTGAGGTGTTTGGCCTCGACCCCTATGGGACAACCGTGCTCGTGGTAGGTGGAAGCCAGGGGTCACAGGCGGTGAACGAGGTGGCTCTGGAGGCCATCCAAGAGGTCGCCAAGGGCAGCTTTGAGAGACCCTCGGGGCTGCAGATTCTTTGGGCCACTGGGCCGGCACATCTGGAGGGGATCGAACGGAAGCTTGAAGCAGCTGGATGGCCCGAGTGGGTGCGGGTCGTGGGTTACATCCACGATATGCCTCTCGCCCTCTCGGTGGCAGAGCTGGCCGTCAGCCGTGCTGGGGCGATGACGACCTCTGAGTTCTTGGCTTGGGGCCTTCCGGCGATTCTCATTCCTCTACCTACTGCTGCGGAAAACCATCAAGCGCGAAACGCCCGTGCGCTCAGCGACTCTGGTGCTGCCCTTCACTTCCCCCAAGAGACGGTGTCAGGGGAGGTCCTATGGCAGGCCATCGACCGACTCATCGGTGACTCGGAGGCTCGTGCCGGTATGTCGAAAGCGGCAAGGAAACGGGGTAGCCCCTTGGCTGCGAGCGAAATTGCAGCCTCCTTGGATCGGTTACTTCCCCCTACCGGTTCGACACCAAGGATAGGGGGTATGGGCGGCAAACAGTCAGGGGCCAGGGGGGGAGAGTCAGTCGGAGAGGGGGGGGGATCGTGAGCACTGGCCA
>CAUZHN010000081.1:0-10496 GCA_963579625.1 Gemmatimonadales bacterium UBA6960
TCGGTCACTTATTCACGTATGGTGAAATTGTTGCCGATACTTCTGGCTTCTTTAACCCCCGCGGGAAGATTGTGCACCACCACGGAGAGGGTGTGTTTGGCCCCGGCCATTCGGGTACATACGCCGTTATTGACCCCACTCGAGATCTGAATGGCGACACCATAACCGTAGGGATTACCGGACATGTGACGGACCGTGCTGGCAACAGTTCTGCAGACGTTTCCTTACAAAATATTTTTCTTCCGGCCACTCCGGGCTCGATATTCGTACTTAATTCGTCAGCGACAGCAGGAGATCAAGCGCACGTGGTGCCCATTGGATTGACGAACTTTCAACCTTTGCGTGGCGTAGAGTTTAATTTGGGATTCGACACCGACGTTATGACAGTCGACTCGGTCAAAGCAACAGGTCGCGTGCCGTTTTCTCCCTTCTACGAAGCTTTCCATGACCCTGTCAACAGTGTCGGGATACTCTCCGTTGTACTGGTGGATCTCGCGGGCGACCTGATACCGGTAGGGAGCGACATCATGGCTCACATCTATACGTCCATCAAGCCGAACGCGCCGTCGACAGAAATGCTATTGGACATGTGGTTAGCGGAAGCTGCGGGTGAGGATGGCAACCCCGTAGTGGTCACAGCGGGGAGCGGCACGCTCCTGATACCATAGTGGCGCCCAAGCTTTGCTCCTTGGATTCCAGGTGAAATAAAGCCTCACCATCACGACGATGATCAAGAATAGACATATCCCGACTCTCCTGATTGCCATTTTCTTGGTCAGCCCGTGTGTCGAACACGCCGTCATGGCACAGGATAGGCCTCAGCCGACAACATCGATCGGAACAACAATACAAGCCGAAAGCGACCGCGTGATCGTGAAGTATCGCTCCAGAAGTGCGGCGCTAGTGAGTGGCCGGCTGCATGAGTTGTCCAGGGCAGAGGTGATTAAGCGCCTGCCCTTGATCAACGCTGACGTGGTGCGGATACCCGAGGGTTCATCGCGCGATGAGCTGATCGCATGGTATGAGGAGCGCCCCGACGTCGAGTATGCCGAGCCCGATTACCGTGTGTTCCCGATCGGTGGTATAGCTGCCGCGACAGCACCCGACGATGTGAGATATGACGAACAGTACCACCTCAACAACACAGGTCAGTCGGGCGGCACCGCGGACGCAGACGTGGATGCGCCGGAAGCGTGGGACATCACAACTGGGGATTCCACGATCATCGTAGCGGTCATCGACTCCGGAATTGACGCAAATCACCCGGATCTCCTCGCGAATATGTGGGTCAATGAAGGAGAGATAGCGGGTGATGAGATTGATAATGACGGAAACGGATTCGTCGATGATATCCATGGCTGGGACTTCGCAAACGACGATAGCACCATCTACGATGGTGTAAATCATGACTTTCACGGGACCCACGTGGCTGGCACCATCGGTGCCGTATCCAACAATGGTACCGGGGTGGCGGGTGTCGCATGGAACGTGAGAATCATGTCTCTCAAGTTCCTGCACGGTGGTAGTGGTTACACTGCGGATGCCATCGATGCCCTCGCCTACGCCAAAGCCCACGGCGCCAAGTTCACAAGCAATAGTTGGGGCGGCGGCGGGGAGTCGGAGGCGCTGAACGATGCAATCATAGCGCACGGCGGGCTATTCATAGCGGCCAGCGGAAACGCGGGCAAGAATACCGATACGAGCCCCGATTACCCTGCCGCTTCCGATTTAGACCTCATCGTCTCGGTGGCCGCTACTGACCGCTACGATGCCCTCGCAGGGTTTTCGAACTACGGCGAGATCAGTGTCGACCTGGGCGCTCCTGGCGTGGCCATTATGGCTACCTGGCCTGATGACGATTACAAAGCCATCGGCGGCACCTCGATGGCGACCCCCATAGTCTCCGGAACGGCAGTTCTCGCGTACGCCCAATTCCCTGACTCGAGTCCCTCGGAGATGAAGCACCGGCTCATGTACAGTGGCGATATTATCACTGCACTCGACGGCAAGACGGTAAGCGGACGAAGGGTTAATGCTTTTAATACACTGGAGGATGATCAGGTAAAGCCAAGTGCTGTGACCGATCTGATTGTGGTAGCCGACCCCACGCCCATCATCAATCCAATGGCGGGCCGACATATAGCGCTGGAATGGACATCTTCAGGTGACGACGGAACGTCAGGACAAGCATCCAGCTACGATGTACGATATTCGACGGCACGGATAACCGAAGCGACGTTCAGCTCGGCACTGCGGGTAACTGGAGCGCCTCGGCCTCAACGGCCAGGCATGTCGGAAGAAATTGTAGTTACCGGCCTCAATCCCTCGACCGATTATTATTTCGCGGTAAAGGTCATAGACAACGTAGGCAACGCATCCGATGTATCCAACGAGGCGACAGGAAAAACCCTGTCAGTCAGGACGCTCTTCGCGGCCGATGCCGAGACCACGGCAAGTGACACCCTGTGGTTAAAGGACGCACCATGGGCACGGACAAGCGCAAATTCTTCCCAGGGATCCTACAGTTGGACGGATAGTGACGGCACCCTCTATGCGAATAACCTGGACATCAGTCTCACTTCCGTCCCTATCTCACTCGCAGACGCTACTCGCAGCACACTCAAGTTTGATCACCAATATGACATTGAGAACAACTACGATTATGGCTACGTAGAAGCGAGCACTACCGGAGGAGCGTACTGGGACAGGCTGGCAACCTTCACGGGAACACAAGTAGATGGCTGGACGGGCGTGACACTCGACCTGAGCACTTATGATGGGCAACCGGAGGTCATGGTACGCTTTCGGTTGGTTACAGATGACCGTTGGGCAATGGACGGCTGGTGGGTGGACGATATTCAGGTTTCAGCGGATAATGTCGGATTGCTCACGGCAAATGTCAGCACCAATGCATCGGGTGACACGATCGTCGTTGGCCTCGGACTCGAGAACGAAGGATTCGAGGTCGGGGGGGTCAGTTATCAGATGCAGTGGCCTGACCCGGCAGGCCTCGTCACCTACGTGGGAGTCACCGAAACCGCACGAGTCTCTGGACTCACGCACAGCATCAACCTAGACGAAGAAAACAATTCGGTCACGGGTATTCTGATCGACACAGGTCTCTCAAACACGGTAGCCTCCGGAACCGGCGCACTCCTCGAGTATCGATTCGCGCTTGAGACCGACCTGAGTAACGCCGAAGCAGCTGTGACAGCTGAAGCGCACCCCGACGGAATCCGAGCGGGTTTGCCGCGCGTATTCTACAAGGTCGGGTTCAATCTACAGGCAGTGAGTTTATCCAATCTTAATGGCAACCCGGTGAGCGCTAGCGGCCGTGGCGGAATCTGGGGTAAAGACATCCTCAATGCCGATGTCGATTTCAGTGGTGTTGTGGATGTAACCGACGTTGTAAGCATGATCGATTACTTCCTCGGAAAGGGTGGATTCACCAGAATCCAGTTTCTCGTCGCAGACACATTCCTCGACAACTTCATTAACGTGGTCGACATCGTTCGTGCCATCAACATCATCCTTGGACGGTGCATTGGTATCATCGAGTGTGCCGCTGATTCCTCGGTGGCATCAGCACCCGGGCTCACTGCAAGCCGACAGGCAGACGAGGGGGTATCCGATGATGCTTCAATGGCATCGGCATCTGGGCTCACTGCAAGCCGACAAGCAGACGAGGGGGTGTCCGACAGAGATCTGGACATACTGCTGCAGTCAAATGCCGGCCTGAATAGCACACAGAACAGGAATACGCTGAATGTGGTCGCCGATATTCCTCCTGACGTAGTCGGCCTTCAGATCGGCATCGAATACGATCCGTCACGTGTTCGTGTCTCAGGTGCCCGACTGTTGCTTGAGGACGATGGGTTCGAGTTGGCTCAAAACATTGGTCCGAATGGGGCGACCTTCATGATCTATAGCCCGACCAGCGCTTCACTTCCTGCTGACACGAAATCCGTGATCGCACTCGATCTCGAATCCGAACTTGATGGGATCGAGCCTTCAGCCACCGATTTCCAGTTGACCGAAGTGCTCGGCGTTGATGCGACTGGCATGCCGGTCTACTCAGAAGATATCAACCCGATACTCGCGGTCGAAGAGTTGCTTGGTACACCACAATTGCGTCCCTCACAGAAGTTGCAACTGGATCGCCGGGGTAACAGCGACGGAGTGTACAACCTCGGAGACCTGCTCTCCCTAATACGCAGAGCTGGAATGTTCCCTGGCAACGCAGGACAGGAGGCGCCACGATGAATCGCCGCTCATTTGGGCTATCGGTCATGATCGTCGCTTCCATGCTGACAGGTTGTCGTGATGACGAGACAAGCCCTCTAAGCGTCCCAGACATTTCGTCTCCCGGCTGGCTAGACGTTCGCCTTACGGGGGCGTCCGGGAACTCAGAGGCTCTGTTATTCGAAGTTCTTGGAGGACCAGTTGATTCCGTGGCTTCCGCAAGCCACAGGGTGTTCACCAACTCCCAGGCTCCTGATCAATTGAAAGTTCTGCTTGTTGGGAATCTGCACAATAATGTGGTCGCTAAAGTCTGGGTCCCGAACCCTTTAGAGGTATCCCGATACCAAATCGTGCTGGAGCAGGCAGCTGCCGGGCAAGATTTTCAGCAACAGTCTGTCTCAAGTTACTCACTGCAGTTAGAGGCGCCCGCCCGGCGCTAACCAGATAACCCAGCACCTTACTTGGGGAGAATGAAGGTTTGCTAGCCTCAGGAAGGTCGCTATACAGCTACGCTTTCATCAGCCTCTGGGCATGTGGGGCATGTGGCGGCAGCCGAGAACATGCTTTGCAAGTGCCTCAGCCGGTCAGCAATGTTCAGGAAGTCGTATCTGTAACCACCGATAGACAAACCTACACTGCTGGCGACGTCATCGGATTGACGCTGGAGTTACAAAACAACTCCGACCAGCCTTTGGTGCTCGACTTCTCGAGCGGCCAGAGGTATGACTTCGCCATCCTCAGAACCCCGGCTGATACCGTGTGGTCTTGGAGCGAAGAAAGAATGTTTATGCAGATGCTGGGACAGGAGACGGTGCAGCCGAATCAAGTTCTAGTGTACCGCGAGCAGGTCAGCCCCCAACTCCCGGCTGGAACGTTTACAATCGCCGGCAGGATCGTCGCTCAAGACCAGACGCTTCTTATGGCGTCCGCAGTCATTGTAGTCCAGTAAGGGGGCAATGAGGGGCCCCTGAGCAGAGAACACCGCCTGCCCAGGGCTCTTCGAGTATGTTGTGCGAATATTTCCAAGAGATGATGGCTGTATGCAGCATACAGGTCACAGGGCCGCACACATCGACGCCACTGCAATACCATTCCCCGAAAAATATTTGGTAGCTGGGGCGGGTCCCTTTTGCCAATAGGCAAGACTTCAGTGGGGTACACCCCCTTCTATTCCACCATCGCTGACACTGTACCGGCCCTGTTTGTCGGCCTCAGGTTGCCTGGCTCGGCTTACTCTTCGAACTGCGCTTCGTACTCGGGGCTTCCAAGTTCGAGCAGCGGAGCAACCCCTTCCGGATCGATGCGAATGACCGCATACGCGGTGAACGCGTCGGAGCCCATCCATCTGTGGGGCGAGCCGGCCGGAATAAAGAAGATGTCGCCCTCATTTAGCGAGAACGTCCGCGAGCCCTCCGCCATCGTGCCACTCTGACCCCGGCCGTTACCCGGGCTAAATGGACGCCGCCGTGCATCGACGAGACTACCACCGACATCTATGCGACCCGAGCCCTGGAGCATCACGTACACCTCGCCCACGTCATCGTGGATCGCGTACGAGGGACGGGGACCACCCTCCTCGCGATAGACGACACTGACACCCAGCTGTCGTCCGTTGACGCCGCCAGCACTCCGCATCCACATCGGGATGTCATCGTCGTCTGCGGCCTTCATCCGCTCCAGGTGCCCCATCATGTCCGCGCGAGTGGTCAGCACTCCGGGCCCACCGTAGGTGTGGTTCGGTAGTGTCAGCGGCGAGGTATCCGTCGGGCGGTCCTGCGCTTCCACAGCTACCAGCGCCCCACTCGCAACCACGGCCGCTGCGATGGGAATCCACGGTGAGAAGTTCTTCCGTTTCAGACTCTTCATGACTCTCCTCAGCACAAAGAACGAGGTTTGCAATGCGACTTATACACGACAGCACGGCAGAGGTTGGTATCACCCCTATATATAAACCTCATTTTTACGGTCGTGGCTCTCTGTTAGATGCCAGAGCTATGCTCAGGAACTGTCTCGCTGCTGTACTCAAGAAGTAATATCTAGGTCGTAAGTGGTGCCCCCAATACGGGGTTTCGGTACAGGGTAGTACCCTGTATCCAGCAGTGAAATGATAGCGGTGGTCTTTGATCGTGATCGGTCTGGGATAGGAATTTCGCTCGGCTGAACCGACGGATGCGGCCCGGCCCCCTGGCTGCCACGCCACCGTAGTCCCATTTTGCCTGACCCAACTCATAAGCCTCGACGGTAGGATGTCACGATACATCCCACCTGCGTGGCATTCTCCGCTCGGGAGCTCAAGATGTTGCGCATTGCCTCGACCCTCGTTGTCTCCCTCGGTCTGCTCGTGCCATCCGCGGCCGCTGTGAGTGCCCAGTCCGAGACCATGATGTACGACCACGTGCATCTGGCCGTGCCCGAGCCCGCCACTGCCGCGGCGTGGTACAGCCGGCACTTTGGAGGTGACCCGGTCGACGGCCGGTCCGACCGGACGCTCATCGGTGTGACCCGGTTCATATTCCGGCAGGAGGCGAATGCGAGGCCCAGCGAGGGAGGCTCCGTCGACCACCTCGGCTTCTCTGTCATGGACCTGAACGCGAAGCTCCGCGAGCTCGAGGCGGATGGCGCGAGGATCACGACCCCCAGGCGCGAGGTCGACGGTCTCTTCCCGATCAGTTTCGTCGTGGATCCGTGGGGCGTCCGGCTTGAGATCATCGAGGATCCCCAGCACCTCGGCTTCCATCACATTCACCTCCGTACCACGGACGTGGAGGCCACGATGCAGGCGTACCTGAACATCTTCGGTGGCGTACGCACGCCCATGCGGGGCAGCCGGGACGCCATCCTCTATCCGGGCAACGTCTGGTTGATGTTCACCAACGGCGAGGGCTTCCAAACGGCCGGGAGCGCCATCGATCACCTGGGGTGGAGGGCGCTCGATCTAATCCCGAAGATGAACGAGATGAGAAGCAAGGGAGCGACCGTCACGCGCGGGCCGAGCGATTTGACCTTCGAGAACGGCATGATCCATATCTACTTCATCGATGGACCACGCGACGTGACTATCGAGATCGTTCAGCGAGCTCGCAACATGCGATAGCAGTGGGTGGGAGTAGGGCGATGGCCCCGCCCTGGGCCAAGCAGGTCGCCGCAACATGGAGGAATGGGACGAGCTGATGAAATCTGCAGGTGGCGTAGTGGGCATTGCCTCACTAAACCATCGGGCAGCCCAACACGCTCGTTGGAAGGAACAAGGTGCCAAAGCCCCTGATCCAGAGGGGGACCGTAAGAGTTAATGCACCCTTTCTTTGAACCTAGTCAAGGGGCTACAGACAATGATGAACCGGCGCCAGTTCGTCTACGCAACTGCTGCAAGCGCCGTAGGCGTCGTGACATTCGCCCGTAGCTCAGAGCAGCTCGTAGCCGACTATGACCTGATCGTCAAAGGCGGCCGCGTCATCGATCCCTCACTGAGGCTCAACGCAATCCGTGACGTAGCGATCACGGCCGGCCGGATCGCAGCGATCGAGGCTGACATCGCGGGCGATGCAGCGGAGGTCATCGATGCGGCAGGCAAGGTTGTCGTGCCAGGACTGATCGACCTCCATACACACTATGCCCGAGACGAAGAAGGCCCCCGGGTGGGCCTGGCCGGTGGTGTGACGGGATGGGTTGATGCCGGATCCGCTGGCGCGGATCAGATCGACGACATGGTGGCCTTTGCGAGGTCGGCGCCACAGCCGGCGCGTATGCTCATCAACATCGGGCGCGCTGGTATCCTGCCCGAGGGCGACACGATGGACTTGCGCCTCGCCGATGTCACTGCAGCGCAGGAAGCCATTGTGCGCAACCGCGACGTCGTCGTGGGCGTCAAGGCGCGGCTGACGAGAGGGGTCGCCGCCGATGATGTCGAGGTGTTGCGCCGCGCGCAGGAGGTGGCCACGTCCTTCGACCTGCCCGTGATGATCCACATGGGCCAAACGGCCTCGCCACTGCCCAGGCTGCTAGGCCAGCTCAAGCGGGGCGACATTGTCACCCACATGTTTGCACCGCCGCCGAACAGCATCATCGACGCGGACGATCACATCCTGCCGGAGGTGCTCGCCGCGCGACGCCGCGGCGTGTGGTTCGACGTCGCCAACGGACGGACGGGGCATCTGGGGTGGAACACCTTCGACCGGATCCTCCAGGTGGGTTTTTGGCCAGATACGATCTCCACGGATGGGAATACGACGAGCCGGACCGCGGAAAGCGTCATCGATTTCCCCAACGTTCTGTCCAAGTTTCTGAACTTTGGGATGACGTTGGATCAGGTCGTCGCCCGCGCGACCATAAATGCTTCGCGCATCTTCCCGCTGTTCCATGATCGGGGCACGCTCAACGTGGGCGCGCCGGCCGATGTGGCGGTGCTCGAATTGCGGGAAGGCACGTTCGAATTCGTCGACAACTACGGGAACACGCGGACCGGCCGCCAAAGACTCTTCCCGAGCGAGACTGTGCTCGGCGGCGAGCGGGTGCCTCGAACATGACGGAGATGATAATGACGATGGTGAAACTCGGGTCAGTCGAGCGCGCCGCCGGTGGACTGTTTGTGCTCGCTCTCCTGGCAGCGCCCGCCGCGCAGGCACAAGACCAGTCTCGGCGTTTCGAAGAGGTCAGGCGGTTCAGCGCTGAGGAGGCGAGGCAGGGTGTCGCCGTTGATGATCGATACTTCTATGCCATTTCGAATCGACAGATCGGAAAGTACGACAAGCAGAGCGGCGAGCGGGTCGGCGGCTGGGAAGGGGCGCCGGACGGACCGATCATCCATCTGGATAGCGGCATCGTAATCGACGGTCTTCTGTACTGCGCCCATTCCAACTACCCCGGTGTCCCCATGGTGAGCTCGATCGAGGTGTTCGATACCGGCACCCTTGAGCACGTGGAATCCCACAGCTTCGGCATATTCGGTGGCTCTGCCACCTGGGTCGACCGTGCGGATGGGCACTGGTGGGTGGCCTTTGGTCACTACGCCGGTTCCGGTGGGTTGCCGGATCAGGGACCGGCATGGACGAACCTGGTGAAGTTCGACGAGCGCTGGAGTCGGGTCGCCGGATACGTCTATCCGCGTGAGGTGGTTGAACGATTCCAGGAGATGAGCAACTCTGGCGGCAGCTGGGGAGAGGATGGACGGCTCTATGCCACCGGTCACGATGACGGTACGGTGTTCGCGCTGTCGCTGCCGACAGCTGGGTCGGTCCTCGGCCTCCAGGAAGTCCTCCCCGTTACAGCGGAGGGGCAGGGTATCGCCTGGGATCGGAGCGAGCCGGGAACGCTGTACTCGATTCTACGAAGCACTCGGGAGGTCGTCGTTTCGAAACTCCGGTGAACCCTTCACAACCCGACGATCCCAGCCTCCATACTTTCGCAGCAGTTCGTCAATCTCAGAGATCAGAGCGATCTCCTTATCACGTTTCCGGTCACTGGCACAGACGACGCACATCGAACCTCGTTAGTGGGCAGTTCGTAGTGCGTCCTTAAGTCGAGCCCGAAAAGGGGGGCCTGTAGCACAACGGGGTCCGGAATCCTCAGCTGATGGAGGTAGTCGCCTCCTGGGTTTTCCAGGCTTGTCCCCGCCCATGAGGCATCCTATAGTCCTTACAGATCGGAGAAGGGAGCATCAGTGAACTGCAACCCGACGGAAGGGACGGTTCTAATGAGTAGAAAAAACAGAGTGAAAAGAAGCGGTTTTGTGGCATCCGTGACGGTGGCCGCCTTTGGGCTGCTGCTCTCCGTCTATGCGAGCCCTGTCTCAGCCCAGGTAGATAATCGAGGCGCGGACAACCCCTGGAATGCGCAGTGGCTCGTCGGGAACTCGCTGCCGGAGCACCCGGGTGAGTACCCGGCCTCTGTGACCTTGATTCCCAACCCACGTACGGATATGACGTACGCTAGGGACGTAGCGCCGATCATTCAAGAGAACTGCGTCAAGTGCCATCGGGCCGGAAGCGTGGCTCCCATGTCGCTTGAGACGTACGAGCAAGTGAGGGCCTTCAGTCCGCTGATCCGGGAGCGCGTCATCAAGCGGGCGATGCCCCCCTGGCCCATTGATAGGACGGTGGGCATTACGGAGTTCAAGAACGACCCTTCGCTGAGCGACGAGGAGATCCGCACGATCGCGGACTGGGTCGACTCGGGTGCGGCCCTAGGCGATCCGGGCGACCTGCCTGAGCCGATCCAGTGGCCCGATGGGACGACGTGGGAGTTCCAAGATGAACTGG
>CAUZHN010000082.1:0-10422 GCA_963579625.1 Gemmatimonadales bacterium UBA6960
AGGTGACCTTATCGCGCCTGTAGAAGGTCGCCTGACTTGTGTTTGGACTTGAACTTAATCGGTGTGGCGAGGGTCAGGCAGAGATGACTCGTGAGAAGAAGAGGCCAGCCACGACGACTGCGATGAGTAAGACTCTGATCACAAAATCTTTGTTAGACCATTCGTACAACCCTACCTATTCGGTAACGGTGACCTTCAGGTAGCGGTTTGTCCAGCAGCAGTGGAAACCGAAAGCGTTTCCAAGGTCCCAGTCGACAACTTGCACTCGAAGAATGTAATCCCCGGGCTCGTTGAACGCTGCTGCTGCCGTATGGTAGAACGTATCACTCTCCTCTATCACCTCGGTCTCTTCCTCGTTGAACGTTACTGAGCCAGGCCCCTGATGTTTGGCCCACACGATCCGGGTAGCCCCTAGCGGGACCTCCTCCGGATCCGAAACGGTGACCGAGAGTGTCAGCGGCTCCCCTACTCTCGCGTTGACGGTTTCCCCGTCCAGCATCGTCGCTCGGCCCCTGTGCCCCTCATCGTCAAACCGGACCAAGGGTGCGCTATTTCCCCTGGAAGACTGCAGAATTTCGTCCATTCGGTAGAGCTGAGAGCTGGACCCGGGAACGGAGTAGTTTCGGCCTCCAACCCGGAGTGTCCATACTACGTCAGGTGCGTCGGCAAGGTCGTCCAGATGTACTGTGAAGATGCAGAAGCGCCGTCGGTATGTGTCTGGCACCTGATCGAAGTGGGTCGGCTGAACAGCGTCGAAGCGGGCCGGTTCGATGAAGTTGTCCGGTCCCAGTGGAATCTGAACGTTCTCAACCGTGTTCAGATTGTGGTATCCGAAGCACAACTCCACGGTATCGTCAGGGTTCCGGAACCAACCATCAAAGAGAGGGATGATGGGCTGGCCGGATGGTTGCAGGTTCCGCAACATCAAATCCCCGGCCGCGCCCGGAACCCGGTCCTGCACGGGCTCATACGCCGGGTTGTCCTGTGCGCCCAGAGATTGCGGCTCTGCTACGGATAGCCCGACAGCGAGAACGGTAATCCCCAGCAAACAACTCGATCTCATGCGGTTGCCTCTCTCTATCCGCCCGCTTGTAGCCCCTGCCGCTCTCTTTCAGCCAAGAGCTGTGCCCTCTCTCGGACCAGTCTCTCGAAGTCCTCTTCATTATCGAAGTAGGTTATGCCGATTCGAGCGTGGGTCATTTCGTCGACCGTTCGGTCCCCCCTCACAATCCATTGATTGGGGTCAGGATTGTGTGGATTGTCCGCGGTGTTGTCGAACACGTTAGTGACCATGAGCACCGTGCCCTTGGGCAGTAGGGGCATCACGTGATCTTCGTACAGAAAGGCGGTCTGCCACCCATGGTGCCAATTGAGTTTGTTGATGACTTCCCAGCGACCATCGGGATACACCGCCTCGATGATCTGATACTTGCCGCGAAGGTGCATATGCCCGCGAAGGCTGTGAATGCGGGCGGGCCTGTCCATGACGTAAACCCCGCGGAAGGTTGCAGTGCTGTGCGGGGGGATCAGGAGATCCACCTGACGTGGGAATTGAGGTTCGCTGCTTGTGCCACCTCTTCCTCCCCCACTTCCACGATTGGGGCCGAAGCCCATCGCCGAGGTAGTCTCATTTCCAAACCCGGTGCTCTGGCTGGCCTCATGAATCACTTCGCCGGGTGTCTCGAACTCGGGAAGCTCTCCTTCCGGATATAGCCAAAACCCAAGGACCAGGGAGGCATTCACGTCCCTATCGATCGGAAAGAGGTGCATGCCGAATCGGAGCTTGGCCTCCGGAGAAAGGCGCTGTCCGGTATCCTCGGGGAAGATGTATCCCACGGTTCCCGCCGCCGAATGACCAGTCGCTACGTTACCCCCATTCTGTATGATGGAGGGGTTGGCGTGGTGAAAGACGTACCCTGTCTCAGAGTCCGCTGGTCTGAGTTCAACGCCCTGAATCCACCGATCAGTATTCCCAAGCCCCGGTATGTCCGTCGTGAGGTTGGGCCAGTGATCCAACTCGTTTGCGGGCACCAAATAATCGGGTGAGGACACCACGATATCCGGCGGGCGACCGAAATGCTCTTCGTACCGCCAAGAGTCCTCGAAGGCCGCCCACTCGATCGGTGCCGGCATGTCCGCCGGATCCCCCATCGGCGCTCCAGCGTCAACCCATTCAGCAATCGTTTGGATGTCTTGTTCACTTAGGGAGATGTCATTCTTGAATGCCTGGATTCCAACGCTCTTGTCCATTGGCCAGGGTGGCATCTGCCGCCTAACCACCCGATCCTTGATCAACGCAGCAAAGGGACGAACCTCCTCATAGGAGGTCCATGGCCTTGGCCCGATCGAGCCTTCGCGATGGCACACCTGACAGTTCTCCTGGAGGATTGATGCCACATCTTTCGTATAGGTCACGAGGTCGTTGGATTGCTGACCGGAAAGCGGCCCAGCACCAATAGCTAAGAAGACTCCGGTGACAAGCGCGGACAGCCCTAGTCCCTGAGCAGCTCTTGATAGTAATTGCGCGAACCTGCCGAGTCCTCTCTCCATGATAGTGCTCCTCATGATTGTGCTCCTCATCGCGGTGGAACGCTGGGCGTCACCTTCGAAGGCCTGAACAACTCCTTAATATATAGGAGCGTCTACGCCAGCGCGAGCGGGCTCTATGGCAAATGTTAACTCGCCCCACAAGACCACCGCCCAGGACACTCCTTAACTTAGTATATAGGAGCATCTGTTCCGGCGCGAACGAGCTTGTCTGCCGAACGTTAATCCATCCCGCAGGAGCCCGCTCGGGACCACTCCCTAAGGGGAGTGAATCGGGCAGAGAGGCTCATGGCCTGCTTCTGTTCGGGGTTTTGCACGCGGGGGATTGAGGTACGCAAGCCATGTAGCTCAGAACTTTCCGTCTGCTTTACCGATCGGTATCATACTAGACCGGGCGATAGTCCCCTCAGCCGAGGTAGGATATTGACACGAAGGACGATGTCTGCGGCCCTCCTGCTCGCTCTGGCTAGCCCATCCGCTTTGGTGGGAGCACAGGGTACCGGTCCGACGCTGGGCGTTAGCGTATTCGGCAACGTGCTGGATATGGCGTCAGGAGAACCCATATCCGCTGCCATGGTCAGATTTGATCGATCGGGTCTCGAGGGAGAGCCCATATGGTCTGGACAGACGGATGGGACAGGTCGGTTCCGCACAAACGGCCTGCCCCTCGGCGAATATGAAGTCACCATTGAGGCCCTCTCGTTCAGGACATTTTCGGATTTGGTTGAGCTTGAAGAGGAAGGCGCTGTGGACTTGCGAGTGGACATGGTCGGCGTGGACTTTCAGTTGAACCCCGTGATAGCAACTGGTCGACGTGAATCCCGGCTTGAGAGATCAGGTTTTTACGAGCGTCGCCAGTTTGGGGGGACGGGATTTTTCATGGATCGGGAAGAAATCGAGGAGATCGATCCGTTCCGGTTAGCGGACGTGTTCCGCGGGATCCCTGGTGCTACCGTCATCTCGGGTATAGGCCTACAGGGAGATGGGATCCGTTTGCGAGGCAACTGCCGACCGGTCGTCGTACTTAATGGGGTCACGCTGGCCTACGGCGCTGACGTGATCGACGAGGTGATCTCGGCCGGTGAGGTGGAAGGGATAGAGGTGTATCACGGGACATCGGCTCCCATCCAGTACGTAGGGATGACTACCTGCGGAGTCGTCATGCTTTGGAGTCGCGATCCGGTGTCTCGAGGAAGGCCGTTTTCGTGGGGGCGCCTTCTGTTCTCAATCGGATTCGGCGTTCTCTTCGTCTTCGGGCCGACGGCACGATGACGGCCAACTGGGGCTACTTCAACATGAATACCGAGGAGACGTTCCATATCCCGCTCGGAAGGGTAACCACTTAAGGAACCGAGCGGGCCGCTCATCACGCTCGGAGTATTTTCCTCCAAGAAATCATTCTTGACAGGATGCGCGCGCGTGTTGTACTTATTTTCCTTAACGTTAACCCTGGCTCTAGTTGTATTGACTGCTTCTGCCATAATTGGGGAAGGGTTCCTAGGGCTATTCGTCGGGGGAGAAGGAGCATTCCATGTCAATGCGGTTTGGCCTACTTGCGAGCCTCACGTTAGCTCTTTTTTGGTGGTCCCCAGTCGAGGGGCAGATAGAGATATGGGGTGACGCTGGTCGAGCGGACTTCTCCGAGTTTCGGATTGCGAATGTCGTAGCGCATGGTGAGCCCGTGGTTCCAGTGTTCGAGGGTTGGTTCCCCAACCCAGACGGCACGATGACGGCCAGCTGGGGCTACTTCAACATGAACACCGAGGAGACGTTCCATATCCCGCTCGGACTGGACAACTTCATCGAGCCGGCCGATCTCGATGGTGTCCAACCCACGTACTTCATACCAGCGCCCTCCGATCGCGGGCGACGACGGAGGCACGAGAGTGCCTTTGCGGTCACAGTGCCGGGTGATTTCGAAGGTCAGGTAGTGTGGACGCTTACCGCTGGGGATATCACGATAGAGTCCCCCTCGAGCTTCGGATCGGACGCATACGAGATGATGAACATCGAGAGCTCCACGAGTGCACCGGTGGCCCCCCTGATGAGGGTCGCTGACAGTGCCCCTGGAAGAGGACGGCTCGGTCCTATCGCTGGTCCCGTGACCGTTCCAGTGGGCGCATCTCTACCGCTTGAGGTGTGGCTCGATCTCTTGGGACGTGATGCAAGCCTGGTGTCCTGGTATCATCACCAAGGTCCCGGAGAGGTGACTTTTGCCCAGCGGGAGTTCGAGGTCGAAGGCACGGGCGAGTTGGAACTACAGACCCTGGCGACCTTCAGTGAGGCTGGCGACTACGTACTGCGGGTCACGGCTTTAGAGACACTTTCCTCGTTGGTTCAGCACTGTTGTTGGACCAACGGCTATTTGAGGGTTACTGTTACCGAGTGAGAATAGGACTGGTATCCAGTTCCACGTTCTAAGGAGAGTCGGCAAATGAAACGACGTCCGAATGTACTCTTGTTTGTGAACCGATGTGCCAGGTTGAGCTTGGGCGCGCTTGCCGCGGTCGTAGTGTTGGGTTTTGCGGAAAGCGGTCTGTCTGCACAGACGACTGGTCAGGATTCTGGTGTCACTTTTGCGAAGGACGTCGCGCCGATCCTACAGGCGAATTGTCAGGAGTGCCATAATGAGGGAGGGATCGGGCCTATGTCGCTCACCTCGTATGAGGAAGCGAGGCCCTTCGCGCCGATGATCAGGGAGAAGGTGTCGAGCCGAGAGATGCCCCCGTGGCACCTGGACAGAAATATTGGGATCCAGGAGTTCAAGAACGACGTGTCACTGACGGAAGCCGAGATCCGGACGATCGTCCAGTGGGTGGATAGTGGAACGCCGATGGGTAACCCGGCTGACATGCCGCCAGAGATCGATTGGCCATCGGGTGAAGACTGGAGGCTGGCGTCACCCGAGTTACTCGGGCGGCCACCAGACCTAGTCGTCCCCTCGACGGCCTTTGACGTGCCCGCAAACGGTTTGGACCAGTGGCATACTCCGGTAACGAAGATCGAGGGACTGGATGGCCCAAGATGGGTCATGGCGAACGAGACCAAGCCTTCGTATCCGGTTGGCCGGAAGGTGACGCACCATGGCAACACCAGTTTGCGTCGGCTCGTAGATGGCGAGATGCAAAGAGAAGGGTTCACGAACTTCGGGATAGGGAAGCCCTTTGATATCTTCCCTCCAAATACGGGCAGATTGGTGCAGCCGGGTGATGAACTCTCCTGGAATCTTCACTACTATCCGGTTGGCTTAGAGTCACTGGGTGAGATATCTGAGGTCGGGTTGTGGTTCTATCCAGAGGACTCGCCGCCCGAGCTCGCGACGGGTGGGGATCGGTCGTTTGGCTCGTACCGGTCGGGTGACCAAGAGATGGTGATCCCACCCCACTCCCGCCAGATTACGCAGGGTATCCACGTGCTGCAGTCGGCGGCGCGGATCCACAGCTTCCGGGTGCATCAGCATCTGATCGGTACAGGGCAGTCCATCGAAGCGGCCTACCCGGACGGTCGGGTCGAGGTGCTGGGTAAGGCTGGGTGGCATCCCTCATGGCACATCACCTACATTTACGAAGACCATGTGGCGCCGCTCCTTCCGAAGGGTACGGTTCTCATTATCACTGCATGGTATGACAACACCGCCAATAACCCATGGAATCCCGATCCGGATACCTGGGTGGTGCATGGTAGACGTACGGGAGACGAGATGTCCCACATGTGGGTCGGCATCAGCTACTATGATGAGAATGACTTTGCGGGTCTGGTTGCCGAGAGGGAGCGGGTCTTAACAGAAATGGGGATCGAAACCGCAGGAGACGATGGCTAGTGTGATTCGTACCCCCTAGCGTGGAACGGTGTTGAGGGTTTTATTGACTTGGCAGAAAGCAAATAGAGTGTGTGCTAGTTGGGTGTTATCACCAGTGGATACGATAGAAGACGATTTGTGTAGGACGATTTGTGTAGTGGGAAAACAACTCGATAAGATAGGAATTGATTGAATGAACAGTGCTCTCAGAGGTTTCGTTCGCCCTCGTGACGCGGAGGTTAGGAAAATGCGTTCATTAAGGTTTGGAATACCGGCAACTATGATACTTGCCGGATTCCTATTATCGGCAATGCCGGCGCAAGCCCAGGTGATTACTGGGAGTATTTCAGACGCCGCGAGCAATGTGCCGATCCCCGCGGTCCAGGTTTTCATTGCGGATTTAAACCTGGGAGGTTTATCCGAGGGCGATGGGAGTTACTCGATCGAAGGTGTGCCAGCAGGAACACACACCGTGACCGTGCAACGACTTGGGTATCGGCCCGGCGAAGAGACCGTGACGATAGCGGCTGGTCAAACGGTACAGCTCAACTTCGATCTGGAAACGGAAGCGCTGTCTCTTGACGCCTTGGTCGTGACTGGTACGGCGGGAGGCTCGCAGGTGCGCGCGATCGGTAATCTGGTCGAGCGCGTAGGTATCCCCGACCTCATCGCTGACAATCCGATCCAGACCGTGGAAGATGTTCTCACTGGCAGGATGCCCGGGGTGATGATGCTGGGTACTCCGAACAGCGCAGGCGACGGTGCTCAGATCCGGATCCGAGGAAATGCTAGTGTTGGGCTTCCGGGCGATCCGATTGTCTTCGTAGATGGCGTCCGGATCGTCGGTGATCGTGGTTTCGTCCAGCGTTACTCGGCGGCATCGCGGTTGAATGACATCAATCCCGCTGACATTGAGAGCATAGAGGTGATCAAGGGTCCTGCCGCTGCCACTCTGTATGGGACTGAGGCTGCGAACGGGGTGATTCAGATTGTCACGAAGCGCGGGCAGGTGGGTGCGCCGGTATTCGATTTCAGTGTAGAGACCGGTGCGCTGTACATGCCACATCATATGGTCACGAATGGATGGATTCCCGATCCCTCTAAGTGTGCCCTAAGCCCTTGTTCCGGTGTCGGTGATTTGGTAAACACGAACCTTGTGGATATCAACAGGGAACGCTGTGCAGCCGGACACCTCATTACAGATCCGACCTATAAATGTGAGCCTGAGCTCTTCATTCATGGTCTCACCCAGAGATACAACGTGGCGGTTCGTGGGGGCACCGATCTGATACGGTACTCCGCCTCGCTAAGCCGGACGGATCAGGACGGGGTCGTGGATTGGAACTGGGACACGCGCAATTCAGTTCGCGCGTCGATCCAAGTAACGGCTACCGAAAGCCTCAGCTTCACCCTCAACGGAGCGTACGTGTTTGGCGAGCGGGCGCCCCCTCAGTCCTTCTGGGGTGGGAATTTTGCCTGGGGCGGACGACTGAACACGATATTTAACGACCATCACGACAGGGGATTCCAGACTCCGCCTGAAGTGTGGACGAGGGACAGACGTCAGGAGCTCTTCACGAACAAACGGAGCACCTGGAGTCTAGAAGTGCAGCACCAAGCGAACGAGTGGCTCACACACCGTCTCGTCTTCGGCCTCGACCAAGTTCACGAAAGATTCACGGAGCTGGACATCAGGCAGGGCACAGCTCACCACTTTGGTCGGGATGCGAGGTTGGGTCAGAAGGATGTCCGGCTATATGAGCTGCCGGTCTCAACGATGGATTTCTCGGGAAGCGCAACCTTCCGCTTCATGGAAGGCCTTTTGGGGTCGGTGAGTTCCTACGGGATCCAGTACTATCACACAGAGAGTCTTCACACCCGTGCTACGGGAGAGAACTTCGCCGTGAAGGCACTCTCGACGGTTGGCGCTGCTGCGATTGAGAGCGCGCACGAAACGTTCACGGAGAACACGACACTCGGTCTGTACGTGCAGCAGCAGTTCGACTGGGATAATCGGATCTTTATTACGACGGCCATCCGAGCAGACGACAACAGCGCGTTCGGGAAGGACTTCGATGTCGCGACGTACCCGAAGCTCAGTGGTACGTGGGTGCTCCACGAAGAAGGTTTCTGGAACATCGACTGGATCAGCCAGTTCCGCGTCAGGTCCGCCTGGGGCGCTGCTGGGCAGCAGCCGGACACCTTCGCGGCTACAAGGCTCTTTACTCCGGAAACGGGTCCCGGCAGCGCGCCGGTCTTGAGGCCCAGATCCTACGGGAATGCGGCGCTTGGCCCGGAGAGAGGCGAGGAGATCGAGGTTGGCTTCGACGCTGAGTTCTTTGATGGTAGAGTTTCTACGAACTTCACCTACTTCAACCGCGCCACGAAGGATGCGATTGTCGGCAGAACCGTCCCACCGTCGCTCTGGCCGAGTGAGGCCGGGGACTTCGCCGGCGGCATCCAGATGGTCAACGTGGGGTTAGTGAAGGCTTGGGGTACGGAGACGTCACTAAACCTTCTGGCATTTGAGTCTGATCCCTTGGTCTGGGATGTCACCCTCGCACTCACGTCGCTAGGTAACGAGATCATCGACATGGGTGGGATCGACAGGATTCAGGTTGGCCGCACTATGGCCCACTACGAGGGATTTGCGATCGCATCCGTGTCCGATAAGCGCGTCCTTAGTGCAGAATTTGTGAGCGGAACGAATGGTGCCGTAACTAACATCAAGTGCGATGGCGGTACTGGGAAAAACGGTCTTGAGCCGGGTGGTTCTCCAGTAGACTGTGACGGTGCACCCCGGCTGGTGTGGGGCACATCGCAGCCCACTTGGTTCTTTAATCTGATCAACACCTTTACGATCCTAGATAACTGGCGTGTAACGGCGATGATCGATGCCGCCGGTGGTCACTGGAAGGGCTCGGATTACCTGGGTGCCCGGTCCACGAGCTATCCGACCTCCCAGCTGGTTTATCTGCAGGACAACGCCATCGGGCAGGCCTACCGCACGGTTACCAGAAATGGACTGTCGTTCCACAAGAACGGTTGGGCGAAGCTTCGCGAACTGGCGCTTACCTACACTCTCGCGGACAGCATGACGGAGGCAGTTGGTGCTTCTCGGGCGAGCGTAACGCTCGGGGCGCGGAATGTGTGGAGGATATGGCTTGAGCAGCAGCGGGCTGGCGACTGGTGCAATTGGTCGCAATTTGGTCCCGATCGTTGCGAGATAGTGACTGATCCCGAAATGAGCCGACCGGGTTATGACTTTGGTAATGAATCTGGCGGGGACTGGCCCCCTCTGAGTTCTTACTCCTTGCGATTCAACGTGACCTTCTAGGTCAACCGAACTGAATCCGCGGCCGAGAGATTGGTCTCTGGGCCGCGGGTCCGCCACCTGATGACTGTGGAGAGCTAAAAATGACACCGTTACCAACTAGCGAAAGATCGGTTGGCCCCCGCGGGCGTATGACGTGGTTGCTTACCTTGGTCCTAGCACCTGCCCTTGCACTGATGCTTGGGGCATGTGACATCGACGAAATTATGCAGGTCGATCTTCCGGGAGACGTTACCGAGGCTGACCTCACTGACCCGGCATTGGCCGGTACTCTAGCGCTCGGGGTTCAGGCAGACTTCGAGTGTGGGCTCGTGGATTACATCTGGTATCCCGGCCTATGGTTCAGCAATTTCACGAATTCCAGTACGTCCCGGCCTAACGCACTGATGGAGTTGAGGGCTCAACTCGTCGACGTGTACGCCGACCCGTGTGCTTCGGGGACGGGGCCGGTTTATGGCCCGATCATGACTCCGCGGCTACAGGCCGTGCGTGCGACGGCTCTCATCAATGCTTATGAAACTCCCCCCAGCAACAAGGCTGAGCTTCTCGCAAGTATCGCCCTCTACCAGGGCTACTCAGAGCAGTTGATGGGTGAGAGTCACTGTGGAGTGGTCGTACTTGATCCCGTAGCATATCCGGACGGGGGCCCATTAGGGACGCGAGCGGCAGCGTGGGAACGAGCGGCCGCTCTCTTCGGTACGGCCATCGCGGGAGGCACCGCGGACATTAAGAACGCCGGGTA
>CAUZHN010000083.1:0-10319 GCA_963579625.1 Gemmatimonadales bacterium UBA6960
GCAGCGCCGATGGTACTCCAGAGCTACGAGCAAGTAAGGCCCTGGGCTCCAATGATCAAGACCGCAGTGACGAACCGGATTATGCCCCCGGGCTGGTATATAGACCGAACCGTGGGAGTCCAGGACTTCAAGAACAACCCCTCGCTCACCGACGAGGAGATCGAGACGATCGCGACCTGGGTGGACTCGGGCATGCCGATGGGCGACCCATCGCTGCTACCGGAACCGATCGAGTACAAGGCAGACCACGAGTATTGGCAGCTCGAACAGGACCAGGGTTGGGGACCACCGGACATGATCATCTCGTCCCCACCGTTCACGGTTCCTGCCAATAGCGGGGATCAGTGGTGGGAGCCGGACGTAACCATAGCCGATGTAATCGACACTGAGATGCCAGAACGCAGATGGATCAAGGGGGTGGAGACTCGGCCGGCTGACGAGGAGAGCGGATACGTCTTCCATCACGCCAACAGCTTCATCCGGCGCTCGGGCGACACATGGGAGGGTGGCGGGCGCCTTTCTGGAGCCGCAGTCGGAAAGAGAATGGACATGTATCCGGAGGATTCTGGCAAGCTGCTCCTTAAGGACGACGATCTCCACTTTTCAATGCACCTCTTCCCGATCGGGAGGGAAGTGGTCGACGCTCAGATCCAGGTAGGCGTTTGGTTATACCCAGAGGAAGAAGAGCCGCTGTACATCACGCCGGATGAGATTTCATTCAATGCGGGCGAGAGTCGTAGTTTGGGCTTGCCGCGATACAGCGATCTGCTCATTCCGCCGCACGGGTACCAGTTGATGCGTGGCAACTTTGTGCTCGAGCAGAATGCGCGAGTACACTCGATTCGAGGTCATATGCATCTTCGGGGCGGGTATCAGATGATGGAGGCGATCTATCCCGACGGCCGTCGGGAGGTGATCAACAAGATCGACTGGAACCATCTGTGGCATACCACGCACGTCTACGAGGATTGGGCACAGCCCCTGTTACCGAAGGGCACTGTTATCATCTCCTCCGCTCTCTTGGATAATACGGCGGAGAATCCATCCAACCCCGATCCTGACCAATGGGTGGTCTACAACCGTCGCAGCGTAGGAGAAATGGCCCACCTCCGTTTCGGAATCACCTATATTCCGGATGAGGACTTCGAGGAGATGCTCACCGAGCGGGAGCGAGTCCTCAGGGAGAGGGACGACCGGCTCGCCACCGACGATGGGGGCTGACACCTACAGGTAAGAGGAAAGCCTGTCGTAAGGGCAGGTACGGCAGCAGTTCCGGAGAACCCGGTGCGGATTCACTTCCGCACCGGGTTCTCTCCTTTATGTCCGCGATGAAGATCAGTCGGCATCCCGATAGCAGTGGGATTATGAGCAGCACAAAGAGAATACCGGACAACGGACCATGAAAAAACGACCCGACTCAAGGGGAGCCTCCCAGTAGGTTTGAATGAAGTGCTGGACCGCGGAGCCCGCTGCGGGATCCCGCAGCTCGAGGCCGCGACCGTCCAGCAGTCCGACGGGTCTCACAGACTCTTTTATGTGTGGGATGTGAGATGGCGTCGTTATGGCGCCAAGCTTGACTAGCCCTCCAGTACCCCCCTCTCAGCAACTGGCACTCCCAAGCATTTACAAACAGTGTTTTGCTCATCCGATCTAGTTAGGTCTTGAGTATGGAAAAGATTCAGGAAAACATTCCATAGGCTTCTCAGGATAGTACCCTGTCCACGGATATACCCCCCCGAGTGTCTTCCCTTGCCGGCCGCCAGGATGACAGGTACGATCTGCGCGGTGGCTCGTCGGTGAATTTACAGGGAGGTGTCTGGTGAAACGTGTTCTTCTTGTGGCCATAGTGCTCAGCCTGATGATTACTCCGGCGTTCGCGCAGACCGTTCCGGAACTTCCGTTCGAGTCGGTGCCCAATCCGCTGAGGATGCCCGACGACATCCACTTCGGTGAGATCGCTGGCGTGGCGGTCAATTCGGTCGGCCATGTCTTCGTGTTCTCGCGCGGCAATTCCTTGGGGCCGTCCTACATGGCAAGGGCCTCACAGCTCCTCGAGTTCGATGCCAGCGGCAATTTCGTGCGAGAGATTGGCAAGAACCTGTACGGGTGGTCGTACGCACATGCGGTTCGTGTCGATCCGCAGGACAACATCTGGGTGGTCGACAAGGGATCGAACTTGGTCCTTAAATTCAATCCACAGGGTCGGGTCGAGTGGGTGTTCGGCCGGGTGCAGGAAGCGTCGCACTTCACCGGACCGCCAGACTACGCCCCCACGTTGGCGCGGCACCTCGATCGTGCCGGGGTGGACGTGGAGATCCCGGAGGACAACAGCGCGCGCTGGCCGATCCCGGTGCATCAGGACAACGTATTTAATCAGCCGACCGACATTGCATGGGACTCGCAGGGCAACTCGTACTTTTCCGATGGTTACATCAACTCGAGGGTCGGCAAGGCCAACGCGCGCGGTGAGTGGGTGTCCAGCTGGGGGTCACTCGGCACCGGCCCCGGGCAGTTCGACACGCCACACGGCATCGCGGTGTCTCCGGACGACGAGGTCTTCGTGGCCGATCGCGGTAATCGCCGGATTCAGGTGTTCGATCCCGAGGGCAACTACCTGCGCGAGTTCATAATCGACGTGCCGGTGGACCTGACGCGGGGCAAGATCACGTACGGATCAGAGAATCCAAACGGGACTCGAGGCACGATGGCACCAGGCGCACCCGACGCGCTCTGCATGACACCAGGGCCCAATCCCGTGCTCTTCGTCGGCGATATCTATCCGAGCCGCATCTACAAGGTATCGCTGGAGGGCGAGGTGCTCGGCGTCTACGGGCAGCCCGGCCGTAACCTCGGCGAGTTCGGCTGGATTCATGCCATCGCGTGCCCGTCCGAGGACGAGATTTGGGTGGGCGAACTCATCAACTGGCGCGTTCAGAAGCTCGTTACCAAGGGCACGGGCACCAGGTAGGACTACTTGAGGCTACTCTTGGTAATGTCTGGCTGACGTTCTCTCCAGTTCCACGTTGTGGTTGACTAGTACTGTGGCCTACGCTTATGAGTCGACTGGCTATCCATTCAGCATCCGGCCATTCGCGGAGGTCCAGCACTTCAAGGTCTGGCAAGACGGCCCTTTTGTGGACCCTATCAGTCTCTTCGGGAATGACTCGTTCTGGAGTTTGACTATCGGTGTGAGGGTCTTCGCCGGCGGAAGTCCTATGCGAATGGGAGCGTACGGAGCACTCGACCCAATAACGTCGATGAATCGGATGGGGTCGATGGATGGAGGGATGTGATCTGTGAGCCTTGGCCTGTGTCCCGCGTAGCATCCGCAGCATATTTGAGTGCGACTTTTCTCTCCTTCTTCTGTAGTTTACACTGACCCTACACCACCCCTCGGACCGGTATAAGACATGATTCCTCACATCCTTACTCGACGGGCCATTCGTGCTCTGGCTCTCTCCTGCGGCCTTATTACAAACATTGCGGCTATCGGATGTGAACCCCAGACGACTGAACAGGGAGAGCGGATCGTCATCTCTGGCGCCTCGGGTCAACTGGGTGGCCGGGTAGTGGAAGAACTCCTTGCACGTGGGGTTCAGCCAGCAAATCTGATCTTGGTGAGCCGAACCCCTGAACGACTTGAACGGTATGCCGAACTTGGAGCGAGCACTCGGTTCGGGGATTTCACCCAGCCTGAGTCACTCGAGACCGCTTACGAGGGTGGTGATCGACTACTCCTGATCAGCCTCAACAGCAACAACATCGATCCTAGCATTGTCAGGGAAACGCGCGCGGGATTCCACCTAATCGCGATCGATGCAGCCGTGGAGGCTGGAATAGAGCACATCGTCTATACCTCATTCGTGGATGCAGATAACAATGTTTCCCCGATTGCGCCGGCCCACCGAGCGACGGAAGCAGCGCTGCGAGAGAGCGGGATTACTTGGACGGCGCTCAGGAACCAGTGGTATGCAGACGGACTCGTG
Source organism: Gemmatimonadales bacterium UBA6960 (assembly GCA_963579625.1). Lineage (GTDB taxonomy): Bacteria > Gemmatimonadota > Gemmatimonadetes > Longimicrobiales > Gaopeijiaceae > JAAXGI01. The sequence goes on from CAUZHN010000083.1 coordinate 3,987, forward strand.
ACCCAGGCTGTTCGCATGATTGAAGCCCGTCGCGTTCTGGTAAGCCCAGATGATCCTGGGACTGCGTTTGTGACCCGGGAGGACTGTGCTGTTGCGGCAGCCCTTGCGCTTACGACGCCGGGCCACGAAAACCAAGTCTATGAGATCACTGGTCCGGAAGCGGTCCGAATGAGCGACGTCGCCTCGATTGCTGGCGAGCTCAGTGGCATCGACATTGAGGTGATCGAGGCGGGGCCCGAGGATGAGTTTCGTCCGCCTCCGCCTTCCGGAACCACCTTGACGACTCACTTCAGGGACATCACCGGCCAGCCTGGCACCTCGGTCCGAGACTTGTTGGAGGCGAATCGAGATGTGCTCTTGGAAGCCCGTGGGGGGTGAGGACCGATGAGGCTAGAGCACATTGTTCAGACCATTTTTGAGCTGTAGCTAGCACCCTGTCACCCCGCCTGAATGCTGCTCTTGAGGACCATTGTCGCGTCTGGGGCGGGATGGCATCCTGCCGTCTGTGCCTTTTCCATTCCTATGATGGATCCTCCTTCTCTCTAGGGTAGAGGTCCGGAGGGTCAGCGCCTTATGAACCGTCGGGGTGGTAGCAGCCGGGATTGTTTTTATTATGGGCGTGCTAGTAGCCTCATCCATGCCCCCGCTGCTCGACCCTCAATCCGGGACACCGGTCCCGGTTTCCACTAACCGATAAATCACTTCTATCCTCTGAGGAGACTCCGATAGCATCTATTCGAGCGACTCAGAGTGCACTGACGCGGCACATTAGTCTGAGGTCTGCTACGGCTCTCGTGATCGCGAACATGATCGGCGCGGGAATCTTCACAACCACGGGATTCCAAGCCGCTGATCTCGGGCATCCGCTCATCATCTTCGTGCTGTGGGTGATCGGTGGCATTCTCGCTTTGCTCGGCGCCCTTTGCTATGCGGAACTGGGGGCCATGATGCCTCACGTGGGTGGAGAGTATGTGTATCTCCGGAAGACCTACGGCCCCGCCCTCGGGTTCATGAGTGCGTTCGTGTCCCTCGTGGCGGGGTTCTCGGCCGCCATCGCGGCCGCAACTGAGAGCTTCATCATCTACCTCGGCCAATTCGTGCCCCTCTTTGCAAGCGATCAGGTGGGGGCGGCCGCCATCACCGTCATCGACCTGACGGCTGTGGCAGTGGTCTGGTTGCTTGTTGGGATCCACCTGCGCGCAGTCCGGAAGGGCACGAGTTTCAACGACATCATGACCGTCTTCAAGGTGGCTGGTATCGTAGCGATCCTACTCGCCGCAGTAGCTGTTGGCCGCGGGGACGTCGCTAACCTGACTACCGTCTCGCCATCTTTCCAGGAGCTGAGCCGAACGGAGACTTTCACTGCCTTCGGCACGTCCCTGATTTTCGTGATGTTCTGCTTCTCAGGTTGGAATGCGGCTGCCTACGTAGCCGGTGAGATGGAGGATCCACAGCGGAACCTGCCGAGATCGCTTCTACTTGGTACTACGATTGTACTTCTCCTCTATTTGGGGCTCAATGCGGTATACTTTTACGGGGCAAGTGTTGACGAGTTGGCGGGTCAGGTCGAGGTTGGGCTCGTGTCGTCACGTGCTCTTTTCGGAGACTGGGGCGTGAGCCTGGTAACGATCGTGTTATGCGCGTCGATCCTGGCCTCGGCCTCCGCAATGACCTTGGCTGGCCCACGAGTGTACTACGCTCTCGGAAAAGATTTCACCCCATTCGCTATTCTGGCGCGCACCCGAAGATCTGGCGCGCCAGTGGTAGCGCTCGTTGTTCAGGGAATTGTCACTTCGATCATCATCCTCTCAGGGCGAGTTGACCAAATCCAGCAATATGCCGGCTTCACACTTACCTTGTTTGCCAGCCTTGCGGTGTCCTGCGTGATCGTGCTGCGAGTGCGTAGCCCTGAACTCAAACGGCCGTTTCGGGCCTGGGGCTATCCGATTAGTCCGTTGCTATTTCTCGCCCTATCAGGGTGGATGATGTATTGGGCCTTTCAAGGGCGCCCGGCCGAGTCGGTTCTCTCTTTGCTGACTGTCCTTTTGGGTGGTTTCATCTTCGTTCTCTTCGTCTCTCGAACAGAATCCGGTAGGAGGTAGACCAATGTTGCGATCCGCAAGAATTCATTTCCTGGCTCCGTTGATCGTGCTCTTGAGTTCAATCATGGCGCTCCCACTATCAGCGCTCCAGCTTGGAGGTCGTCCCGCAGATCAGTGGGCACCCTCACTAGCGAGTGATCAACGGCTAGCTCGTCTGGAGATGGAAGAGGTCGTCGCGGCGATCGAGCTCCAACCGGGCGATGTGGTGGCAGATATCGGTGCAGGTACTGGTATGTTTTCGGTTCAGATGGCACGGGTTGTGGGGCCCACTGGAGTCATCTTGGCTCAGGAGGTTGACGCAGGTTTCTTGCCCATTATCAGGGAGAGTGCTCGTGAGGGGGGGGTGGATAACGTCGCGAGCATCTTGGGTGAGTTCGAAGACCCAAAGCTATCCAGACGGGATGTAGACGTGGCATTCATCCATGACGTTCTCCATCACATTGACGAGAGACAGGCATACATCCAAACCCTAGCTACGTACATGGCTCCGAGGAGTCGGATTGTGGTTATCGACTACGATATGAACGCGCCAGGCGTCTCTCACCAAGACGCGCCGGAGATGCTGATCAGCCCCGGGCAAGTCGCTAGCTGGATGGCGAGTGTGGGCTTCGAAGTAAGTAAGGAGCACCATCTCTTCGACAACAAGTTTTTCGTGGAGTACACGAAGGTCGACTAGAACAGGTTGCTCATCGCTGATCGTAGCAGTTCAGATCAACCTGTAAGCCATTGCTGTAAGCTTGACATTCTCGTTCCCTATGGGATGACTGGGTTGACGTATCCAGCAGGTAAGACCTTATAGGGGTCTGGTCGCACACTCAGGTAGGTGACATGATCCGGGATCTCTGTCCAACCGTGGAATACCCCAGCGGGGATCACGACGACGTCTCCCTCAGACACGACACGGACCTGGCCACCCTCCGAGGTCCCCGTGACGGATGGGCCGACAATTATTTCGACGATAGGACCTTCCGTGATCTCAGACCGATCGGCGATCTGTCCGCCTGTTACGAGCGTACCTGACCCAGAAACGATGTAGTAGACCTCGGTGACTTCCGTGTGGGCGATGCCACGAGGTGGTCCTCCGTTGCCCTCCAAAGCGTCCCGATGAAGGATCCCGACTGCTACATTGATGGGGCCAATGTCGGCGACCTTGACTTGTCGATCGACGCCCCCTTCCGGGCTGTTCAATACGGCTTCGATCTCAGACCAAGGAATGTCCGTTGCGGCGTTTGGGGTTTGGGCCTGGATCGAGACTGGTGACAGCACTATTGCCACGGTAATGATGTGAGCGATTCTTCTAACCATGACGCCTTCCCCCTTGACTCAGTTGTCGGCATTTGGACTGTTGCGATCCCCTGTATCCTCACCCCGATGTTACGACTAAAACGTCCTAAGTTCCAGACTCAAATCAGTAAATCTTCTTGGCTTCTGGGACGATTATGATATATGTCCATCTTCACTCATCCGATTCGTGTGGAGGATCGTAGGATTTACATCGGATCGAGGTGTACGATAAGATTCGTCACGACCGGTGCTAGGGTAGGGAAGGGGGGTCAGTTTCTCCTTGTTTGGGTGCTGATCCCGTGAAGGTGGTTGGCTAGATCCACTACGAGTATCCGGGCGATTGTAGAATCAAGGATTCCTAGGGCCCGAACGAGGTCGAGTAACGTATCTATGGTTATAAAGTCGACCTATTTTGCAAACCGCAGACCGCAAGGCTAACCTGCACCATCTTCGAAGGTTCATGGAAGATCCCGGTTAGCCAGTACGGCTGTGTATCTGACACCCGAAATAGGAGAAGATCATGAACCGCCCCAGCACGATCTTATCGACGCTGACTCTTGTGGGGATTGTATGGATGGCGGGATGCCAAACGGAAGATCCCGGAAGTATTGCCGTTATTGACTCACAAGAGCAGGGCGCCCCGATGCAGGAAACTGGAGAGAATCCCTATCCAGCCGCACCTTATCTGTCCGAATTGGAGAGTACAGTCCTCTTTGGGGACATCTGGCAGCGTCCGGGTCTCTCTCCACGTGACCGTAGTCTAGTGACTGTAGCAGTGACACAGGCTCTCTATCGAACTGAGGAGCTACGCGAGGCTCTGGACCAGGCGCTGGACAACGGTGTGACTCGGGATGAGATCGCAGAGCTTATGACCCATGTGACTATGTACGCGGGTTGGCCGACAGGGTCGAATGCCTCTCGGGTTGCAATACGAGTATACGAAGCGCGTGGCTTGTCGTTTCCTCCGCCGGTGGACCCGGTGAATCTGCAGATTGACTTACGGGGTGGTAATCCCGGATACCCCGCTATTCCGTACCTCTCCGCATTGACCAGAAGCGTGTTGTTTGACGAGGCGGCGGGGGTGTGGGCTCGGCCTGGCCTTTCGCCACGGGACCGAAGTTTGATCACGGTGTCAGTAGCGCAAGCGGGTTACGCCACGGATCAATTACGTGGACACGTCGGCCGGGCTCTTAACAACGGACTTACCCAGGAGGAGATTGCTGAAGTTATTACGCATGTGACTTTCTACGCCGGGTGGCCGACGGGAGTCAACGCGGCTCGGGTCGCAGCGGAGGTGTTCGAAGAGCGTGGTCTACCGCTCGGAAGATAGAGCACTGACATTTAGGCAATAGGGGAATCTCGAATGGATGATACTTGGACAAAGCGGGAGACCGTTCGTAGTGGTATGTGTGCGCTTACACTCCTGTCTTTGGGTCTTAGCATCTCTGTCAGTGGTGTCTCGGGGCAAGCTATGGATGTCGAGCGCCAGGCCGTATATACGCAGATGCAGGCAGCGACTGGCTCACAGGTGTACGGGGAGGTCTGCGCGGCTTGTCACCTCCTGGGTCTACAAGGTTCATCGGAGGCCCCGGAACTGGCGGGCCCAAATTTCCGCATCCAATGGGCGACCCGCTCCGTGTCGGAACTCCTGACGTATGTCAGGACGACGATGCCGCCAGCCGTCCCTGGGTCCATCAGTGATGAAAGCTATGCGGCGGTCGTAGCGTACATCATGCAAGCGAACGGAGCACCCCAGGCAGAGGAGCCATTGACATTCTCCACGCAGGGACTGGCGGTTCGACAAGAGGATACACTCTCTGCTGATAGTGGCGCTCCCGTGGGGGTGGTGGTCCGTCCGGCTCCGGGTCGTCTTGGAACGGTGCCTTCCCCGCGGGGTGTGGCCCGAGTGCCTGAGGTGATTGGGCAACTTTATGAGAGCCCGACCTCGCGTACCGAGACGTTTTCCCCGTTGGAAGCGTTCGAACCAGTTTCCGATGCTGAGCTCTTGTCGCCTCCACCCGGAGACTGGCTGCACTGGAGAGGAAATACGGGGTCTTGGGGATACAGCCCTCTTGAGCAGATCAGCACTCAGAATGTCGAGGATCTCGAGCTCGCCTGGGTCTGGCAGATGGAAGTCGACGAACTGAGGGGTTGGCAAGGTCCCTTGGTCCGGAACGGGGTCCTCTTCCTGAGCAACCCTCGAAACATTGTTCAAGCCCTCGACGCGACCGACGGAACCCTGCTCTGGGAATACCAGCGCCAATTCCCCGGGGACGACGGCGGGATAAACCTTCGGACTCTCGCCATCTGGGAGGACCTGATCTTCGTGGCCACCCGAGATGCGTATCTGGTGGCTTTGGATGCGAGGACTGGGGCGCTCCGCTGGGAGACACAGCTTGCCGACTCGCGTCAGGGATACACGAATAGCACGGGGCCGATCGTCGCGGACGGAAAGGTGATCAACGGAATCAACGGGTGTCAGCGCTTCTTCGAGGAGACGTGCTTTATTACGGCCCACGACGCCCGAACCGGCGTGGAACTTTGGCGTACCTATACGGTTGCTCAGCCGGGTGAGCCGGGCGGAGACACTTGGGGCGACTTGCCCGTGGAATTACGAGGTGGCGGAGACGTTTGGAACGGGGGGAGCTGGGACCCGAATCTAGGCCTCGTGTACTTCGGGGTGGCCCAGGCTAAACCCTGGGTTGCAGCGAGCCGGGGACTTACGGTCGCGGACTCTGCTCTGTACACGAATTCATCGCTGGCGCTCGATGTCGATGATGGGAGAATCGTCTGGTACCGACAGCACGTACCCGGTGAAAGTCTGGATCTGGACGAAGGGATGGATCAGGTGCTGGTGGACGTGGAAGGCATACCGGCGCTACTCACCATGGGGAAATATGGGATTCTGTGGAAGCTAGACCGGCGGGATGGATCCTTCCTAGGGCTC
>CAUZHN010000084.1:0-10238 GCA_963579625.1 Gemmatimonadales bacterium UBA6960
GTGGGGCGAGCCGCCTCATGACCGAGGTGCTCCAGGGCTGAAAAAGGGAAGAGACTGATGAACCAGAACGAGCCGCTCGTTGGAGGACGATGAAGCTTTGTTGACCGGATATTCGCAGTGGCCGGACTAGATGCCAGCCTTTATAAAAAGGTTAAATATGACCTTTCGGCTATCGGCTAAGCGGCAGTAGTCGTGGGTATGGTAGCAGTAACTTCCGCGCGTGGAGGCCTCGAAACCTCAGGAATCGATATTGTCGGGAGCCTGATCGCGCACCGCGTAGGCGACAAGCTATTGGGTGGAAGCGCTAGATGGGGGAGCTATGCCTGAGCACCATCATCTCAATAACTCTTCGACACCCCTCCAACTCTTTAGAGGTCCAACGATGAATAATGTCGTTCCTGGGTTAGATTCGCCTTTCCGTCCCATCGCGCTCACCATCTGGATGACCGCAGCAGTGTGCGTACCCTCGACCATAAGTGCGCAAGGGTTCCCAGTACATCCTTCGACGCAGGATCCTTTGGTATTGGTCACCTTGGAGACACTGGGCAATTGGGAGAAAGAGTTGTCCAATTGGGGACGTTGGGGGCCGGATGACCAACGGGGGACGCTGAATCTCATCACGCCGGAAAAAACTCGGCAAGCGGCCGCGCTCGTCCAAATAGGTGAGACAGTCACTCTCCAGCACTTCGTGACTGGGGAGGAGGCGCTCGACAGCCAAACCTTCGGACCGACGAGGCACTGGATGAGCCGGGTGGATCCGGATACCGGAGAGCCGACCTTCGCCCTCGACGAGATACAATTCTCCCTCCACGATGGAATGCTCTCTCACCTGGACGCGCTCTGCCACTACCGAACAGAGATCAACGGCGAGTACGTGATCTTCAACGGCTATCCGCAGAACCTGACTACGGACGGCTGTGAAGACCTCGCAATCGACCGTATGGGGACTTCCTACGTCACGCGTGGTGTGCTCGTCGACATCCCACTGATGAAAGGAGTTGAGTGGCTAGACCCAAGCACACCGATTTATGTGTCCGACCTCGAAGAGTGGGAGGAGTTCGCGGGCGTTACCATCACCAGTGGAGACGCTCTCTTGGTTCGCACAGGTCGCTGGGCAAAACGGGATGCAGAAGGACCGTGGAACTACGGCTCGGGCGGAGCTGGATTACACGCCTCAATCCTGCCGTGGCTTCACGAGCGAGAGGTGGCGATCCTCATCGGAGATGCCGTGAACGACGTTCAACCTTCCGGGGTGGAGGGTATCAATCGGCCCATCCACCAGCTCACACAGGTGAACTTGGGCCTGCCGCTTGTAGACAACGGCTATCTGAAGAATGTGGCCGCGGCGGCTGCCCGACTTGAACGATGGGAGTTCATGGTCGCGATCCAAATCAACCCGATCGAGGGCGGCACTGCGAGTCCATTCAACGCGCTGGCCACGTTCTGAGGATGCCTCTGGCGCCCTGCAGGAAATGGTCCGTCCTCAGCGATGAACGCCTGTTGGTTCCTCGGTTTCGCGGTATTGGGGGGCGACAATTACTGTTCCTGACCTAGCTCATCCCGGATGATTGAGCGCTTCAAAAAGCTGCCACCCCGATGGCTCCTCAGATATCACTGTCCTGATTCCACTTGGGTGCTTCACCGGAGCTTAGCCTGACAACTCTTCCCTGATCCTATCCGTAGGCACTCGGTATCCAACCCAAAAGCTCCCGAACTCAGCGTACAAAGCGCTCACCTGGTCGAACCGCATCTCGGCGATGAGCTCCTTGAAGTCGTTGGGTGAGCGGCCAAAAAGGGTAACAGCCCACTCCCAGTCGTCCAGGCCCATGGATCCGGAGATCACCTGCGAGATCCTGCCCGCGTAGCGCCGGCCCGTGACACCGTGATCCCGCATCATGGCCGCCCTCTCCTTAAGAGGCACTCGATACCAGTTCTGATTATCGTTGCGACGTTTGTCCATGGGGTAGACACATACGTAAAGCAGGTCGTCGGGCTGGGTCGGATGAAGTCGCTGCTGCACGTACGGCTTCGTGAGCTCTTCCGATAGAGCTCCCTCTACTATTGAACACCACTCCTCAGATCCGAGCTCAACCCCCTGCTCCTCAGCCTGCGCAACCAGCGTGTCCGTAAGATGATAGAGGGAGAGCTCAACTACGGAGAGATAATCGCTGGTCAATTCTAGATAGGATCCTGCTGGATGCCTCTGTAGGCTCTTCTCCACCTCGCTTAACGCCTCAAGGGACCGTCGGAAGTGCATGAGCATAAAGTCCGTGCCACTCCCGACGATGCGGTAGACGCCGCTCCAGCCGTCATCACCCAGATTCTCCCAACTCGCCAGGAGGTCCTGCAGCGCCTGGAATTGCTCCGAGTCATTGTCGACATCGGGGGAAGGGGGGAGACGAAAGAACTGGTGAAGCAGAAACCAGCCGTCCAGTACTAACGGAGCTATCGTAGTGTTGTTCATAACCTCAAAGAGTCAATGAGTTATTTAGAAGATCTGGGAGCGGCTCGACTGTTACCTCCCTCGGAGGCATCTCCATGTCGATGCGCAAGGCTAACCTTGATTCTCCGCAAGGAGTTCCTCAATCCCCAGTTCTACGGCCCGAGAAAGATTACCAGTCCCGAGCCCGGTGGAACCTGAACTATTGGGGATATGAAAGAACCCGATCGCCGGCTGAGTTGTTCTCTTCTTGTTGATTCCAGCTGGGTCCGAGCTGATCATCATGCCATGCCCCCCCCTCTGAGCTTCCCTTGCTCCAAAAAGCGCCAGATAGAGCGCCGCATTACACGCGAAAGTACCCCCGTGGAATGAAACAGCTGCTGGAATCCCCTCCTGATGCAACCTCCCGGCCACTCCCCTCGCATCCCATGAAGTCATGAGTGCAAGCGGGCCCTGAGGCACAACGGACTCAGTCTGAGGAATTCGCCCTGCGTTATCAGGGCCCTCCGAATCCGCCACATTCAGAGCGATCTGCTCTACCCGGAGTCGGGTGGTCGGAGATTCACCGATCATCAAGATTGCCCGAGGTTCACCGCTCAGGATTCCAGCGACAATTTCCTGCAGCTGACCTAAATCAACCGGTAGGCAAAAGACGTCCCTCCCCTGCTCACCCCGGAGCCCACGCACTAGATCCCACGACTGATTGTGTGTTCGCCCGTCGAAGGGCTCAAATCCGGTGACAACGACTCTCCCCCTCTCTGGCTCGTCCGTCCAGCCACCCTGCCCGTTCATTTCATCCATCCCGGATCTCCCGATCTCTGAGGTCGCCTGTAATCACCCTGGGTTCAGCGACTTATGGCGTCTCCGAGCAATCCGGCCCCGGACCAAGCACGGTGCCAACAGTTATAACTGTTGTGACAATATTATATATCTGCCCTACTCGCCGCCTGGATCAAACTCTTCAACTAGCTCCCCTGGCACATTGATGACGCATGATAACGCAAGGCCCAATTGTTCACACAGCCCCCCAGGCATGTATGTGAGTGGCCCCCCCTGGCCCACTCCTTCCTGGCCATTCATCTTCCGTGCGTTCCCCAGCGGGTTGGTTCGCTGCAAAGTTCCTTTGGAGAGGCGTCCAGCATGACCTTATGGGAGGCACTGGGCCTCGGTGTGGTACAGGGAGCCACTGAATTTCTCCCTGTATCGTCATCCGGTCACCTGGTGATTGGGCAAACGCTACTGGGCCTCCAGATACCGGGAATCGGGTTTGAGATCGCCCTGCACCTAGCGACTCTCCTTTCGGTTGTAGTGGTTTACCATAAACGTATTCTGGGCCTGGCGGTGGGAATTGCGCTGGAACGAAGGCGTGACGACTTCCTCTACGTTGGATTCATCCTGATCGCAACAATCCCGGTAGGAGTTCTGGGCTTCTTCTTTGGTGACGCTGTGGCCTCTATTTTCGACCACCCGCACGTGGTCGGCTTTGCCCTCCTGGTCACGGGCGCCCTTCTGTTCTCGACCCGTTGGGCTCTACGACGGCCCTGCTCGCCCGGGCTACGGGCTAGAACGGCCCTGATTATTGGCCTCGCACAGGTTGTCGCTCTCATTCCTGGCATCTCCCGCTCTGGAGCCACGGTCGTCACTGCGCTCTGGCTCGGGGTCGCGCCCATCGAGGCGGCGGCATTTTCGTTTCTTATGTCCCTTCCGGCGATCGCCGGTGCGGGATTTCTTCAGTTCCCCGATCTCGGACAGAGCGTCGCTGCCCTCTCCGCTGGACCGGTGATAGTTGCATCTACCGCAGCCACGTTAACTGGGATTCTGGCTATTCGTTCCTTCATCGCCATGCTGCGAAACCGCGCATTCCCCGCGTTCGCTTGGTACTGTTGGGGTGTCGGCCTCCTGTTCCTAGCCTGGCTCAGCCTATCTTGAGCGGGGTCGGCCCTTCGGGAACATCCTGTGGGAGGAATCGTCTGACGGACTTCCTTGGGGTTTACCATGGCCTTTCCGACCTCCGCCGACAACAACGAGCCCATAGCTCGCGGAGGCCCAAGTACTCTTCAGGTTGAGTGATAGAAAGGGAGTAACTTTCAAATCAAAAGTGCGAAAGGGCGAACAGCATCTCTACTCCGTCAAGCCCAAGGTCGTCGTGGAGCTATTGGCCTCACGCTGGGACTAGTCGCGAGAACCTACTAGCGACTGGCGGTGCGGGATCAACTTGACACTGCCCCCCTACGAAGGGTACCCTGCTACTCAATGAGAATCATTCTCAACTATGTCGGGGGCGGTCACTATCCCAACCCACATTGGCAGAACAATGCACAGGCAACAAACGTTCTTCTTAGCCGTATTTGTCCTGGTCCTTAGTAGCTGTGGTAGAAGCGCGGCAGAACGCGCGGCTCTCGAATCAGCAGTGATTGCGAACTACGTTGCAATCGTCCATTCCAGCTACGAGGATTCCCTCACCCGCACGAAGCAGCTACAGGTGGCAATCTCTGCCTTTCTAGACTCCCCGTCGGACGCAACTTTACGAATCACGAAAGAGAGATGGCTCGCTGCCCGAGAGCCATATGGACAGACCGAGGCCTACCGGTTCTACGGGGGTCCCATTGACGACGCGGATGGACCCGAAGGCCTGATCAACGCCTGGCCACTCGATGAGGCATACGTCGACTACGTCGAGGGCGCTCCCAGGAGCGGAATCCTAAGCGACCTCAGCACCTATCCGACAATCGATCGGGACCTGCTCATCTCCCTGAATGAAGCGGGCGCAGAAGAAAATATCAGCGTCGGATTTCACGCGATCGAGTTCCTGCTTTGGGGACAGGACCGCAGCGTAGAGGGACCGGGAGAACGCCCTTACACTGACTACGTGGAGGGAGAAGCTGCGCATGCCGAGCGCCGAGCGAGATACCTGGCAATCGTAGCAGATCTTCTCATTGATAACCTAGAAGACATGGTAGCGGCATGGGCGCCAGATGATCCGGAGAACTATCGGGCCGAATTCACGGCCATGGATCGGAGTGCCGCAATACAAAATATTCTGATCGGAATCGGCGTTCTCAGCAAATCAGAGCTTGCGGGTGAGCGGATCTTCACGGCTTACGATAACCAGGACCAGGAAGATGAGCATTCCTGTTTCTCGGATAACACGCACCGGGATATCATTGCAAATGCCCTAGGGATCGCGAACGTCTTCACCGGCCGCTACGTCCGGATCGACGGAACTTCTGTCGAAGGCCTGGGGATGAACGACCTCCTTCAGGCCGTGGATCCGCAATCAGCCGCCGAACTGGCCTCACTGATTGATCGCGGGCTTGAGAGCGTGAGAGCGATCCCAGCGCCGTTTGACCGGGCCATCATCGACCCGGACTCTCGGCCACTCGTCCTTGAGGCAGTGTACGCACTTCAGGACCAGGGCGACAAGATCGCTCAGGTTGGTACTCAGCTCGGCGTTACCATCAACACAGCGTTGCCGGAGTGAGCGTTGAGCCGAAGTCCTAGCCCCTTGAAGGGCAGAATCAAACCCGCGCTCATCGTGTCGGTCCTTCCCCTGCTCGCACTAACTGGCGGGTGCGATTCCCAGCACCCACCCGAGCTTCTGGGTGGACAGACCTCAATCTACAACGTCACGCCGAACGCCTTTTCCCAGCCGGCACCGGGGCTTGAGCGGGAGCAGGAACTGCTGTTCTTTGTCGGAAACTCCTTCTTCAACCAGAATTGGGTTACGGCACCATCCTCGACCGAAGCTCGGGATGGACTCGGCCCCCTCTTCAACGCCAGGTCGTGCGCTGGCTGCCACTTCAAGGATGGTCGCGGACGCCCCCCGGAGAGCGACGGAGAGTCTGGAACGGGCCTCCTCGTGAGACTTAGCCTCCCCAACCGCACCGAAGATGGTAGCTACTTTGCCGACCCGATCTACGGTGGCCAAATCCAGGACTACGCGATCCAGGGTATACTCCCGGAGGCGAGAGTCACCATCCTCGGGGAGGAGATCCGAGGCGAATATACGGATGGAACAACCTTCACACTCCGACAGCCGGTATATCGGATCGAAGAACTCGGATATGGAGAGCTGCACCCCGACATCATGCTCTCACCACGGGTCGCACCGCAGATGATCGGGATGGGACTCCTAGAGGCAATCCCCGAGGAGAAGATTCTCGCCAATGCTGATCCATCCGACAGAGACGGGGATGGGATCTCTGGACGGCCGAACAGGGTGTGGGACAGATCGCGAAACAGTTTCGCGCTGGGACGCTTCGGCTGGAAGGCCAACCAACCTACCGTGCTTCAACAAACGGCAGGAGCCTTTCTCGGTGATATAGGGATCACCACGAGCGTGTTTCCGGAGCAGAACTGCGCCGAGACCCACGTCGAGTGCCTAGAAGCCCAGCGTGGGGGCAACCCGGAGATCGACGATGACGACCTCATGAAGGTCGTGCTCTATGCCAGCTCGCTTGCCGTACCCGCGATGCGGAATCCAGACGACCCCCAAGTCATCAAGGGAGGGGAGATCTTCGAGGACATCGGGTGTGGGGACTGCCACACCCCTTCGACGCTGACCGGGATCCATCCCACAATTCCGGCGCTTTCCGAACAGACGATCCATCCCTATACAGATCTCTTGCTCCATGACATGGGAGAGGCGCTAGCGGACAGGCGGCCCGACTTCGAGGCCACAGGGAGGGAGTGGCGAACGCCCCCGCTCTGGGGCATCGGCCTCTTTGAAACCGTCAACGGACACACATACTACCTACACGACGGTCGGGCGCGGAATCTCTCCGAAGCAATTCTCTGGCATGGCGGCGAGGCAGCTGCGGTACGTACCAGATTCCTGAAGCTGCCGCTGGCACAGCGCCAAGCTCTCGTTCAATTCCTCCAGTCCCTCTGAGAACCCATAGCTCACGATGCGCCGTTTCCCCCGCCTCTCCCTGACCGTCATCATGATTCTCGGCAGCACTGTACTGACAAGCTGCCGGCTGGGATTTGACCGCGAGGCGATGCTCGGCAGAATCGCGGACACGGTGATCCTTCCCGCACATCTCGCACTCACCGAGGAAGCGAGAGATCTTGACGAGGTCACAAGGCAATTCACCGAAGAGCCAAATGCGGGGACTCTCGGGACTCTTCGGGAACAGTGGTTGGCGACTGAGCTCGCCTGGAAGCGAGTTGAACTCTACGAGTTCCCGGGACTCCTACTCATTCACAATGCCATTGAAAGACGCCCCGCACGAGTTGCGTTCATCGAAGAGGCCATCGCGGGAGCAGACGACAGCGCCCTCGGACAGGTCAACGGAGAGTTCGTGGAATCACTGGGATCCACCTCGAAGGGGCTGAGCGCTATCGAATACCTGATCTTCCCCGCAGAGGAGCAGGGCCGACCCGTACTGGAGAGCTTCGACGATCCTGCTCGCAGTGCCTATCTCGCTGCGCTCACCGCCAATCTCTGGTCAAAGACCCAGGAGTTGTACCAGTTCTGGAACTCTGACGGTGAAAACTACGCAGAGTCATTTCGCGAGAACGACTCTGAGGGGGCCGATATTGAGAGCTCAGTCAGCTTGCTTGCGAACAAATTGATTGAACTACACGAAGTGTCTATGCACATCAAGCTCGGAATGCCAATGGGCCAAACGACCCATGGCATTCCCCAGCCGGAAGAGGTGGAATCCTATCTCAGCGGCAATTCACTAGAACTCATGACGGCCAGCCTGGAATCGCTCCATCGGACCTTCGACGCCGGCCTCGACGACTACCTCGATTACCTCGACCGTAGAGGAAGCGGAAATCTGCTGTCGATGGCGATTCACACTCAATTCGACACGGTGTTGGGCGCACTTGAGAACATCAATGGGCCACTTCAAGACGCGGTAACAGACGCCCCCGCAGAGGTAGAGATGGCCTACGATGCGATGCGACTCCTACTGGTACTCCTAAAGACAGACATGTCGGCCTTGCTAGGGATCACTGTGACCTTCGGCGATAGCGATGGGGACTGATCACCTCGCCTCGAAGATTCGCGCGGGCATCCTTCAGCTGCGCGAGTGGATGAGCCGTCCCGTTGACCCAGCCCCGGTCGTCGTGTTCAGGGTTGGTTTCGGCTTACTGATGCTTGGCTCCGCCGTGAGATTCTTGTCAAAGGGGTGGGTCGAGACGCAATACATTCAGCCCGCGTTCCACTTCCGTTACTACCTCTTCCAGTGGGTTCCCGGGCTTCCGGGAGATTGGCTCTACCTAGTCTTCGCGACTCAGATAGCCTGCGCAGCCTTGATCGCTATCGGATGGCATTACCGAGCCGCCACGATTGGATTTTTTCTCTCGTTTTCCTACGTCGAACTTATCGATCAGACAACCTATCTCAATCACTACTACTTCATCTCCCTGGTCGCTTTTCTTCTGATTCTCCTCCCACTCCACCGATGGATGTCACTGGATTCACGGCTCAACCCTAGAATGGGTGGGGGATCAGCTCCGCGGTGGATTCCACTCATATTCCAAGCGCAGATCGCGATCGTCTACTTCTTCGCTGGACTTGCGAAGTTAAACCCCGATTGGCTCTTCAATGCCCAGCCCCTGAGCATCTGGCTCGCCGCCAGATCGGGGTTCCCTGTGTTGGGCATCCTCTTCGATCAGAGCTGGTTCGCGTATCTCATGAGCTGGTCAGGAGCAGCCTTCGATCTCTCTATCCCATTCCTCTTGTTCTGGCGGCGCAGTAGACCCTGGGCTTTTCTCGGGGTCATTGGCTTCCATTTACTGACGGGCGCACTATTCCCAATCGGTGTATTCCCCTGGGTGATGATCGCCAGTACCCTGATCTTCTTCGACACTTCAGACTACATTCGGATGAGCACACACCTGAAGGTCTTAATCCCCCGAAAACTCTTGGAAGAATCTGGGGTACGCCGGGCCCCTGTGAGGGTAGCTTCTCCGGTCCCAATATGCCGAGCATTGCCACTAGTCCTTATCCCTTTCTTCGTTTTTCAGCTTCTGATGCCCCTGCGCCATCTTGCTTATCCGGGGGAAGTTCTCTGGACGGAGGAAGGCTACCGATTCTCCTGGCGCGTGATGCTCGTGGAGAAGACGGGCACGGTGTTTTTCACTATCACAGATCCTGCCACAGGTAGATCATGGGACGAATTTCCCGGAGACTATCTAACCTCCCAACAGGAGAGACAGCTCGCCTTTCAGCCCGATATGATCCTCGGGTTTGCTCACTATCTTCGGGATACGTTGCAATCCGAGGGCGTTCAGAACCCGGAGATCAGAGTCCAGGCATATGTCAGTCTGAATGGCCGCCGAAACCAGCCTCTGGTGGATCCTGACCTCGATCTCACGCGAGTGCAACGATCGCTCTCGCCAAAGACATGGGTCTTGGCGCAGAATAGGCCTTAGGTTCCTTCAGCCACGAGTTCGTCCAACACTTCCCTCATGATCTCGTGGCCCCGACCATGCTCGCGGACCCGGAAGGGTATCTCGTTCCTTCGGAGCCAATCCTCATCCGATCGCTCGTCATTGAATCGGCGATGTGGATCCTCCGCCCCCCGGACCAACGTATCGCCAAGTCGAGTCGCGGCATCTTTCGGAAGGTCTTGCGGGAGCCCAGCGCCCCAGAGGATAAGGCAGCCGATTCGCATCCGCCCGAGAACCGCCCAGCGAGTGGCAGTGTGTGCCCCCTGGGAAAACCCTAGCACCGTGCGCCCGATCTCCTCTAACCCCTCTTCTGCAAACAACGCGACACGATTCAGATAGCGTATATAGTCCCTAACCTCAGCCTCTCGATCGTCTCGGGTCATCCAGCTCG
>CAUZHN010000085.1:0-10234 GCA_963579625.1 Gemmatimonadales bacterium UBA6960
AGGATTGGGTTCCGGTCGAGGGATCGACACTAAAGGCCTCATAGACCGGAGGATCTCCCTGTTTCGGGCCAAGGAGGTCGGCTCCGGGTATCACCTCCGCGAAGAGTTCCGAGGGCGCATCCTCAAGGTCCTGGGCTCTGCCCAGGTCTGGTTGATGGCCCACCAGGGCCAGAGCCATAATGGGCGCCCAGTTCCACCGCGGTCGGATCATCTTATCCTACCTGATCGCCGAGAAGTCGGTGGGATCCATGAAGACACTCACCACGTTGTCAACTATCGCGCCATCCTCCTGAGATGCCCTCGCTGCTTCTTGCCATTCTGGATCCCCTCTGAACGCTGCCCAACTCTCCACCGCGGCTTCTCGGCTGGCGTGTTGGAGTACGTAGATCAGAGTATTGGCGGACAACGGACTGTCCTGCGGAACCCAATACCCCACGTTCACCATCCCATGCCTCTCGAAGAGGCGGATCGTGTGATCGCGAAAGCGGTGGATCAGCGCATCCAGCCTCCCTTCATGAGTGGTGTACGTTCGCAACTCGAACACTGGCTGCACGGTGACGGCAGTGTTCGACCCGACCGGCTGCTGAGCAGCCAACTCGGATGTGACGGAAGAAATAGCAAGGAGTGCGAACAATAGGATAACGGTTGCCCGAAGCATCTCTGCTCCTCTGCTGAGAGTATCTGTTCCAAACCGACACGATGATTGGAATTGCGTCTGCCTGTCTAAATGCCGCCTCACGGTAGGGGGAATCAGTGAACCAAGCAATGGAGTCCACCGGTTCAACTGTGAGGTGCACGAGCCGATCACTGCCCGTTATGATGATGAGGTAGGAACGGGCTCCCCAACTCTTGTGCCACGATGGAAATACCTACTTTGCGTCGCCCGATATGAGCGTACGTTCAAGCTCCCAGATCCGTAAAGTCCTGCTGCTCCATAATTCCCCCCGTGTGGGACGGTATTTCTCCTGGCTAAGAGCAAATATATTCTCTCCCGAGATCATAGGTTGCCGGGTCTCTGGGCGGTTCTCCAGATCCGCTCCTCCTTCAGGAACCGTAGAGGAGATTGTCGATTACGGAATGCGACGCAAGCGGGCGCGTGCTCACTACGGTACCATCCGACTGGGAGTGTCCAGAATAGTCTATGGTGCTGCAGCACGGCTCCACTATGAGCACGTCATGGCGAAAATAAGACGGTTCCGGCCAGACGCCCTGGGGGTTTGGGGGGGGAACGCGGTGGATGCCAAGGCAGTCGTGGTTGCTAGCCGTCACTCGGGGATTCCGTGCTTCCAGTTTGAGAACGGATTCCTTCCAAACACGACCCAGATGGATAGCCAAGGGGTGAACGTCGAGTCTTCAGTTCCCCGAGACCCCGAATTTTATGTGAATCGTAGTTCTTTCGGGACGCGGGAGTTCCCAGAGAGGATCTCTCCCACGACTCCTCGCCGAGGGAAGAGGGCCTGGACCCCTATCTCACTGCCGGATCGCTACGTCTTCGTTCCATTCCAATACCACCTGGATAGCCAGATCCTCCTCCACTCTCCCTGGATCCAGGGGATGCACCAGTTCTTCAGGATCATGATCGAGTCTGCGCAGGGGGTCCGTGGGAGTACCCCTGTGCTCGTGTTCAAGGAGCATCCGTACTGCCCGAGCAGCTATCCTGATCTGCTGAGAGAGGTTGGCACGGTGTCGAGGGTCCATTTCGCTAACGGGAACTCGACGGATGAGCTGATCCGCAACGCGATTGGGGTCGTGACTATCAACTCCACCGTTGGAACGGAAAGCCTTCTTTTGGGGAAGCCAGTACTAGCGCTAGGGAACGCAGTGTACGAAGTCCCCGGGGTTGCCTCTTCGGCCCGGTCGACGGACCAGGTTGCCGAGTGGCTGAGTGCCGTGTGGATGGATCGGGCTCCGGCAGCGCCATTGAGAAAGAGCTTCCTCAGTTTTCTGATCGATGACTATCTCATCCCAGATCGGCACCAGGATCCGGGTTTGGCCCA
This sequence comes from Gemmatimonadales bacterium UBA6960, assembly GCA_963579625.1. Classification (GTDB taxonomy): domain Bacteria; phylum Gemmatimonadota; class Gemmatimonadetes; order Longimicrobiales; family Gaopeijiaceae; genus JAAXGI01. The sequence continues at coordinate 1,998 of CAUZHN010000085.1, forward strand.
TATCCGAGCGGTGGAGGAGCGCCTGCGGGAGCCAGGTGGGATCGGTTGGGGAGGAGCCAATGGGAGACTCGATAATCGGAGGCTGAAGGCGTGATGGGCCAACCTGATTCGCTCAAGAGTTGGCGTAGAGGCCGCACGCTTGCGGTCTTGCTCGCTGGGGTGCTGATCACACTCCTTATCGTCCTCACCGTTGGGGGGAGCTGGTTAGGTTCCTCAGGGGGTACTGAAGGCCCGGAATCCACATCAGGCTCGTCCATCTCTGCCGATGCCTCGGGTATCGCTGGGCCAGACGATGTGCCAACCAGGCCCTCAATCGTTATGCCGCTTGATTCAGCGGCGGTCTTCTGGGTGCCCCCAGAAATACCACAGGGCACGATCTTCCAAGTCAGCCTCGTGCCGGAGAGAGGATCCGTGGAGGCGGTAGAAGGAACATTCGCCGGTGAGCCCCTTCACTTTCAACCAGGGGATGGGGGTACGTTTGCTGCCTTGGCAGCTGCCCCGGTCGACGAACTGGGTGGGATCGACCTCCAGTTGGAGATCAGGTACCAGAGCACGGCGGCTGAGATCCAGTTCTTGAAGGTTCAAGTGGTCCCGGGGAACTACCGAATGGAGCGACTTGTCGTCGCCCCAGAGTTCGGAGGGCCGCAGCCACCGGAAATCCAGAGACGTATCAACGAAGAGTCTGCCAGGGCGATGCAAGTGTCGCGGAACTCGCACGACACACCGAGAATGTGGGATGGACCCTTTATCCCACCCCGGGAGACCCGCATCACGAGCGGTTTCGGGCATGGTCGGATGTTCAACGACCAGGTTCAGAGTCGTCACATGGGAACGGACTTTGGTGGTGAGGTCGGAGCGCCTGTTATCGCACCTGCAGGAGGAATCGTGGTGCTTGTGGACGCGTTCTTTCTCGGCGGAAACGTGATCTACCTTGATCACGGCGATGGATTGGTGACCGCCTATCTTCACCTGAGTGAACAGGAGGTCATGGAGGGGGAGGTCGTCGAGCCGGGCCAGGTGATCGGCCGCGTGGGAGCGACTGGGCGGGTAACCGGGCCCCACCTCCACTGGATCGTCCGCTATGGGGTGATCACCGTGGACGGGATGAGCCTACTCGATTTCGGATAGTCGGACAGCACTGAATCCCGATCCGGAGCGGCTTGTCTAGGATCACTCCCAGAACGTTCTTCCAGGCTGCTGATTCGAAGTCTCCGGGGGCCGCCGCGTGTGCGGCAGCAACAGCAAGAGACGACCTTTCCAAGCAGGAGTGCTGAAAGGGTCAGGCCACTACCCCATTCGGATCTCATGTACAAGTGCTTGTCCCTCCTCAGAAAACCATCGTTCCAACCACGGGTGGGATTTGTAACGATCATGCTATTCTCGCGATATTCCGTGTTCACCGTCTGAAGATGCTGGGAAGATCATGCTTGCAAGGCCTCGCCGGAGTGCTCAGAAAAGTTCTATACTGCACGGGTTATGTTTCAGGTGCCTGGATTGACCCACCCAGGGACTTACACGAGGTAAGCCAATGAGGAGAGTGCCATTGGATGCGTCAGGTCTTACGGCTGGACCCAAGGTAAGTAAGGAGCAGAGTCGATTCCCTCTTAAAACCTATTGGGAAAGGACGATTCGGCTCACCGTTGCCCTTCTCGTCGTTTGGTTCTTGGTAGGCTATGTGCTGGCGATCTTCCTCGCTCCGGTACTGAACGGCGTTCGCTTTCTAGGAGGACCTCTAGGTTTCTGGATCGCCCAGAATGGGGCTATATACGTGTTCTGGCTCTTGGTGCTGATCTACGCTTGGTCCATGAACCGGCTAGATCGGGAGTTCGACGTCCACGACGACGAGGGCTGACATGGAGATCCAAGTCGACATTGCCGCCGCGATCGGACTCACGTTCCTGCTCTATATCGGCATCGCAATTCGGTCCCGCGTCTCTAGCACGAAGGGTTTCTATGTAGCGGGGCAGGGGGTGCACCCAGTTCTCAATGGGATGGCGACCGCTGCAGACTGGATGAGCGCCGCCTCGTTCATCTCGATGGCGGGGCTGATCGCCTTCCTGGGATTCGATGGGGCCATTTATCTCCTGGGGTGGACCGGAGGGTATGTGCTCCTCGCACTCCTCCTGGCTCCATTCCTTAGGAAGTTCGGAAAATTCACCGTGCCCGCGTTTATCGGCGCCCGTTATTACTCCGGGACGGCGCGGGTTGTAGCTGCCTTCTGCGCCGTAATCGTCTCGCTTACCTATGTTGCGGGCCAGATGAGGGGAGCCGGGATCGTCTTCTCTCGCTTTCTCCAGATCCCAATCGGGACAGGTGTGATCGTGGGAATGGGGGTCGTCGCGTTTTACGCGATCCTCGGGGGTATGAAGGGAATCACCTACACTCAGGTCGCGCAGTACGTGGTCCTGATCACCGCATTTCTGATTCCGGCCATCGCGATCGGAGTGTCGCTGACTGGGATCCCCATCCCGCAGATTGCTTTTCCGGAGGTGGCGTCCAGGCTGGACGGAGTGATGGCCGACCTGGGTTTCGGCGCTTACACCTCGCCCTTTACGAACATCTCACAACTGAACGTCTTCCTCATCGCGATGGCGTTGATGTGCGGAACCGCAGGCCTGCCTCACGTGATCATCCGGTTTTACACGACCCGGACAGTCAACGGGGCTCGGTGGACGGGTGTGTTTGCGCTTCTGTTCATCGGGCTTCTCTACACGACGGCTCCTGCGGTTGCGGCCTTTGCCAGATTCAACCTGGTCGACACCGTGGTCGGACAACCCTATGCGGAGCGGCCTGAGTGGTTCCGATCTTGGGAAGAGACCGACCTTGTCCGCTTCTCGGACAAGAATGCGGACGGGATCATAGATTACGCCCCGGGCGATATCGCAGACCCCGAGAGTGCCAACGAACTCGGAATCGATCCGGACATCATGGTGCTTGCGAACCCAGAGATAGCTGGGCTGCCTAGCTGGGTGATGGCGATCGTGGTAGCCGGAGGATTGGCGGCCGCGCTATCCACCGCTTCCGGCCTGCTCCTTGTCATAGCCTCGTCCTTCTCGCACGACATCTACAAGCAGTTCTTCCGCAAACACGCGACCGAGCGGGAGGAGCTTCTCGTCGCCAGAGGTTCGATGCTCCTGGCTGTACTCTTCGCTGGCCTGCTCGGAATCTATCCCCCCGCCTTCGTCGCGGAGGTTGTGGCCTTTGCCTTCGGGTTGGCAGCGGCATCATTCTTTCCAGCTATCGTGCTCGGGATCTTCGATCTCCGAACGACTAGGGAGGGTGCGATCGCGGGGATGGCAGCGGGTCTCATCTTCACGGCGACCTATATCGTCACGGTCGCTCCAGGGTTTGGGATTGGGCTGGACCCGTGGTTGTTCGGGATCTCACCACAGGGAATTGGAACCATCGGAATGCTGCTCAGTTTCGCCGTGACCTGGGGGGTGTCGAGAGTGACGCCGCCGCCGCCTAAAGAGATCCGAGAGTTGGTGGAGGAGATCCGATATCCGAGGGTGCGGCTAGCGGGAGCCGGTTCGGCTCAGCCCGATCAATCTCCCGGCTGATCGCTGCCGCCGCTATTTCACCATAGTGGCAGGCGGGCCGCTTCGCGTCAGCGCGGGAGGGCGCCTCTGGAATTCTCGCAGTCCTATCTCCATGGCACTCCCCTGAAATGCAGCCTTAACCTCTCTTGACGGTTCTAACTCCTCCGAGTTAAGTATGATCTCTCTTGAATATGAGAATCGTTCTCATCTACTAGGTAGGCGAGGTGCGAAGAGTACAAAGTCGCGGGTACCTGCAGTGTAGTGTGCTGGTTGCAATCTCTCTAGCCATTGGTCTCGTGTTCGTTCTGTTTCCTGGCACGTCAGGAGCTGACCGGAACCTGATCCAAGGGGTCTGGGTCGAGAGAGAGAGCTTCCTCATGGGCACTCGCTTTCGGATACGGGTTAGGGCTCCGGACCGACCGTCGGGAATTCACACGATAGACAATGCGTTTGGTGCGGTCGCTCTTTACGAGGCGATGCTGAGCACCTGGATTCAGGACTCAGAAATATCCCGGTTAAACCGGACGCAAGTGAATGCGGCCGTAGCTCTTTCTGATGATTTGGGTGATCTCCTCTCTCAGGCCGTCCACTGGTCTGAGGAAACGGAAGGCGCTTTTCAACCCATGGTCGGTGCCCTCTTGGATGTGTGGGGAATCCGTAGCTCAGGACGAATTCCGACGAAGGAGGCGCTGGACGGCGCTCTCTCCTCCATCGGGCAGGGCGCCATTGACCTAGATTTTGCCGCCGCCACGGCAACGAGGAGGAACCGATCTGCGTGGATTGATGCCGGTGGCTTCGGTAAGGGAGCGGCGCTCATGGCGGCTGCGCGGGAAATCATCAAAGCCGGGGCAAGAGATGCGCTTCTCGACTTCGGGGGACAGATCATGACCCTCGGATCCCCCGCCGGCGATCAAAACGGGTGGCTGTTGTCGGTGGCTCATCCTCAGAGACGTTTCGAGCCAGTTGGAGCACTCCGCGTTACAAACGCTTCTGTCGCAACGAGCGGAGCCTCCGAACGACATATAGTCGTTAAGGGGAGAAGACTGTCACATGTTGTCGATCCACGTACCGGTCAGCTGGTACCTCCCTGGGGGAGTGTCACAGTCGTATCCGAGGATCCTCTTGCCGCTGATGCGGTTGCCACAGCGTTGTTCGTATTAGGGCCGGAGGCGGGGATGGAATGGGCCCGAGACCGCCTGGACATTGGCGTTCTCTTTCTAATCGAGGGAAGTGAAGGCCAACTCGAGAAGAGATGGAATCTGCAGATGACCCCGTGGCTCCAGGAAACGGGAAACGAATCTTTTCAATCTGGCCCCAGGAATGGTGATGATGAGATCTGACCTGAGAGCGCTTGGTGGGTGGTCGCGGATGGGGGCATGTGGGGCATTTATTGGCCTGATCTCTGTCTGCTCCTGCGCGGGAAGTGCAGCGGCCCAGGATGTCGTCCCGGATAGTCTAGCTCTTCGAGAAATCGAACGGCAGATTGAAGCTCTGACCCTGGAACTTGAGGCCCTTCGGCTGGGCACTGATATTGTTGCCCGTGCAGACACGACCGTCCTCGGATTTGGGCCTGCAGCCTCGAAGATCTATGGGGTTCAGGAGGGCGTTGCGATCGGTGGATACGGCGAGTTTATCTATGAGAATTTCTCCGGATCACGGGAGGATGGGAGTCATTCTGGGAGGACCGATCAGGTGGATGCCCTCAGGGGGATCGTCTACGTCGGGTACAAGTTCGATGAGCGTTTTCTTTTTAATTCGGAATTCGAGTTCGAGCATGCTTCTACTGGACAGGCCGGATCCGCCTCACTTGAGTTTGCCTACCTAGACTATCGCTTGACTGAAGGCTTCGGTCTTCGAGGTGGGCTACTGTTAAGTCCGATGGGGTTACTGAACGAACTCCACGAACCGCCGACCTTCCTCGGGGCCAGGCGGCCCGAGACTGAGAGTCGGATCATTCCAACCACGTGGCGCGAGAATGGATTGGGGGTTTTCGGACAGTCGGGATCCTTTGGTTATCGGTTCTACCTTATGAACTCTCTCGATGGTGTCGGAGGGGGTTCGTCCAAGGCTGAAGGCTTCAACGCTTCAGGACTCCGAAAAGGACGACAGAAGGGATCCAAGGCTGTTGCGGAGAACTTTTCAGTGGTGGGACGAGTCGACTGGATGGGGTCCCTGGGGCTAACCGTAGGGACCTCACTCTACATGGGTAATTCCGGCCAAGGCCACAGGCTTTCAAGCGGGGTGGCCACGGACGTGCAAACCCTTATCTGGGAAGGGCATTTGGCGTATCAAACCAGCGGTCTAGACATCAGGGCCCTCTTCGCGTTAGCCGACGTCGATGATGTGGCGAGTCTGAACGCACTCAAGGGACTCATTGGTAATGCCTCAGTAGGTGAGCGACTCCAAGGTGGATACGTTCAACTCGGGTACGATCTGCTGACGACTGCGTCGACGCCTCATCAACTCATTCCCTTCCTGCGTTACGAGAGTGTCGACACCCAGGTACGGGTACCCGATGGATTCAGCGCGAATCCGGCCAACGATGATACGATTGTCACGTTGGGACTCTCTTGGAAGCCGCTCCCACAGATCGTAGGAAAGACCGACTATCAAGTGCATCGGAATCAGGATGGTACCGGCGTGGACCAGTTCAACATCGCGCTTGGCTATCTCTTCTGAGCGGGTTACCACGGAGAGGAAGAGCATGATCCATCGGCGAAGTGCGGGGCTCCTGAACCATGGGTGGAGGTGCGCTATAAGTGCGGTTCTAACCATTTCGGGAATGCCGAGCTTTGCTTCTGGACAGGTGTTTCTGACGCAGGAAGAAGCGCTAGAGTTGGCCTTCTCCGAGCCCGCCGATATCCAGAGAGTAACCGTGTTCCTGGACGAGAATCAGTTCCAGACCGCGCGAAGACTTGCGGGCAGGAATGTCCCGTTAGACCAACGAGTCGTGACCTACTATGTGGGCAGGAAAGATGGCCAGCTGCTAGGGATCGCGTACTTCGATGCTCACCGCGTTCGCACGATGCGTGAAGTCGCGATGGTTGTCGTATCTCCGGAGGGCACAGTCGATCGAGTAGAAGTACTCAGCTTCCATGAGCCGCCCGAATATCGGGCGTCAGGGCCGTGGATCGAACAGCTTGTCGGCAGGTCTCTAAGCGATGATCTCGCTGTGAATCGTGGGATCATCAACCTGACTGGTGCGACTTTGACTGCAGGTGCTCTCACCCGGGCGGTCCGGCGGGTTCTCGCACTGCATCAGGTGGTCCGACTGCCTGAAGAAGTGAGTGGGGGATGAACCCCTTTGAGAAGTGGTCAGTCTGGGTAACCTCCGTACTCAGCGGGTTCACGGGCGGCGGGTACTTCTGGACTAAATACCTCGTTCAGAACACCGATCCGTTCTCTGTACTAAACCATCCCCTACAGCCATGGTTCTTGAAGGCGCACATCATCATCTCCCCTTTCTTGCTGATCGCACTCGGGTCCATCCTTGTGCGGCATATCTGGAAGCATTTCAGACTCGGGGCATTCCTGGGGCGGAGGAGTGGCCTGACCACAGCGTTGGTGTCTTTACCGATGGTGGTTTCCGGTTACTTCATACAGTCTGTGACACATCCGGGACGACTCGCCATGCTTGCTGTCTCCCATATAGCGCTCAGTGGACTGTATCTAGCAGGGCTTTCCGTCCACCAGGTAGTGGTTCACCGGCGCCAAGAAAGAGACGGCACTTCGTACATTTCAGACATTTAGTAGACCGTAACCGAAGTTCAGTGAACACGGTCCTGCCGGATGTCATTAGTCCTTCGGTCACAGTTCACTAGTCATTCGGAAGAAGGGGGAAGTAAGCGGTTCAATCCTCAGGCATCGGCGCGTTTCCATCAAGCATGAAGGTCCAGACACGGCCGGCTGGACCTTCCTCTCCCCCTGGGCCGGAGAGGATCGTGACATACTGACGGCCGTCAAGCTGATAGGTGATTGGGGATGCGGGCCCAGGTGCAAGTTCGGTTTCCCAAAGTCGCTCGCCCGTGGTTGCGTCGAGGGCGTAGAAGATGCCTTCTTCCGTTGCACTGAAGAGCAGATTTCCTGCGGTCGTCATCGTTCCACCGTTTCTTGATCCTTCATGAGGGATGCGCCAGAGTTCCTCTCTGATTACCGGGTTGATCGCTGCGAGGAATCCGCGTGGCGCGGGTAGCTCTGGCGGGTCAGGCCGCTCTCCACCTCTGCCCGTTCCCGTGTTGAACCTTCCGGGGACCACTTCGAACTCCGTGTTTACTCGGTAAAAGGACTGATTGTGCTGAGCTGGCAGATAGACTAGTCCAGTCTCTGGATTCCAGGACATGGGGTTCCAGTTGTGGGCTCCCCGGGGGCCGGGTGACAGCCAAACCCCCGAGGGATCATAACGGGCTTCCGGTACCTCGACGGGACGTCCGGTCTCCATATCGACTTCATACGCCCAGGTTACATGTCCAAAAGCCTCTGCGGAGAGGAGTTCTCCAGTGATCCGATCGAGGACGTAGAAAAACCCATTCTTAGGCGCCTGCATAAGCACCTGACGTTCCCGGCCATCGATGACCAGCTCGGCCAAAATGATGTTCTGGACTGCTGTGTAGTCCCAGTCGTCTCCAGGTGTCGTCTGATAATACCAGACGAACTCACCAGTGTCCGCATCGAGCGCCACGATCGACGACAGGTACAGAT
>CAUZHN010000086.1:0-10183 GCA_963579625.1 Gemmatimonadales bacterium UBA6960
TGCCCGGTCAGAAGGCGTTCCATAACCGTTTTTAACCGGTCTGCGCGATGCAATCGGGATGCAAAGCGGGTGGGCCTACGATGCGGAAGCAGCCCTGCCCCACTCAGACCCGCAACTCAGGACGAGCAGAACACTGTCGGTAGGTGCGCTAGGAGTGGTGCACCGGTAGAGGGAGGTGGGCAGTTGCCTTTGGGGAAATGCACCTCATTGTTCGGCAAACAGCCACCCGGCCGGAGCGAGGCGAGAAGATCCCTGACGAGTGACTGAGAAGAGAGAGCGGAGTTGGGATCTCATCGTCCCGAAACCATGAGATGCGCGCTGGAGGTGCCTGCCTCCATGAGCCAAAGCATGGCCGGACCGCGAGCAATCGGGAAGCCGAGGTCTCGAGTGGCGTAAGGCACGGCCACCGCGGTGTGGTTTCGGTAATCCTGGGCGGAGTCCCCATACACGTGATAGTAGATGCTTCCCCAGACAGCCAAGGCACGAGTTCCGTCCGCCTCGGCCCGCTCGAAGCGAGCCAGGATTTCAGTCACTGTTCCTCCAGCGCTCTCGAAAGCATGGTTCTGCTCCAATCGCGGACGATTGGCTTCGACAGTGCACTGGACGTCGAGGGGGGCCATTTGACCGGGACGGCCTTCATTGTCCCAGCAGATCAGGCCGTTGCTGCCCCCGCGGAGCACCGCTGTGCTGCCGTCAGGACGGAACTCGAGGATCGTCGCCTCGGCACGCAATGACGCGGGCGCCGCGAGCAGCGTCTGCTCGATATCGGTGTCAGCGGATTGAGCGCAAAGAGCGGACGGCAGAAGAACTGGGATGAAGGGGAGAAACAGTAGGCGCTTCATCAACCTCCGTTGGAAGGGTCTCATGATGGAGTTCGCCTCGATCTGCTCGCTGGGTCATAGGCGCCTAACCGCTCACTTGCCTTACGGAGCATTGGCATATACCGTGCCTACGGAGAAGTGGCAGCCTACAGACTTACCGATCCGGGGGTGACGATGCCTAGCACTCGAGCAACCATAATGTTTCCGATTTTGGCGGGGCTGATGTTGGCGGGATCGCCGCTCGGCGCTCAAAAGGTGGAACGGCTCGACTCGTACGAAGGGGTCGTGATACGAATCCTGCAGAGCAACAATGCCGGAAACGTGCACGCCGTCATTGATCCGGCTCTGAACGAGGTCGTCGGGTACCTCGAGGGCTGTCCGCGAGCTCACAATATCTTCCCGCATCCCGATGGACTCTACTATTACTGCACGAACGAAGAAGCAAACACGCTCGACGTCTTCGATACGGTCACATTGAAGCTGGTCGAGCAGCTCCCGCTCACGGATCGTCCGAACAAGGCCGCCTACAACAAGTACAACCGTAAGATCTACGTGGGGATCGCTAGGGCGCCCTTTGTCGATGTATTCGATATAGACACCCACGAAAAACTTGAAAGCATCCCGGTGGCGACCGGGATTCACAACGTCTATGTGAGCCCGGATGGGAAGTGGGTGGTGGCCGGTTTGAACGGCCGGGACGAGGGGTCTATTCAGGTCATCGACGCCAGCACCGATCAAGTGGTGAGGGAAATCTCGCTACCTGACGCCAGAGGTGTGATCCACCGAGTCCGGCCAATGATGTTCCTTGCGGCGGACGACGGGTCGACGGACAAGATTCTGGCGCAAGGCGCTGCGGTAAATGGATTTTGGGTGGTTGACTGGGAGACAGGAGAGACGGAGCAAATCGTCTACCCTCCGCGTCTGCCAGCGTGGAAGCAGAGCGCCGAAGCCAACCAGGGCGCTCCGATGCATGGCTTGGAAGTGCTGCCAGATCGCTCCGCAGTCTGGGCATCAAGCCGCCTGGATAGCCGAATCTACGGTTGGTCTCTGCCTGATTTTGAGTACATCGGCGGGGTCGAGGTGGGGCCCGCGGCGAACTGGATGACGCCGACACCTGACAGCCGGTACATGTACGTGGCCGTCTCAGGCGCTGACTATACCGTGGTCGTCGACCTCGAGAAGCTCGAAGTGATAGCGAAAATGACTGTAGGCGCTGGACCAAAGCGAATTGACACGGCGATCCTTCCGCCGCACCGCGTGGAGAACCCGATGACCACTCAGGACCGGTAGTTTCTTCCACTGGAGCAGGCTGTCTATGCCCAGAGTTGGGCCTCGACCTACGACTGAGGTGGTGACAAGCATGAGCTTGAAGACTAGAAGGCGTGGTTTGGGGGAGTGGGTGGCCGGCTTCTCCCTGTTTGCTGGCGTCGGTATTTGTGCTGGTCTTGGTCTGACCTCGGAAGGCTTGGGGTTTGCGGGGCCGCTACAAGCATCCACAGGTCCGTCTACCGACGGTGCGACGCTTCAAGCTCAAGCTCCGTTCGACTTCTACCGGCAGAACATTGAGCCACTGTTCCTGAGGCCTCGCGGCTATCCGGGGTCGACTGACGGCAACGCCGCATGTGTCATGTGCCACGTGTGGCAAACGAGCGTTCGTTTCTCCCTCGAGGAGCCCTCCGAAACACCGACTGGAGGGGCCTGGACAGAGGAACAGTCTCGCCGGAACTACGAGGTCGTGACCCAACTGGTCAATGCCTCCGACCCAGAGTCCAGCAGGTTTCTACTGAAGCCGTTGGCGCAGGTGGCCGGCGGTCTGCCTCACACGGGCGGTAACCATTGGGATTCTACTCAGGACCCCGAGTATCAAGTCATACTCGACTGGATCCGTATCCTACCGGCGGCGGAGTTCACGCCTGCAGACGAGCAGGTGGCCCTCGACTTCCAGTACTATCGCTCCTGTATCCACCCGAATGTGCTCAGCGTCGGGAATTACGGGCAGCTCCCCTGCACGTCGTGTCATTCGGGCGGCTCGGCAGGGTTCGCCCCTATCAGTGCCAGCGGTGGCGTGTTGACGCAGGCGGAAGCCCGCCAGGGATTCGAGGTGCTCCAAAGACTGGTCGTGCCCGGCGATCCCGGGCGGAGTCGCTTCCTGCTGAAGCCCTTGCACCCGGACGGTGGCGGTTCGTATGCCCACAACGGCGTGAGGCGGTGGCAGAGCCGGAGTGATACGGAATGGCAGACTCTTGCGGCATGGGTTCGCGGGGAGGTGACTGGCAGCGAGTGTTCGCCGGTGTATTAGGCAGCAATAGACCGCCGGGCGAGAGGCACCGGTGGAAGAGTTTGGAGATGGGGGACGCAGGTTCGAGTTGACTCGGACCGGTCCCCCATCGGCCTATTGGGGTGGGGGCTAGCTTTTTTTGCATCGATCGGGATGCAATTGACTGGTAACTCCATATCAACAAAGCCCGTCTTAGGGTGCCCACTAAAATTCTGGGTTTACCCTAACTCAAATCTGGCATGGGTGATATTCTGATACGGAGATATAAATAATTATAAAACAATCACTTATCTACACTTTCGATGCCCATTATTCCCGACATTTTCTAGTCAATAATTTAACATTTTTGCAGAACTTTCCTGATCTGGCGCCATGCCGCAGGTCGATTCGATCCTGCGAACAGCGGCTAGCGCGCCGATCTCCGGAGTCTGTTCACAGCCGCGTCGAGCTCCTGCAGGAAGGTCGAGCGATCCCGCTTTCCGAACGGCGCCGGTCCCCCCGTGATCTCACCGGACTCGCGTAGGCCGGACATCAGCTCGCGAGTCGCGATCGCCTCGCCGATCGAGTCCTCGGTGAAGACTCTTCCGCGCGGACTCAATACCTGCGCTCCCTCTTCAAGGCAGCGCCCGGCCAGTAGGATATCCTCGGTGACGACGATATCCCCGGGCTCCGCGACGTCTACGATGCGATCGTCGGCTGCGTCCAGCTGGCCTTCATCCTTGACCACCTCGAGCTTCAGCCATGGCTCTGGGGGCACCCGCAGCCACTGCGCGGACACGAGCACCACGTGCAGGCCGTACCGCTTGGCAACGCGATACGTCTCTTCCTTGACCGGGCAGGAGTCCGCGTCGACGAGAATCCGCGGCACGCCTCCTACCATTTGCGACTTAGCCATCTAAGGGCCCTCACCCAGCGGTACAGGATAATGCCGGCAACTAATCCGGAGCTCAAATCGCTCTCTAAGCCCCTTAGGGTACGCAAACAACTGCAGACCTTGGTTCACCATATGGCTAAACGGCGACCACTAACCACCAAGCAAAAACAGATCGCTATCAGGGTAGACCATGCTCGACGTCCCGAGCAATCACAGATATGAGACCACTGAAGATCAAGGCGTGCACGACGTAGATTCCATACCAGTAAAGCCACCCGAGGAATCCGGTTGGTGCGAAATACGCCGTCTGGACGAGGCGAGTTCGATCACCTTCGGGGATCGCTTCGAACTGGAGCCAAGACCGATCCGCCACCCTGTCGGCCTGCCGAACCAGGACCCGCTTGGCCTCGAATTTCCTCGAGCTCAAGCTGGGGCCCCGACGGCAGCAAACGTCTCTTCTAGAAACGAATCCTGCGCATCAACTCCGACGGGGATGACTGCTAGGGCGAGAGCAAGGAGCAGGGCTTTCTTCATCGGATCATCCCCCACCTATAAGTGCTCTCGTAATGTACTCGCATAATCGGACGATCCAAACAGTGCTTGATAACTGGATGCCACGGAGGGGGGACCGGAGGCTAGTTGCCGTCTTCTAGGGTGGGGAACAGGGTGAGCGGGTCACGTTCACGTCTCGCCCCCATAGATCCATAGAGCAGCAGAACGGCACGGGGGCGGTAGCGTGTCATGCCCTAATTCTGCTTGGGCACCCCGCAGGACCGCAACTTCTATGTGCGGTATCTGCTAAAACGCTGGCGCCGAGGGCGTGCGCTGCCTTCGGAGCTCCAACCCCCTGCCTTCACGGTCGCGGTCTTGGCACGGGTCGCAGGGCTGTGCTCGCGCACGGGCGCGTTGGGAGTGGCCTCGTAAGAGAAGCCCTCCAGATGGATCCGGGGAATCTTCAATCCCAGGGCCTTTTCTATGCGCCCGAGGTCGGCCTCGTTCTCCGGCGCTACCAAGGTGAAGGCCTCTCCAGTGGCGTCGGCGCGTGCCGTGCGTCCCACCCGATGGATGTAGTCCTCCGGGACCGCCGGCACATCGAAGTTCACCACGTGCCCTAGAGCCTCCACGTCGATGCCCCGGGCGGCGATGTCCGTGGCCACCAGAACCCGATACTTTCCGGCCTTGAAGCCCGCCAGGGCTTTGGTACGCTGCGGCTGAGAACGATTGCCGTGGATTCGCTCGGCGAAAATTCCATGGCGGTTCAGAAGCTTGGCCACCTTGTTCGCCCGGTGCTTGGTACGGGTGAATACCAGCGCATCGTCGATGTGGCCCCTCTTTAGAAGCTCCACCAGCAGGGCCGTTTTCAGGCTCAAGGGCACGGGATATGCGGCGTGTGTCACACCCTCGGCCGGCGCGGCCTTCTCCTGCAGGGTGATCCTCGCCGGTGCCTGGAGGATCTCCTGGGTCAGCTTCTCGATAGGGCCCGGCATGGTGGCGCTGAAGAAGAAGGTCTGCTGCGGCTTGGGTACATGCCTCAGCACGCGCCGGATGTCGGGCAGGAAGCCCATGTCCAGCATACGGTCGGCCTCATCCAGGACCAGATACTCTAGCCCCGATAGAGCAGCGTAACCGTACTGGAAGTGGTCCAGCAGCCGCCCCGGGGTGGCGATCATGACCTCGGCGCCCTTCCGGAACGCCATCTCCTGGGGGCGCATGCCCACGCCGCCATGGACGGCGGCGGCCTTGAGCCCGGTGTACCGAGCCAGCCCGTTTAGGTCGTCCCGGATCTGGAGGGCCAGCTCCCGGGTGGGGGCTAGGACCAGCGCGCGGGTCGTGCCCCGAGGGCGGTCCACCAACTGGTGAAGGATGGGTAGGAGGAAGGCCGCGGTCTTGCCGCTGCCCGTGGCCGAGCAGGCCAGTAGGTCTCGGCCTTCGAGCGCACGGGGGATGGCCTCCGATTGGATGGGGGTAGGGTGTACGAAGCCAAGCTTATCGATACCTCGTAGGAGGGTCGGGTGCAGACTGAGTGCAGAAAAGGCCAAGTGGTTGTCCGTTGTGAAAACGCTCAGCAGGTGGGCCGGAATATCCGGGTCACTAAGCCTAGCGCAGAGCCTTGGGAAGTGTTGGCCCCCGGAACCGAGGGCCTTAGGTGCGGGATCCCACAGGCAGAAAGGTAGTGGAAGAGAGCGGCGGGCGTCAGCCCGGCATTGGCAACTTGAGGCGGCGCCAGCCAGACTTCGCGGATGTAAACGAATGCGAAGAGCTACCGCGGCCACCGATCTCCTCCTGAGATCATCAACACGGCGTCTGACTATACCACAGGTTCGCCCTAAGCTTTTGGAACGTCGAAGAACTCCTCGCGAAGAGGGGAATCATCGTCACCTGTTCGATGATGTCTTTGTTTAGTAGTTCTGGGTCAGTGCGGTGGAATAGGGGGGGTGCCCGCTAATGGGGGCTGGATGCCACGGAGGGGGTCTACCGGACGACTCGGGAGGACGAATTGATGACGAAGTTGCTCTCGGCAGTTGTAGGAATTACGGTCGTAACGGTCATCGTGAGTTTACCCACGGTGGCCGCGGCTCAGCTCGCTGCTCCGGTGTCGCCCGGATACATCCCTGACACAGAACCGGAAGACGGCCAAGCTTGCACATATCCTAAGCGGGGCTCGGTCCGTTAGCGAGTCATCATGGGTTCACCATCGGAAGGCCGGCCGCAGCCCACGCGTTGAACCCGCCCGCTAGGTTGTAGACCTTAGTGTAACCCAGTCCCGCGAGGGTCGTAGCGGCCCGGGCACTCATGGACCCGGACCGACAATACAGGGCGACAGGCGCCTCCTTGTCGCTCGGAAGCCGATCGAGGTGATCCCCGATCTCGTCGAAGGGGATCGAGACATCCGTCCCAGCGATGTCACCCTGGAAGGGCACGTGCACGTTGACGAGGCGGGTATCCCTACCCGAAGTCCGCATTGCCTGCAGATCGGCAACCGAGATGTTCCAGTAGGCCCCACCCGGCACCGGCACACGCTCACCGACCGCGGTTGCGCCTGGAGCCTGCCCGAAGCCGGAGACCGGAAGGAGCATCAGGGCGAACAGCAGAAGCAGCCGTGACAACAACAGACGCACGTTCATTTTGTCGGCACCAGTCTGGAGGAACGATGCAACCAAAGTAGTAGGCGAAAGGGCTTCGCGCAGCCCGAACTCAGCGTCAGATCGTTCTTTACCGCAGTGGAGCCAGCCGGGATCGAACCTGCGACCTCTGGCTTGCAAAGAATGGCCCAAAATATCCGATTCCGGTGATTTTAGGATAGAATATGGCCTCTTGCCCGTTCTTGCCCGGTCAGAAGGCGTTCCATAACCGTTCTTAAACGCTCTGCGAGGTGAAATAGGGGGAGCGGAGTACTGGGGGATAGCTAGTTGCCGTCTTCTAGGCCGCGTCTCAACAGGGTGGGTAGGTCCGGGCCTCACCTTCTATAATCCACTCTCCACACGACTCACCCATATTGTAGGTGCCCCTCGTCTGCAACTGACCGTCCTTGCTCATTTGGTCGGCCTGACGACGGTTATGGTTTCATCCGACCAGTCATTGAAACGGTCGGAGTCTTTCTTGTCGCCCCTCCCGGTTTTCGTATTCGTTGGCTTCGGAGTGGACTTGGGTGCACCGCATTGCGGACAGGCGGCTGCCTGGTCGCTGATTTCTTTCGAGCACTCGTAACACTTGATTGGAGCCATGCCTCTACGGAAGTCGTAGCGCCACGTACGAGTTCCGTAGGTCCCCGCTGTTGACGTTGATCACGATGTGCTGCTGACCCTCATGCATGTAAGTGATGATGCCGTAGGATCCACTCGCCGGAAGCTCGACCCTCCCAACCCGCTGTCCCGTCCGTTTGTTGAGAGCACTGAGGTAAGGAGCACCGGTGTGGAACAGTAGCGTTCTCGTAACCAGAGTCGGAGCCAGACTCCCGGATCCTGTGTTGGGCACCTCGAGTCCCCGCAGTGCGGGATGATTCTGGACGCTGTTGGGCGTATCCCCGTTGGGCACCCACCAGGCCTCCTCGCCCGTGTTCATGTCGATGGCCACGATCCGGCTATAGGGCGGCCTCCAGAGCGGAAGCCCTTGGGGACCCCTGCAACCCATTCTCCCCCCACCAGGCGCCCATTCCGTAGTCGTTTCACCCGTGATGAAATCCGGGTTCATATTCCTAGCCGACCCTCGATTTAAGACCGGGCTGATGGGATCGTCCAGCTGGGTCCCGGGCACGAGCAGGGGGCACCTACAGTTCCGATTGACGGAGATGTAGACCAACCCCGTTTCCGGGTCAGCTGACGGTTCAGCACCGGTATTTGGACTTCCAGACGGGCAGTTAATCGTCGCGATCTTGCCGAGCTCGTTTCCCTCGTGGATGAACGGCCTATAGGGTTCTTCACCCCAGTCGAAGTCTTCTAGAATCTCGAGTGCCTGCTCACGCAGCTCCGGTGTGAAGTCGATCAGCTCCTCTTCGGGGAGTCCTAGAAACCCGACTGGCTGGGGTTTCGTGGGGAAAGGTTGGACCGGCGAAACCCACTCTCCAGGAACAAGGGATGGCGGCACCGGCCGGTACTCAATGGGCCAGAGCGGCTCACCCGTCGCCCGGTTGAACGCGAAGGTGATCCCATGCTTCCCATTGGCAACTACCGCGGGCACGTCTTCCCCGTCGACCGTAACGTCGATCAACAAAGGTGGGACGGAGGTGTCTAAGTCCCAGATGTCATGTCGAACCATCTGGAAATGCCACAACCGCTCCCCGGTCTCTACGTCCAGCGCAAGTATTGTATTCCCGAAGAGGCCGTCCCCCGGGCGGAACCCGCCGTAGATGTCCATCGTGGGAGGGTTCGTGCCGATGTAGACCAATCCCAACTCGGGATCCGCTGACATCGGTGCCCAGGAGGAAACGTCCCCTGTCCAGGCCCAGGCATCATTCTCCCAAGTTTCGTGGCCCACTTCGCCCGGACGAGGGATGACGTGGAACTTCCAGAGGTGCTCTCCCGTGCGTGCGTCATAGGCCACGATGTCACCCGGAATGTTCTCAATCCGAAGCTGCTCAAGCCCTGACTCGGCCGAATTCCCGACCACGACCACTCCGTTCACGACGATGGGAGGCGCGGAGCTCGTGATGTAGCCGAGCTCAGCCGGCGCGCCCCAGTCTGGATCGTAGGTCCCCCCCGCCTCTACGTAGTCCTCCCAGGGCCCCCAACCTTCGAGCACGTCGTAAAGGAGGTCGACCACCCCGGTGTCAGGGAAGCCAGGAAGTGGCACTCCAGTCCCCCAATTCTCTAGGTGCTGACCCGTCTTCGCGTCCAGGGCGTGCAGGAAGAACGCGGGCGTCGAAACGAAGATCACTCCCCGGCCGTCCACTTCGGCGTAGGAAACTCCTTTACCATGACCTATCCTCGTCGAGCGCTCCCAACGCGTCGTATGTGACTCTCGGAAAGTCCAGAGGGTCTCACCCGTGCCGCCGTCGATGGCGACCACGGTTCGGCGGTTACCCACTACAGTGTAGACGATGCCATCCACATATATGGGTTTGCCTCGGGCAGGGGCGGGATCGAAGTTGTCACCCCTCCAAGTCCACGCGATCTCCAGATCCTCGAAATTCCCGGCGTCGATCTGATCTAGTGGCGAGTACCGCTGGTGATATGCGTTCCCACCCAGGTAATGCCACTCGCCCTGAGCCGTGGAACCGCCGGGTTGTTGGGCACTACCCAACAGTGGTAACCCCAGTAGAGCGAGTGCGAGCAGCAGGGTTCTCTTCATGCCTTCATTTTGCCCCGCCCCGCTCAGCCCCGCAACTCAGGACGAGCAAAACAGTGGATAGCTGGGTGTGGCTGGATGCCACGGAGGGGGGGCGGGAGGGTCATGGGCCCACCCTAACCGCTTCCCTACTACTAACTCAGGAGCGTACTAAGGGCTTATCAGGGCAGTGGATCTTACAACTAAAGCGGAGTCGGTGGGACTCGAACCCACAAGTCCGTTAGGAGACAAATCTTCGACCGACTTGTCGTCTGCTACCCCGTCCCCGGCCGCGGCAGCCCCGGCGTCCCGAAGATGATATCGGTGATCGCCTTGATGCTCCGATTGCCATACCGGAACGGCATGACGAGACGCAGGGGCGCTCCGTGTTGGGGATCGAGCGGCTCCTCGTTCATCATCCAGACGAGCATGACCTGCGGATGCCGC
>CAUZHN010000087.1:0-9953 GCA_963579625.1 Gemmatimonadales bacterium UBA6960
GACCAGATCGTTGATCTGACTGGAGAAACACAGGCCGCGGTAGCGGCTTCAGGGGTGCAAGTGGGCCAGGCCGTGCTTCTAGTGCATGGTTCGACTGCGGCTCTTACTACACTCGAGTACGAACCGGGGCTCGTGAACCACGATGTAGCGGCGGCACTTGAAAGGGTGGCGCCGAGGAATGAGCGTTACGTTCACGAGGAAACCTGGCACGACGACAACGGACATAGCCATGTGCGAGCTTCATTGATTGGGCCTTCACTGGCTCTTCCTATAGTCGAGGGGAAAATCCCACTCGGCACCTGGCAGCAGATCGTCCTAGTCGATTCGGACACTCGACCCCGGGGACGGACTGTGCACGTAAGTGTTGTAGGAGTGGGAGATTGATGTTGATATAGGGGTAGGAATTGTTCGGATCGTTATGGCCACCGCGAGTTCACGAGGAGGGTAGAAGCGTGGGAAAGAACCAGCAGATCCCAGAGGCGCTCGGTCGGAGAGAATTCCTAAAGAAGAGTGCAACCCTAGGTGTCGGTGCGACCGCACTGGGCGGACTTAGTGCCAGTGAGCTTGAGGCACAGCAGTCCTGGGATCACGAGGCCGACTTTGTCACCATCGGTGCCGGCACCGCAGGACTCGCTGCTGCCGTTTCCGCACTCGACCACGGGGCTTCGGTGATCATGGTGGACGAGAATTACGATATCGGTGGCCACGGACTAGTGAGTGGGGGGAACGTGCACCTTGGAGGTGGCAACAGCAGGCAGCGTAAATTCGGAGTTGAAGATTCTGCGGACAAAGTCTATGAAGACTGGGTACGCCACGATCACCGGGACAGCCGGTTCAGCGACCGAGATCTCGTACGAGCATTCGCGGACGAGAACGCCCCCTCGTTCGAGTTTCTGATCGAGAACGGAGTAGAGTTTCAGGACCAATCCGTTGGCCAGGGGGGCGCTTCGACGGTTACACGTCAGGGGCGAACCGTGCAGTGGCCGATTGAGAGCGAACGAGTCACGCATCATCCGACCCGAGTGGGCTCCGGTCTCGTGCGAGCACTTGAGAAGAGTGCGAGAGAGAAGGGTGCACAGATTCTCCTAGAGCACAGAATGACGCGAATTATCCGCGAGGGTCCAACCTCCGGGAGAGTGCTCGGCATCACCGTCGAGCACCGGGGGATGAGCATGAACATCCGAGCGCGTATGGGCGTCTTGGTGGCTACGGGTGGGAACTCGAGCAACGTCACGTTGCGCAGGACGTTTGATCCGAGGCTGACAGAGGAGTACCAAGTGGCAGGCGAGCCCTGGTCCAAACAGAGCGGCGCCGGGGAACTTGCCGCGATGGCAATTGGGGCGGCCCTTTGGGCAACCGCGAATCAGACGAACGAGTCGGGCAACTATATATCGAAGACCCGTTATATCGGGTGCAAATGGGGTTACTCCAGTCTCATCTGGCAGCCAGACAGTCCGCTCTTCGATCGTGCGCGTGCATCAGGGCTCACCATTTTCAGTTGGCAGAACGCGATCATGGTGAATCAGACCGGCCGGAGATTCTGGGACGAAACGGATAGAGGGCACGACTTCTTTTCGGCTTGCCTCGCGGACTGCGGGGACACTAAAAAGAGGAATGGAGGGGGTCCAATATGGGCCATCTTCGACGCCGATGCGGTGGAGCGGGAGGGCTGGGATCCGAACCCGCCATATGTCGACCTTGAGGGCTATTTCTTCAGCGGAGACACGGTTGCGGAGCTTGCGGGCAACATTGACAACGAATACCAATCGGGACCGATGCCGCCGGCCGCTCTCGAAGAAACGGTAATCAGGTACAATGCCTTCGTGGATACGGGAAGCGATCCGGATTTTGGGAAGGACACACCCATGTACAAGATCCAAACACCCCCGTTCTACGCCGCTTGGACCACCCCGATCCTGCATGATTCTCTCACTGGCCTGAGGACGAACGCGAGGGCGCAGGTGATGGACTATCATGCCCAGGTCATACCTGGCCTGTACTGTGCTGGTGAGTCGCAGGGCGGTTTCGCTCAGCACGGCCTTGGCCGCTGTATCACCTTCGGTCGCATCGCCGGCAGAGACGCTGCGTTGAACGGTGGCGAGGTTTGATTCTCTGCCCATAGGTTTAAGGTCAAAGCTGAGAAGGGAATCGAAGCTCGTAGAAGGTCCGTATAGGTATGCGGAGATAGTGATCTAACGACGTGAAGCGATCCTCTTTTTGGATTGTGACGCTGGCGGGACTGTCGTGTGGCGCCGTTTGCGGGATCACCAAAACCCCAACATGGCGGTGGTCGCTTGTGCGACTAGAGCCTAGGTCGCCCTGGGATTGAAGGACGGCTGTCGGTCGGTGCGACCAGTGGTCGCCAGCGGAAGCATTTGATGAAATATTCCCAGCCAGAACATCTCCTTAAAGATCTGTGGGCTCCCAACGCGAACGACCGGATGAAGGCCCAGTGGCACGGCTGGGTAGCCCGATCGACGCTTGTGGGGGTGGTTCTGCATGTCGGGGTGGTCGGACTATGGCCAACTTGGGAGAGGTCGGCACGTCAGTCCGAGCCACTGCGGGACTTCTTCCAACTCGAAAGGGTTACGGTGCTTGATGCTCAATCCCCGCTTAACGTTGATCCGGCCCCGCCAGTTCACATTAGTGAAATCCCCGATTCTATTCCGACCGAGGCAGATTTAGTCGCATCAGCCAGTGGTTTGGGCATGCAGACAGAAACGCTCTCTGAGGCTTTTCGAGAACGACTGATTGGCCGGTCCGCTCCCAGGCCGACCATCACGCAGCCTGAGATGGAAGGCGACGAGGAGGGATCGACGGGCTCGGACGAAGATGAAGGTTCGATCAGTATCGAGCGGCGCATTTCCGCTGCTGACTTCTCTGAGCAGTTGAGCTCAAACCCTTTGGACCTTGAGCGTCTGGCGGCGGCGCATCCGGAATTCGTTCTCTCGGACCTCTCGGCCTGGGTCCTGCTCCGGAACCCGACCGAGGTCGAGATGTTCATCAGACGGATCTACCGGAGAGGTGAGCTGGACCGCTCTGCCAATGGGACAGTCAGCGTCGCTTTATGGATTGACGAACGGGGCTCGGTAGAGTGGGCTGAGATCAGTCGGTCTAGCGGACGCTCGGATGTTGATCAGGTTGCCCTGGCTTTGTTTAGTGAGGTGGTGGCGTTCCGGGCTGCTCGTGTTGGGGGTGTGCCGGTGTCGCGATCGGTGATCTTCTCAGTTCGCTTCCCCTGGTAGCCAGCGCATGCCCGAGGGCTACGGCTGCTCGTTCCTCAGGGGGACGTTTGTCGTTCGAGTGTTCGCAGGAGGTCTTCTGCTGTCCGGTTGTGCTCCGGGCCTGAATCCTAGTGGCCCGGTTATCTCGCCAACCGGAATCGTCTACGAATTAGGCACCCCCCCCGTCGAGACCCGTTTTTCTCAGACGGCGGTAATGTACCTGCGTCAGGAAAACGAGGAACGAGCACTCGAATTGGCGCTGGAGGGCATGGGTCCCGACCCCTCGAACCCCATTCACTATTATCTGGCCGGCACTGCGTATGCCCGACTCGGAAGGAATGAGGAGGCGGCTGCCATGTTTGCCGATGCCGAGAGGATCTACCCCGCCTATCAGCTCAATACTGAGCCGGAGCGAGAGCGAGCGTGGGCAGAGGCGTTCAACGAGGGCATCGAAGCGTTTGATGCTGACGACGTAACGAGTGCGATCGACGCCTGGGGTCGGGCCGTGAAGATTTACGATTTGCGACCAGACGCTCATCAAAACCTGGCGGTGCTGCTCGCTGGAGAAGGCAGACACAATGAAGCAATCAAAATCTATAGGCAGACCTTGGCGGGCCTGGCCAAACAGCCCGCCACCAGGGTTCTTTCGGACGGAGAACTTGCAGAGCGTATAGCACTGCGCATCGGCGTCGAGGAAAACCTTGGGCAGCTTTTCCTCTTCATGGCACGATATGAAGAAGCTGAGCCTATCCTCCGGGAGCAGCTCGAGCAAGATTCCGATAACCGCAGCCTGCAGAGAGACTTGGCCCGGGCACTGAGCGGGGCGGGTCGCGATGCAGAAGCCACTGAGATCTATGCCGCTCTTCTCTCGACGGGGGGTCTCGATTCAACTGAACTCTTCAATGTCGGGGTAACCCTGTTTCGTTCCGCGGACTTCACTGAAGCGGCAGAGGCCTTCAAACAAGTAACGGAACTCCAGCCGAACTCTCGAGATGGTTGGTTTAATTACGTGAATTCGTTGTTTGCAGCTGAGGAATGGGAATCACTGATCAGCGCGGGAGAGAGACTTGTTGAGCTTGATCCCCTTAGCGAGAATGCCGGGCTGATTGCAGCTCGTGCCTCCTTGGAAGCAGGCGATGACGAGGCGGTGCTCAGCGGCCTGGAGCGAATGGAGGGAGTCCCTATCCATGTGGAGGATCTGCAGTTTCGGCCTGCTGGGGCCGAGACGAAGGTAGAGGGGCGTGTAATCGGGAACGGGGCGGAAACAGGTACGGTGGTGCGACTTCGATTCACCTTCTATGGGAACGACGGGATTCTCGGAAGCCAGATCCTTACCGTGCGAGCCCCCCCGTTGGGAGAGAGCGAGGACCTGGAGGTGTTGTTCTCCGGGCCCGCCACCGCCTATCGCTACGAGGTCATTCCCTGACTTGAGGTGGATCCGGGGAATCTCACTTCTCTTTCACCTGGACCCGCCTCGCCGAAATGCCAAATAATCCGGTCCCGTTCCACGCACACGGGTGCCAAAGGGGCGGACAGGTGTCATAATGGGTGTGCGGGCGTCTTCACCTTGGAGGTCACTATGAACCGGTTCCCCCCCAGTAGTAGTTCCGCAACGGCGTGGGGTCTTCTCTTCGGGATGTTAGTGACTGTTACGGCCTGCAGTACAATGCCCGGGCAGTTTGGTGCCACCGGGAGAGAGTGCGGATCACCGAGCGAATGTAGAGGATCACCCAACGAGATCACGGAAGAAGAAATCGCCAACATTCCTGAAAGTGATGCTTTCGAAGTCATTCGAGTGCTTCGGCCGCGTTGGCTCCGACCCCGAAACTCCGGCACGATCAATAGCCTGCGAGAAGCCCAGTCCGGCTTTATGGGGATACCTGGGAGTGGTACAATCTACCCTGAGGTTTTCCAGAATGATCTGGCTTACGGTCCGATTGACTCGCTGAGGGATTTCGGCGTGGTGGAAATTGAAAGGATTGAGTTTATTGACGCACTTGACGCCACAACCCTCTATGGCATCGGCTATATGGGTGGGATCATTCGTGTGGTTACCCGTCGATAGACCGGATTGCCGAGTTCTGGGTGAGGATGAGCGGTTGTGGTCTACTTAGAGTTGTAGACTGCAGAAGAAGCGGCTGACTTCGCCTTGCCAGAGGGGGGATTCCCTGAGCCCGAGGCCCCCCGCACGAAGAAGTTGATCCAACAGCCTGCCGACGGTTCATGGGTCCTCTCTGGAGGGCCGTGAAGGATTGTAACCACACGACATAGCGGTCATCCAGGCACGACAAGCAACGGTCCGAAGGAGCGGAGCTGCGTAACCAGGTGCCGGTCTCGCGCTGCCTCGGGGGAAGCTCCTATGTTCTTCCCACCATGAAAACGAAGAACTGCCCCCGATTCTGGTCGCGCACTGCATTCGTGTGGCTGTTCCTCTCTATGGCGCTCGCTGGTTGTATTGAATCGTTCTCGTTCAACCCCCTGAGCTGGTTTCGTGGCCCGGTGCCGATTGTCATTCCTTGGGATTCGATCTCACCTCCGCCGATCACTGCTGAGGTGGAGTTGCTAGACCCGCTCCCCATTGAGATTGGACGGGTGCCAGAGCCGGGGCGGTATGAGCAGGATCTGGATGTTATCCACTACGACGTGGAGCTCGTGATTCCGCCGACGAACGATCGGATCTCAAGCCGAACGACCATCCGGTATCTCCGCGACAGGGCAGGCCCCCATTCACTCACCTTGGACTTTTCTGGGCTCTCAACCGAGCTTGTGACCGCTGAGGGACGAG
Source organism: Gemmatimonadales bacterium UBA6960 (assembly GCA_963579625.1). Taxonomy (GTDB): domain Bacteria; phylum Gemmatimonadota; class Gemmatimonadetes; order Longimicrobiales; family Gaopeijiaceae; genus JAAXGI01. The sequence continues at coordinate 6,010 of CAUZHN010000087.1, forward strand.
TCCTGCCATTTGTCCAGGAGGGAGGACTTCTTCGATTTGACACCCCGGGGCGCCCGGGCGTATTCGACACCGTGCAGGTGGAGATCATGGCCCGTGGAGTGCCGGACGATGGCCTGATCCTCCGAGACAATGTACACGGTGCCCCGACGGCCTTCGCAGACAATTGGCCGAACCGAGCGCGGTACTGGTTCCCGTCCAATGACCACCCATCCGACAAGGCGACTGCGACCTTCACCGTCCATGTGCCTGGGGAGCGGCGAGTCGTAGCGAATGGCGTCCAGCTTGGCCCTCCAGTGCCGGCAGATTCCCAGCGGACTGGGGGCGTCGAAGGTCTTCTAACCTGGAGATGGGAGAATCGAGTACCGATTCCCACCTACCTGATGGTGGTGGGTGTCGGTGAGATGGAGGTTGCTGGAAATGGTCTCGCCGCCTGTGGCCAATCGCCGGAATCCTCTCGCGGAGACGGATGCATTGAGGTGACATCGTGGGTGTTTCCTCCTGATACGGCGCTCGCCCGGGAGGCCTTCTCCCGCGCGGCTGAGATGGTCGACCTATACGTCGATCTTTTCGGCCCATACCCATTCCAGAAGTTGGCCAACGTCCAATCATCTACCTCGTTCGGAGGAATGGAGAACGCTTCGGCGATTTTCTACTCGGAGGAGACCATCGCGAGTGGGGCTGATATTGAAGGAACCGTGGCCCATGAAATCGTTCATCAGTGGTTTGGCGATTCAGTCACACCTGCCGACTGGCAGCACCTCTGGCTCTCAGAGGGTTTCGCCAGCTACTTCGGCCCCTTCTTTTGGGTGCAAACACAGGGAGACGCTGCATTTAGGGAACGGATAGAAACCCTCCGAAACAATTACCTGGCGTCGAACGTGACTGGTCGCCCGGTACTCGACCAGGACGTGACAAACCTGCTGCAGCTCCTGAATGAGAACTCTTACGAGAAAGGAGCCCTCGTGCTTCATATGCTGCGGAATGTGGTTGGAGAGCGGGCGTTCTTCAACGGAATTCGGCGCTACTACCAGAGGTTTGCAGGGGGGAACGTCACGACGGACGACCTCCAGATGGTCATGGAGGATGCTCACGGTGAGCCTCTGGACTGGTTCTTCCGGCAGTGGCTCCATCGTCCCGGATATCCGGCCCTGCGGGTCGAGTGGAGTTGGGAAAGCGAGCTGAACCAAGCTCAGGTAAGGGTGATCCAGGAACAGGATGACCTATGGCCAACGTTTAGGATGCCTATGGAGTTCGAGTTCCTAATGGAAGGAGGCGTGCATAGGGTCACAGACTGGGTGGACGGGCGCGAGTGGACCCGAGACATGTTGGTTCCTGAGAGGCCGACGGATCTTCGGCTCGACCCTGACGGTTGGTTGTTGTTTGAGCAGGTGGGAGTAACCGGTCCCTGAGGCAGTCCTTTCAGGGTTCGTAGGGTTCTATTTCCACTCCTCCGTGAAGTATCTGCTTGATCCGGGGACTCGCGACCATGTCGTGAGGGAATCCCAGCTCGATCTTGCTTGCCCCGTCCAGTCGGATCTTATGCTCCGCGCTCAACTTGAACTCTAGGCTCCCGAGGTTGTCCTCTAGCTGTTCGGTTGTCCGCGCTCCGAGAATGGGGCTCGTTACACCCGGTCGGTCCATAACCCAGCGGAGCGCTATCTGAGCTGGCGATCGCCCAATTTCTTTTGCTACTTCCGCGACGGTGTCCGCAATGGCCAACTTCCGCTCCGTCAGATGGGAACTCACCATTTGTCTGCGATCCCTGGGCACATTCCCGGGCTTGAGTTGCTCCTTTGCTTCGAGGTCTTCCTTCGAATACTTGCCAGTGAGGAGGCCCCCAGCTAACGGTGACCAGGGAGTGATCCCCATTCTCAGGTCCCTAGCCATCGGGACCAACTCACGCTCGACATCCCGTTGGGCAAGGCTGTACTCGACCTGGAGGCCGACGAAGGGCGACCATCCTCTTAGCTCGGCGAGCGTGTTGGCCTCGGCCACCTTCCACGCCGGATAGTCTGAGACCCCTACATAGTGGACCCTTCCGGACCCGACCAGATCGTCGAGGGCGCGCATCACCTCGTCAATTGGCGTGAGCATATCCCAGGCATGGACCCAGTAGAGATCGATGTACTCCGTTTGGAGGCGCTCGAGGCTGGCTGCCACGGACTCCATCATGTTCTTGCGAGCGTTGCCACCAGCGTTCGGGTCCCCAGGTCGGGTGCTTAAGGTGTACTTGGTTGCCAGGACGACCTGATCTCTACGCCCTCGTAGAAGGCGCCCGAGGATCTCTTCGCTCTGGCCATCGGTGTAACGGTTCGCTGTGTCGATAAAGTTTCCCCCTCGGTCAAAGAACAGCTCTAGCTGCTCCTTGCAAACATCCTCCGGGGAACCCCACCCCCAAGCTCCTCCGAAGGTCATCGTTCCAAAGCAAAGCTCGGACACGCGGAGACCACTTCGGCCAAGCAGGGTATAGCGCACGGTCAGACCTCGGTTGCCATTTCAATGGTGATCGAGGGCAGAAGGTGGGGCAGAGGTCAGATTGACGCTACCCGGCGATGTAGATTCCTTCACGAATGAATCAGCTCCATGACTATGTGCGACTGAGTGGCACGCAGGGAGGGGATATGTCAGGGTGGCCACAAGCTCAAGTGAAAGCACCGAGCCTGAGAGGACGATTGGATCGATAGGCTCCGTGCCCATGATGGTGTAGAGATTTTCTTCAGAGCTGTCCTCCAGTCCGGGGATCTGTCCCCAAGCTATCCTCTGTCCGAAACGAAATCGCTCGGGCAAGCCACCGGCAGACGATGTTCGCTGCGCATCGGGCCCGTCCGCCACAAGGGGAGGGGGTTTGACAATGCCGTTCACACGATGTTGTAGATTCACACAGTCGTGCTGACACGCCTGGGGTTAGAAAGGACAGTGACCCCTGATCGCCCGGTCGTGGAGGAGGAGCGTCAGGCCGAAGTAGCTGTTCTCGAGGATTCGAGTCGGTGGGCGGCCAAGTTCGGAAGGCTTGGGGGCCAGTTGCCCACGAGGAGGTGCTTAAGGAGAAGGTTTTAGGCGGCAGATATGCCTGCGGAGCGACGGACGAGCACTGTTGCCCCTGCCCCGTCAGAGTGCGCGTGTGGTGAAAAGATAATAGCCCTTCAATTGACTTGTGCGTAACATGAAGTGCTCGGAATGGCTTTGCTCCTTACTTTGATGATGAGGTGGCGAGTGCCAACTTAGACGATCTTGATTCTTGGTCTGATCGTACCCACGGATTTTCAACTTCGGAGTCTCAGCATGCACGCGAGAATGTCGGGTTTCATCGCTGGCGCCGTTTGGGTTTTCGTTCTTATAGCCGGCCCGGTAGCTGCTCAGAATGGGGTGCTCTCGGGAAGAGTGATCGATGCAGAGACCGGCGGTCCAGTGGCCCAAGCGCAGATACAGATTCTGGGTGGAGGTGAGTCGAGAGGTTCGACGAGCAACGCTCAGGGGCTGTATCAGGCCGATCTCCCACCGGGGACGTACGACCTTGTGGTCCAGAATCTAGGGTACGTTGGCGTCCGCTTCGATAATGTCGGAGTCTCGGCCGGAGAGACCACTGCGTATGATATCACCCTCACTTCAGTGGTTCTGGCGCTGGACGGCATCGTCGTGTCCGCCTCGCGGTCCGCGCCCGAGAAATCAACCGAGGCACCTGCCACCACCCACATCGTGAGCTCCGTGGAGATCGGGGAACGACCGACTCCCACCATGGCTGATCACCTCCGGTCGGCTCCGGGCGTAGACGTGATCACGACCGGTGTTCAGGGGACGAACGTCGTGGTGCGTGGATTCAACAACATCTTCTCGGGCTCCCTACACATGCTTACCGATCACCGGCTAGCCGGTGTGCCGTCACTTCGTGTGAACCAGATGCACTGGCTTCCCACCACGGACGAGGACGTGGAGAGGATGGAGGT
>CAUZHN010000088.1:0-9889 GCA_963579625.1 Gemmatimonadales bacterium UBA6960
AACCCATGGCGGCAGAAGCCACTACCGCCGCTTTAGCAGGCCCCCCCGACTGCCTCCCCGTCATGGCATAAGCTAAATCCATGAAGAATTTCCCTGCGCCCGTGACCTCCAGGAGCGCACCGAAGAGGATGAAGATGAAGACGAATGTGGCAGCGACTCCCAAGGGGATCCCGTAAATACCTTCCTGACCCAAGTAGAGTTGGCCCACAATCCGTCCGGTTCCATACCCCCCATGCCGGAGAACACCTGGAAGGAAGGGGCCGAGGTACGCGTAGCAGACAAAGAGAACGGCGATGGATGAAATCGCCCAACCCAGGACTCGGCGCGTCGCCTCCAATAGAGTGACTATTGCCGCTACACCGACAACGACATCGAGGGCGCTAGGGATGCCGGCTCTACCTACAATGGCGTCTATATTTAGAGTAAGATAGAAGGCAGTAAAAGCAGAAGTAGCAATGAATACCGCGTCCACAGACCAGGCCGTACTACCTCGGATACTCCTCTTATGGCCGGTCCTCCACGGGAAGAGGAGGAACGCCAGGATCTCGACTAGCGCAAGATGAAACCCCCTCTGATAGAAGAGTCCTACCGGTCGGATTCCAGCCGCAGACAGTTGAAATAGGACAAGCGCAATCGCGAGGATGACAAAGGCCCCGGCGGCGAAGGCGGGCAGGCCCAGTTCCCGTTCCGAAATCCTACTGACGGAGGCTGAATAGAATGGCCGACTGGCCTTCAACTCCAGATCCTCAGGGTCCTCACCGGGAGAGGATCAGACGCTCTGGCACCTCGTGGCCACTGTCCTGCAGGTACCTAACGGCGCCAGGATGCAATGGGATGGGTGACGCTGAGAGTGTGTACTCCGCCGAGATCTGACGCGCAACTGGGTGCACGCCCTCAAGCTCCTCACGCGCCTCCAATAGCTCCTGGATCAATGAGTACGCAAGCTCCTCAGGCATGTCGGCCGATACCACAAGAAGGTTCGGAGTGCTCAGCGTATGCACTTGCTGCTCTTGTCCACGGTACGCCCCGGCAGGAACTACGTCCGGACGAACAGTCGGATCGAGCGCTGCGGTGCGCTCCACCTCTTCTGCTCCGAGAGGAACAAGGTGGACTGAACGCGCTGTGGCAAGATCCATCAGGGAGCTTGTCGGAGGGCCAGCGCTCCAGAATCCGGCATCCACGTTCCCATCGCGAATCGCGTTCGCGGTCTCATTGAAGTTGAGGCGCTGAGGATCGAAGTCATCGTATCCGATCCCGTTCGCCTCCAGGAGAGTCCGAGCGGCAACCTCGGTCCCACTACCCGGGGCTCCTACGGAAACCCTTCGGCCTACGAGGTCATAGAGCGTGCTGACACCGGTTTCCTCTAAGGTCGCCAAATGAAGTATATTCGGGTAAAGGGCAACCAGAGCAAGGATTTGTCCGGACTCCCCTCCTTCAAAAGAACCCCTGGCAGTATGAGCCTCAAGGGCATTAGTGCCCATGGAGAACGCCACCTCCACTTGCCCCGCCATCAGGAGGCTCAAGTTTTCGACCGAGCCTCCCGTAACTTCCGCCACCACGACCTGGTCCGGCAGGTCTCGGCTCCAGATCTCAGCAATGGAACCCCCCAGGACGTAATAGACTCCTCCTGTTCCTGCGGTGGCTAGGGCCAGGATTTCAGGGCGGTCTCCAGGTGAGCATCGAACGAGGCTGAAGACCGAAACGAGCACCGCACCCAGCATCGCTACTGTTCTTCCCCACCCACCACTCAGACTTCCTTTCGTCTTCGGGTGAGCCACCTCTTCCACTGTCCTTGAAACTCCTCTGCCCATGTCACCCCACCTCCTACCGGACCCGTAAGCCGGACCATCTTCGCTCTTGTAGTACAGACCCACGCTAGACTGGTCGCTATCCATGGGCAACCTTCGGAGCCCCAAATGCCTTTCGGGCCAAGCGTTCGAGCTCATCGTCCGTTAGGAGACCGATAGCCTTGGTCTTTGCCGGCAAGACGACATGAACGATCTCAGGAGATGTCAGGCGGTAACCGGAATCTTCCCTCCCCCTGAAACTCTCGAGCTCTACGCGGTACATCTCACCGGAGTTCGGAGACTGCCAGAGGCGTTCGCGGCACTCACCGAAGGTCTCCTTGGCCCGGCTGGCATCACAAACTTCATCTGGCCCAATGCCTCTTGCGAGTACGATATCCCTGCGCCCAGAACGCTGAAAGGTTACCAGATCCCGCTCGACTATCTCCTGGCAAAGGCCAGACGGTGAACCGAAGCAGACAAACCAGGTAACCCTGTTATCGTCGGAGAAGGCAGTGGTCATGACAGGCAGATGGCTTGGTTTTGATTCTGGTATACTAAGATTCATCCGCAGGTGCGTCGGTAGCGCGACTCAGACCTCAGTCTCAGAATCGCCTTCGCTTCCACACGTCCACCTTTCAGCAACACCCATTTTCATAGCGCAACATAGGGCTTCTCCCCGGTTGGCACATAGCTGACCCCTCTCAGCCAGACAGGGCTTTCCTCTAGGAGGTCGGCTACAGAACAGACCACGTCGGCAGTACAGAAGGATCAATGTCGAAAACCTCCGTGCCGACCAGATAGAAGACCGTCACCACTACGAGAACACCGAACAGGTTCAAGAACACCCCAATTTTAGCCATTTGGGCGATCGTGACCCGACCGCTTCCGAACACGATGGCGTTCGATGGCGTTGCCACGGGCATCATGAATGCACAGGACGCCGAAATCGTCACCGGGATCATGAGCATGAGTGGATTGATCTCTAGGGCGACGGCTGCTGCCGCCATGATCGGGAGAATCATCTCGGCAGTCGCCGTGTTCGACGTAAGCTCCGTCAGAAAAGAAAGACCAAGACAGGTCAATGCGACAAGGATGAGTGGAGAGACGGACGCTAGACCGATAAATGCCTCTCCGACAAAGACCGCCAGGCCAGTAACTTGGAAACCATGTGCCAGAGCAAAGCCGCCTCCGAAGAGTAGAACGATATTCCACGGAAGTTTTGGAATCACATCGGAGCCCATTAAGCGGCGAGCAGGAGCCCCAGGAGTTCGGGTCGGAATGAAAAAGAGAAGACTGGCCATGGCAATAGCAATGGTACCGTCGTCAATCAGCGAGGGATTTGGGAGGATCTCTGACCACCCGGGGACACTGATCGGACCGACCTCGAGTCTTCTGCGAAACACCCAGAGAAACGCGGTGGCCGTGAACACGACCATTACCGCACGTTGCTCGAACGACACGGGCCCCAGCTTCCGAACCTCACTCGCAACGACATCCGGATCCACCGTGATATGCTCAGAGGCTCGAAAGAAGACCTGAGTGAGGAGGAGCCAAATACCTCCTAGCATCAGGACTGTTATCGGAAGTCCCACTAGAATCCACTGACCGAAGCTGATCACCGGGGCATCGGGAAAAGTAATCTGATAGATCCTCGAGAACGCGAGATTAGGTGGGGTCCCCACCAGCGTAGCAACGCCACCAACTGAGCAAGCGTAGGCTATACCCAGCATGATCGCGACCGAAAGCTCTTTAGTGTCTTCTCTCCCGAACTCCTCTTCCATTCTAAGAATAATGGCCAGACCAATTGGCATCATCATGATTGCGGTGGCAGTATTGGATACCCACATCGAAAGAAATGCCGCTGCCAACATGAAGCCAAGTACGATACGACTGGGCCCACCCCCGATCTTACCAATAATCCACAGCGCGATACGGCGATGAAGATCCCACTTCTCCATTGTGAGGGCGATCATGAACCCACCAATGAACAGGACAATTGTGCTGTTGAAGTACACCGGTGCAGTGGAAGCTCCACTCTCAATCCCCAGAAGAGGATATAGCACGAGAGGAAGCAGGGCTGTCGCAAATAGTGGAATCGCGTTGGTTATCCACCAAGTAGCCATCAGGAGCGCTACCCCTGCCATTCGGTTCGTTGCCGGATCCTCCGGAATGGGCTCTAGAACCAGCATTAGGAGAAAGAACAGGATCCCCAGGACGAGCCCGATCCTTTTTCCCTTAGGGTTTTCTCCAGCGGCTGGATGGGGACCTGGGTCGCGGGGGGAAGGTGGAGGTTTATTCACGTGGGTCCTGAGTCTGATGTGAGGCCGGCGTTGCAGAACCAGCCGAGGACGGTAGATACGTTTCGCATCCTACGAACTTGTTCCGTAAGGGATGCCGGGGGTGAGAATCGAACTCACAAGGGATCGCTCCCGGGGGATTTTAAGTCCCCTGCGTTTACCATTTCGCCACCCCGGCGAATCTATGTCCCGCAACCAGTCATGTAACCCCTCCACCGCTCTCAGTGAGAACTCCTGTGACACACAGGTGACGTGTCAGGGTCGTATGTGTCCCCTTCCCCTTCCTAACGTGGAGTGACTACTCAGATGATCTCGCGCCCATGTAACCGGTTCTATGAGAGGGTCCTCGTGCCCAAAGCCCTGGTGAACTCATTCTAGGGAGGATACCGGCACATACTTCGTCTGGTCCGTTGCGGCGTTCGTAACGTATTTCCTCGTAAAGTGGGTGCTTCGGGGTAGGAATCTCGACTGGACGACCCAGTTCACGGCAGTCGATACACCAAGACTTCGTCTGTAGCAACCACTCCCACGTACTGATTTCCGTCCAGACCCAAGTAGGTCGAGGGGGTGGCGTTTCCTCTTCGATCTAGTCTGCTCACCCAGAGTTCCCGACCACTCGCAGCCTCAAGGGCCCGGAGGCGGTTGTCATCGGTTGCAGCCACGAACAGAAGGCCACCAGCAGTGACAATAGCGCCCGCGCGGCCAGGGCGACCTGTATTCTCCCTCTCCGCTGGAAGCCCCTCGGTGATGCCAACCGGCTGTTGCCACACGATCTCCCCAGTCGACCCATTCACCGCGGTCAGCTGACCCCATGGCGGTTTCTGGCAGGGCCAGCGTGTGTCACCCATCTGGACATCAAAGCTGGAGGGGCGTGGACCCCTCCTCTCATACGGCAGCGACGAATTCCCACCCGCCTCTTCCATCCAACCGAGCGCGCCGAGATCCTGGCTGAACGTGAAGAGATATCCCAAATTCGGATCGAACGCGACCCCCCCCCAGTTGGGACCACCTACCAGTCCCGGGAACAGGAGGGTGGTCCGGAGGGATGCCCCAGAAGAGCGATAGACCCAGGGCGTGAAAGGACCAGCGTTGTAGATCTCTCCGGCGGTTTCGACCAACTCCGCACAGGCTCCAGCGTGCTCCACCGACGTGTCTTCAGCGGTGACCAGGTCGCCCGGTTCGTAGCTTACTCTGGCCAGAGGCGCAGGCCTCACAGGAAACGGTTGTGTCGGAAACGCAAGCTCGCCGGGAACCTCGCTGTCGGGCACTAGCCGCTCCTCAACCCCAAACAGCGGCTCGCCTGTCTCACGATCCAAGATATATAGGTACCCGGACTTCGTGGTCACCCCAAGCGCATGAACAATGCCTCCGTCGCGCTGAATATCGAACAGCGCGGGTGGCGCCGGAGGGTCAGCGTCCCACAAGTCGTGATGGATGGTCTGAAAATGCCACACGTACTCACCACTCCGGATATCCACTGCGACAACGGAGTTACCGAAGAGGTTGGCTCCGCCACGGTCCCCGCCATAGGGAGAGGGGACAGGTGAAGCCAGGGGCAGATAAAGGAGCCCCCGCTCCTCGTCCATCGTGAAGTAAAAAGGCCAGGCATTGACACCAAGACGACTCTCCCAACTGTCGCCTTCCCAGGTGTCATGCCCAACCGCCCCCGGCTGCGGCACAGAGCTGAACTCCCACAGCTTGGTGCCCGTAATTACATCAAATGCCCGGGCGTTTCCAATACCGCCGATTGCACCAGGCGGCGTGTTAGCGCCAACTACGACAATACCCTCATAGACCAGAGGCACGGAGTTGTAGGGGATCACCATGTCGACTACGCCGGACTGTCCAAAACCCGTGGCCAGCGCACCAGTTGCGGCGTCGAGCGCGACCAGGAGCCGGCCGGCAGAAAAGATCACGCGCGGAGGTATGTCCTCATCACCAGGCCAGTAAGTGACACCACGTCGTGAGGGCGTGCCCTCGACCACCATGTGCCTCCAGATTTCCTCGCCGGTTATAGGATCAAGCGCGACAACACGGTCTACTGCTGGCAAATACATGACGTCACCGACGACAATCGGAGTTGCTTGCGAGTTCGGCTCACGAGGCTCTTCACCCCTCAGCGAGTAACTCCAAGCCTGTACTAGGTTCGTCACGTTGTTGGGGGTGATCTGTGTCAGCGGCGAGTAGCCAGTTCCAGCCAGGTCGCCGCGATACATTGGCCAGTCCGCACGGGTCTGCACCCCAGTTTCTTGCGGAAGGCACCCGGAGCTCGACGCGATTGCAATAATGGCCCCGCCGATTGCCGCGATGAGCCATGTGGAGCGCATAGGCTACCTGAACCCCTCCTGGAGCGCGTCGAGCACATCCGAGCCAGGACACAAATCCTCGAATGGGAGGTCTACCAGCGGCCCTTCAACCGTTCCCGACAAGTCATGCATCTCGAGGGCTTCTTCGTTGGCGTGCAGCAGTCCAGTCACGATCTCACCCTTCCGGACGCGCTCTGAGATGTAGGCATATGCACGATCACGATCGGAGGGATCGAACCCATCAGCGACCTTTCTGAATCGTAGAATGGCCCCGTCGTGCATCTGCACATCAGTAGTCTCCCCTGCCTCATACGATGCGGTGATTTCAGGCATCCGTTCCACAAAATCGGCGTCGGTCACTTCGGTCAGGTGCTCTCTAGTGTAGCGGTAGCTCTTCGTAGAACCCTCGTGATCGTTGAAGGTGACGCAGGGGGAAATGATATCGACCACGGCAAATCCCCGATGGCGCACGCCCGCCTTGAGGATTGGGATGAGCTGTTCCTTGTCTCCAGAGAAACTCCGGGCTACGAAAGTCGCTCCCAGGGAAAGCGCTAACAGGACCGGATCGATAGGGGATTGCAGGTTCTCCATGCCTTTCTTAGCCTTCGAGCCAACATCCGCGGAGGCGGAGAATTGGCCCTTGGTGAGTCCGTAAACTCCGTTGTTCTCGATCACGTAGAGGAGATCCACGTTCCTTCGAATCGCGTGGGCAAACTGCCCGATCCCGATCGAGAGGGAGTCTCCGTCCCCCGAAATTCCAACATAGGTAAGCTCGCGGTTCGCGCCTACTGCACCAGTTGCGACAGCCGGCATGCGTCCGTGAACCCCATTGAAGCCGTGAGACTGGTTGAGAAAGTAGGCGGGTGTCTTCCCAGAGCAGCCGATCCCGCTGAGCTTGACGACCCGGTGGGGCGGCAGATTCAACTCAAATAACGCCTCGATGAGGGCAGCGGTTATGGAGTCATGCCCGCATCCTGCGCAAAGAGTGGACATTCCCCCTTCATAGTCACGATGGGTCAAACCCAGGGAGTTCTTGGGCAAGCTTGGGTGAGCAATTCGCGGCTTGGCGATCCAGCTCATGCGAAACTCCCTGTCATTGAGGTCTCAGCAGAGCCCCGGCCGTCTAGGAGGCCACGAATTTCTTCGACTGCGTCGGTCGCACTGAATGGAAGACCACCATAACGCGTCACCGATTCCAACACCTCGCCCGGGAAGGGTACCTCGGTAATCAGGAGTCTTCGAAGTTGGGCATCCCGATTCTGCTCCACGACAAACACTCGCTCGTGAGAATCGAGGAAATCTCTCACCGACGGATGGAACGGGAATCCTCGGACTCTCAGGTAGTCCACACGGATCCCGAGTTCCGCGAGAATCTCCTGCGCTTCAATGATCGCCCGATCTACGCCACCTAGGGCGACTATGCCAAGGGAGGCTGCTTCCCGCCCCGGAGCATCCCGAACCACCGGCTTGGGAAGTTGAGCACCCGCCCCTTCGATCTTCCGCGCAATCCGTTCCATGACCTCCACATAGCCCCCCTCATCCTCGGTGTATCGGCCGTCCTGATCGTGCCCTGATCCCCTGGCGAAGTACGCCCCCTTCGGATGTACGCCTGGAAGAGTCCGGTAGGGAATCCCGTCGCCGTCTGAGTCCAGGTAACGACGGAACTTCTCCATAGTCTCCAACTCCTGTGCCCCCAGCACCTTTCCGCGATCCGGTCGGTACGCATCATCCCACTGCAAACGGGGAACCACCCAGTCGTTCATTCCGATGTCCAGGTCGGAGACGACGAATACCGGTGTCTGAAACCGCTCGGTCAGGTCGAATGCATTCACCGCGAAGTGGAAGCATTCGGAGGGATCAGCGGGAAAGAGTGCGATGTGCTTCGTGTCTCCGTGGGATGCGTACACTACGCTGAGGATATCTCCCTGTTGCGTTCGTGTCGGCATACCCGTGGACGGTCCGGCACGCTGGATGTCGAAGAATACCGACGGGATCTCTGCGTAATACGCGAGTCCAATGAACTCCCCCATCAGAGAGAGACCCGGCCCGCTAGTGGCCGTGAATGACCTCACCCCGGACCACCCCGCTCCAATCACAATTCCTGCCGCGGCCAACTCATCCTCTGCCTGGACAATGAGGAACCGGTTACGCCCCGTATCTGGATCTTTCCTCAACCGCTCACAGAAGTGAGAGAACGCATCAATCAGAGATGTGGATGGCGTGATCGGGTACCACGCTGCGAGAGTGGCACCGGCGTAAACACAACCGAGAGCAGCCGCACTATTACCATCGATGACAATGGAATCCGAGTTCTCATCCATCCGCTCGAGTCGTGTTGGCAGTGGACAAGAGAAGTTATCCCGAGCAAAGTCATACCCGAGCTGAATTGCGAGAAAGTTCGAATCGAGAAGAGCCTTCTTCCTTGCAAACGACTGTTGAATAAGTTCTCGAACCACCTCCATGTCCATCTCAAGCAGGGCGGCCAATACTCCTACATAGACCATGTTCTTCATCAGGATCCGTTCTCGATCGCCCTTGAAATTCTCCACGCACATATCAGCCATGGGCACCCCGATAAAGGTCAGATCGTCCCGCCGCAACTCGGCCCTCAGCGGCCAGGACGAGTCGTGAACGACCCACCCACCAGGGCGCACTTCCTGGATGTCTCTCGCATACGTGGCAGGGTTCATCGCGACAGCTAGATCAAAGATGCGCGTACGGGCCGTGTGACCCCGGCTGTTTACCCGGATCTCATACCAAGTGGGAAGCCCTTGGATATTCGATGGAAAGAGATTTTTCCCGCTGACCGGGATTCCCATACGGAAGATCGCTCGCCGCAGGAGACCGTTCGCGCTAGCTGAGCCAGTCCCATTCACGGTGCCAATCTTCAATGCCAGGTCGTTCACCCGCGGCCCACGGGTCGACTGAATCGGATCAACGGTCCCGGTCAACGGTTGGCCCTCTCCACTAAATCAAACAGACTAGTGTGCTTCTCTCCCGCTTGGAGGCCAGCGTAGGGAATCTCGAGATCAAACTGCCGCATGTCCCACGCCGCGGTCGGGCATCTCTCGGCACAGAGGCCGCAGTGGATGCACAGATCCTCGTCCTTCACCATCACCCTCGCCGTTTGGGGAAGAGGCTCCGATACATATAGGTCCTGCTCCAGGTTCAATGCTGGAGCAGTGAGCCGCCCACGAAGATCTTCTTCTTCGCCGTTCGCAGTCATAGTCAAGCAACTCAGCGGACAGATGTCGATGCAAGCGTCACATTCGATACAGAGGGGACCCGTAAAGTGCGTCTGCGCATCGCAGTTCAGGCAGCGTTCGGCCTCCTGGAGGGTCTGTTTTAAGTCGAACCCCTCTTCCACCTCGATACTGAGCCTCTCAAGCCGTTCTTCCAACTCGACATGACGCATCTCTTGGCGATTGGCCTCATCGTAGTCATTGCTGTAGCTCCACTCATGGAGGCCCATCTTCTGACTGACGAGATTCATCCCCCA
>CAUZHN010000089.1:0-9805 GCA_963579625.1 Gemmatimonadales bacterium UBA6960
AGCGACTCATCACTCCTAAACGCGATCAGAAGAAGGCAGGCCGCAAAGACGGTCAGAGAGGGGAAGAACAGGGTGTTTGTCCCTTCAATGAACCATCCCCATGGGTCGATGATCGACATTCGGACCCCGATGAGCGATCCGAGGTTGATCAGCACTATGATCGGATCGACGATAGAACGGTAGAGCCCGATCAGGCCAAGGATCGCGACGATGCACTGCGCGACTCCGAGGATCGGAACGAGACCGGGAGCACTCAGAAGCCCGAAATAAAATGTGTTTGAGATCCGGATCGCATGGTCCACGTTCACGATCTTGTCGATACCCCAGATCAGGACGAGGAGCGCTACCGAGACACGTAAGAAGAGTAACGTAGCCGTTTTCATGACCGCTTCCAGGCCGAAGGTTAGAGTATGCCTGCACGCCATGGCCGGACCGAAACATATCTGCAGAGTACGACCACGGGTGGACTGACGCCAACCCGAAAGAGAATCAGGGAGGTGGGAAGTTGCTTCCTGGATCGAGAGGGGGTGAGTCGGAGGAGAGTAGGGTAAGAAGTCGCTCTGCATATGAGCGACCCAATTCATGAGTTAAGCCTCTCGAACCCACCATTCCCCGACCCAGAACGGCCCCATCGCAAACAATGGCTACCGGTCCAGCGGGAAGCGTGCCAGGTGGAAGGCTTTCGCCCTCTAGAAGTCTGAGTAATTGGGTAGCATTCAGCTCGGCCCGGCGATGGTGCGCAATCTCATCTGCCCACCGAGTCAGAAAGTGGCTGGACGGGGTTTCACGGTTTCCAGGCGCACTTCGAAGGGCTCGGAGCCCAACGGATACAACCCTCCAGTCGGTCTCCAAAGAGTCCATCCACCCCACCATAGGCCACGTTCTGGCAGTATGTGCCCAGATATGCTTCCCCCTGACCATCCACCCGAGATCCTCGAGGAGAGAAGGAGAAAACCCGAACCGATGTTCTAGTTCATGTTTGGTGTTGTCGATTCGCATTGTGGCCCCCTGTTGGTTCTCCCCGGGGAATCCTAGGGGAATCGGTGACCAGCCGTTAGGAGGTGTGGTCGATTGAGGTTCCGTGTTGGAAGACGATTGTCGGGTGGCTTCGTGGCGACGAAGTCGGGCCATGAAGAGGCCCCCGGAGTCCAGATGGTGGGGGTAGACCCGCCATGCCCGTGCAACGTCCCGGTGGAAACGTTGCCCTTGCCACTCTAGGAGGCCCGGAGCATGGGGAATCTGAAGGGAAATGTCGTCCATGGTTACGGGGGCATCTCGAAGCACTCGGTCAAGGACTGCCTCGTTTTCCTCCGGGGCGTAGGTGCATGTCGAATAGACGATGGTCCCGCCTGGCCGTGTTAGTTCAATTGCCCTCCGGAGGAGCGCCTCCTGGAGCCGAGTCACGTATGCGATAAAGCGGGAAGTTCGTGCAGGGAATCGCGCTTCCTGACGTCTGTAATTGCCCTCCCCGGAGCATGGAGCGTCCACGAGGACCCGATCGAAAAGGGGGCCGAGGGGCAGTCGTCGGCCATCCCCCGCTATGACGATCACGTTCATGCAACCCAGGCGATAGAGGTTCCCGAGAAGTCCTCGAATTCGCTTCTCCTTTGGATCCACTGCGATAAGTGGCCCCTCCTCGGACATCAACTCCGAGAGGTGGGTGGTCTTGCCCCCAGGAGCGGCGCAGAGGTCGAGCACTCGATCCCCGGGTGTCGGGGCGAGGGCAAGCGAGGGAAGCCCCATCACGGCCTGTTGGACATGGAGAAACCCAAGCCAGTGCTCAAGCGTTTGGGCAACTGAGCCTGGACCGGACAGGACTCGGTAGTAACTCTTGACCCCATGTACCGGCTCAAGCGTGAATCCTGCCGACTGGAGTTGTCTGGTCAGTTGGTGAGGGGGGATGAGACCGGCCTGAGCCCGAAACGTAACTAGTTCGGGAGTGTGGTTGGCTTCCCAAAAGTCATCCCAATCATCTAGGATGCTGCGATACCTCTCTAGAGTCATAGTAGGTGTGACTCCGGTCTGGCATCTTTTGAGTGATGGTCGATCTGCGCAGACAGGATCAAATCCCCCAGTTGCTGACGGGAATAGGCGGGTGGCGTTGGCTGCACGGCTCTACTATACATATGATTGAGCTTGGCTGAGTTCAGGGTGATTTGCGGCGTATTGCGACCCGGGAAACCGAACCGCTAAAAAGCTACTCTCCCGGCTCGCCTGTCGTTGCCGGGATTTTTCTTCTCCCCTGCCGCAATAGCCGACGGGGTCCCGGACTTGGGGCATCGTTCACTGACGGCCGAGCCTCACTTGGACGAGGAGAGGCTTCAATGAATAGATCTGACTCCACATCTACCTCCCAGAGGTTGCTAGAAGCTGCTGCACTCGATCGGATCCTAGTCCTTGATGGGGCCATGGGCACGGTGATTCAGCAATTGGGTCTTGAGGAGGAAGACTATAGAGGTGATCGCTTCGAGGGCCACACCAGCGACCTGAAGGGCAACCACGACATTCTGGCTTTAACGCGTCCCGACGTCGTCGAGGAGATTCACCGTCGGTACCTAGACGCGGGTGCTGATATTATTGAAACCAACACTTTCAGCGCTACCTCTATCGGTCAGTCGGAATACTACTTAGAGGACATTGTCAGGGAGCTCAATAGGGAGGCGGCTGGTATTGCTCGTCGAGCCATCGAGGCAGTGACAGTTTCGGATCCGGATCGCCCGCGATTCGTCTGTGGAGTACTGGGGCCGACAAATCGCACTGCATCGATTTCGCCAAAGGTAGAGGATCCCGCTTTCCGCGATGTGACTTTCGGGGAGCTGGTGGCGGTTTACTCTGAGCCGACACGGGGACTCATCGAGGGAGGTGCCGATCTCCTGATGGTGGAAACCGTTTTCGACACCTTGAACGCGAAGGCGGCTCTATTTGCTATTCAGGCGGTGTTCGAGGAGTTGGGGACGGCTGTCCCTATCATGATTTCGGGAACGATCACGGATCTGTCCGGACGCACGCTCACCGGTCAGACACCGGAGGCTTTCCTGAATTCTGTGCGCCACGCCCGTCCGTTTGCAGTGGGGCTTAATTGTGCCCTTGGAGCCAGGCAACTCGCCCCGTACCTAGAGGAATTGTCCCGCACGGCGGACACCTTCACGAGCTGCCATCCGAATGCCGGTCTGCCCAACGAGTTCGGAGGCTACGATCAGGGGCCGGTGGAGATGAGGGGACTCGTGGAGGATTTCGCGAGGCGTGGGCTGGTGAACCTCGTGGGTGGATGCTGTGGGACGACCCCAGAGCATATCGCTGAAATTGCCGATGCCGTCCGGGATTTTCCACCCCGCCCGATCCCGGACCGCCCTTCCCTATGCCGATTGTCGGGTCTGGAACCGCTGAATATCGGACCGGAGCTCAACTTCGTGAACGTGGGGGAGCGCACGAACGTGACTGGGTCGAAGCGCTTTCGCACGCTAATCAAAGAGGATCGGCTTGAAGAAGCGCTGGAGATAGCACGAGGCCAAGTGGAAGCGGGGGCCCAAATCCTGGACGTGAACATGGATGAGGGTCTGCTGGACTCAGAGGGGGCAATGGTCCAGTTCCTCAGGCTCGTAGCCGCTGAGCCTGATATTTCTCGGATTCCGGTGATGGTGGATTCGTCTCGGTGGGAAGTGCTCGAAGCCGGACTTCAGTGCCTGCAGGGGAAGGGAGTAGTGAATTCCATCTCGATGAAGGATGGAGAGGGCCTCTTCCGGGAGAGAGCGGAAAAGATCCTCCGATATGGTGCTGCGGTCATTGTGATGGCTTTCGATGAAGAAGGCCAGGCGGACACACGTGAACGTAAGGTCGAGATTTGTGGCAGAGCGTACCGGATCCTCACGGAAGAAGTGGGTTTTCCGCCGGAGGACATCATCTTTGACCCCAACGTTTTTGCTGTTGCGACAGGCATTCCAGAGCATGACGGCTATGGACAGGCCTTCATTGAGGCAGTGGGGGACATCAAGAAGGCCCTGCCTCACGTGCTAACCAGTGGGGGGATCTCAAATCTCTCGTTTTCCTTTCGGGGTAACCCAGAGCTCCGCGAGGCCATGCACACGATCTTTCTCTACCATGCGATCCAAGGGGGATTGGATATGGGGATCGTGAATGCGGGTGCACTGCCGGTCTACGACGAGGTTCATGAGAAGCTGCGAACTGCGGTCGAGGATGTGCTTTTCCAGCGGCGGCCTGATGCGACTGAGCGCCTTACCCAGCTAGCGGAGACACATCAGGGTGAAGCACAGCGAAGGGAAGAGGACCTATCCTGGCGAGAGAACCGGGTTGAGGAGCGCCTTAGTTACTCATTGGTGAAAGGCATTGACCGATGGGTTGAGGAGGACACGGAGGAAGCCAGGCAGAAGGCGGATCGAGCGCTGGAAGTGATTGAAGGATCCCTCATGGACGGGATGAATAGGGTGGGGGATCTCTTTGGTTCGGGAAAGATGTTTCTTCCTCAGGTGGTGAAGAGCGCCCGAGTCATGAAGAAGTCGGTCGCCTACCTGACACCCTTCATAGAAGCGGAGCAGGAGGAGGGGGAGGAGTCGTCATCTAAGGGGAAGATCCTGCTTGCCACGGTGAAAGGTGACGTGCACGACATCGGCAAGAATATCGTAGGCGTCGTGCTACAGTGTAATGGTTACGAGATCGTGGATCTCGGAGTCATGGTTCCGTCCGAGCGAATCCTGGAGACGGCTCGGGCCGAAGAGGTTGAGGCCATCGGACTTTCCGGCCTGATCACGCCCTCGCTTGACGAAATGGTGCACGTGGCGGAAGAGCTAGAGCGCGAAGCCTTCCAGATTCCGCTGCTTATCGGCGGTGCGACAACATCTCGGGCTCATACGGCGATCAGGGTGGAAGGTTGTTACGGTGGTCCGACTGTTCATGTACTGGATGCATCCCGTGCCGTGGGTGTGGTTGCAAAGCTGCTGAGTTTACGGGAGCAACGTGGTTTCGTTGCGCGCACAAGGGAGGAGTACGAGCAGGTCAGGGAGCGGTATGAGGGACGCCGGGCGCGGAAGCAACTTCTATCGCTTGTCGAAGCCCGGCAGAACCCGTTTCCCATGGACTGGGCTACCTACAAACCCCCCACCCCCCACACCACAGAGTTGCAGGTCCTCTCGGATCAGCCGCTCGTAGAGCTCGTGGACTACATCGACTGGACACCGTTCTTCCATGCCTGGGAGTTGCGGGGAAAGTATCCCGATATCCTAAGCGATCCAGATCGGGGAGCAGCTGCCACGGAACTCTTTGAGGACGCGCGAGAGTTGCTGGACGAGATCCTGGAGAAGCGACTCCTCCGGGCCGCGGGAGCTGTTCGGATCTTACCGGCCCAAGCGGTCGGTGACGACGCTGTCTTTTATGAAGACGAAGAACGCGAGCGGGTGATCGCTCGCTGTCATACCCTCCGACAGCAGTCCCAGAAGACCGGCAACCGTCCGAACATCGCACTGGCTGATTTCGTGGCCCCCAAGGGAGTTGGAGTTGCCGATTGGGTCGGCGCATTCGTCGTTACTACAGGCCTTGGACTCGATGAGCTAGTCGCACGATTCGATAGCGAGAACGATGATTACCGGGGTATTCTGGCACGCTCGTTGGCTGACCGGCTGGCGGAGGCGTTTGCGGAGTTGCTGCATGCTCGTGTGAGGCGCGAGATCTGGGGGTATTCAGGCGCCGAATGTTTGACCAGCGAGGATCTCATCCGGGAGCGATACCAAGGGATCCGACCCGCGCCCGGATATCCGTCCTGCCCGGATCACACGGAGAAGCAGACGGTGTTCAATCTCCTCGACGCAGAGAGATCGGTTGGGGTCAGGCTCACCGAAAGCTACGCTATGCTTCCCACGGCGACCGTAAGCGGCTGGTATTTTTCTCATCCAGATGCTTTTTATTTTGGTGTTGGGCGGGTGGGTCGAGACCAGGTTGAAGATTACGCTGAGCGGAAGGGGTGGAATATCCAAGAGGCGGAGAAGTGGCTCCGCCCGAACCTTGCCTACGATGAGGGGCCTGACTTGTCAGATAGAGTGGCGAGTGTTCAACCTGCGCTCGGCAGTAACACGCTCGACTCGAAAA
Organism: Gemmatimonadales bacterium UBA6960; assembly: GCA_963579625.1. Taxonomy (GTDB): domain Bacteria; phylum Gemmatimonadota; class Gemmatimonadetes; order Longimicrobiales; family Gaopeijiaceae; genus JAAXGI01. Next base: position 6,097 of record CAUZHN010000089.1, read on the forward strand.
GCGGCCCGAAATCGAAGGGATTTAAGTGACGGACCTGCGAGCGTTGATCCAAGACGGGGTGGTGCATGTGCTCGATGGAGCAATGGGCACGCTTCTCTACGAGCGAGGTGTGTTCGTGAACGTTTGCTACGACGAACTCAACCTGACACAGCCGGACCTGGTGGGGGAGATCCACCAAGAGTATGTGGAGGCGGGGGCGGAGATTCTGAAAACCAATACCTTTGGAGCTAATCCAGTCAAACTCTCCGGATTCGCTCTCGAAGAGAAGACAGAGGAAATCAACAGTGCGGCCGCACTGTTGGCGCAAATGGTAGCGGGTGACGGGGTAATGGTTGTCGGTGCAATGGGTCCGCTTGGACTCCGGATAGAGCCCTGGGGCCCAACCTCGGCGGAAGAGGCAGAAGACTACTTCCGTAGGCAAGCCCAAGGGCTCGTCGACGGTGATGTCGACGGGTTTCTCCTTGAGACCTTTTCCCATCTGAACGAAATGCACCAGGCGTTGCGAGCAGTGCGTTCCATCAGCAACCTTCCCGTGCTTGCTCAGGTCACGTTTGAGGAAGGGGGGAACACATCGAACGGAACAGACGCGGAGACGGTTGCCCGAACGTTGGATGAATGGGGTGCTGACGTGATTGGGGTGAACTGTTCGGTAGGTCCGTCTGAGACGCTGGACGTAGTAGAGCGAATGGCTAGTGTGACGGAAGTGCCGCTGGTTGCGCAGCCAAACGCCGGTCTGCCTCGGATGGTGGGGGATCGGAAGATGTATCTGGCCAGTCCATCCTATATGGCCAGGTACGCAGTTCGGATGGTTGAGGCAGGCATCCGATTTGTGGGAGGATGTTGTGGGATGACACCAGACCACATCCGGGCGATTCGGGTTGCCGTGAGCGTATCCGCGCGAGAGGAGAGGCCTCCCATTGTCCAGTGATCAGGTCGAGCGGGAGCAGGTGTCTGGGCTCCAGCCCGATTCTGGTCGGATAGGACGGTTTCTGGAATCTCTCAGCCGCCCGGGCCGTCGTTGGACCGTGGAACTGCGCCCACCGGCAATGGATCTGTCCGTGGAAGGGTCAGTAGATGTCTGGATTGAACTCAACCGGACGGTACGTGCTCTGCTTGGAGATGGGCGGTTTGTTCTGTTCACCGATGGTGCCGTGGGGTCCCGAGAGGAGGAGAGCCTACAGCACGTGACATCGAATCTTGGTCAGGATACGGACCTCTCTCGGGTTGTTCCCTTCCTTACCTGTAAGCACACTCTGGACTATTGCCTCCTCTTTGCGAGGAGAGCTGCCGCTCATGGCGTGGATGCGATTACGGTTACAGGGGGGGACGAGAGCGTTGGACTTCCACGCTGCGTTTCACGATCGAGAGATCTGAGGCGGCTCATCAGAGAGCGGGTACCGGAGCTCCGGCTGGGCGCGTGGGTTAACCCCTCTAGGGACTCGACCGAGCAGGTCGAGTTGCTCCTGGATCCGGAGCATTGCGCCGACTATTACGTTATGCAGGTGGTGTCTCACCATCGGCTGGAACCCCTCGATAGATTTCTGGAAGAGGCCGTTCGACGGGGGTTAAAGCTCCCGGGCCTGGTGGGTGTCTTCTTCTATAGGAGCGCTTCGTTGAAAACTCTCACCCGCCTCGAAGAATTCATCCCGGTGCCCCGGGAGGAACTCGTCGCCGAGTTCTCTGCCGGGGCTTCTGCCGAAGCCGTGTGCGCGCGGACTCTAAGGGCTCTTGCGGATCGCGGAGTCGAGAAGACATACATCAGCAATCTGGACCCCCGCCGAGCGGCAAGGTGTCTCGACGCACTTGAACGAATGCTCTGATTCCGATTGTCCAGCTGGCCCAGGGGATCAATGCTGCGGGTTGAGCCGGTCGATCGTGACGGAAAGTCGCAGGAAGAAGGTGACCCCTAGGGAGTTTCAGCAGCCCCGGAGTCGACACCCAGCTGCCGCATGATGGCCTGGCCGATCTCACCCAGCGTTTCTACCCCGTGCACGTCGTGCGGCAGTAGGTTCAGGTGGACCCGCTGGAGGCGCACAAACGTACTGTCGATTTCGTCCCGGTACTCCTGTTCCTGAGCCCGACGCTCCTGGAGAAAGTCCCCATCGGCTTCGGGCGGTAAAAGGCGATTCACGACCATTCCCGCCACTGGCACGTCGAACTTGCGCAGCAAGTCGAGCATCTTCCTGCTCTCGAGAATCGGCAGCCGTTCAGCGGTGAGCACCAGGAGAAATGCGGTGACCGCCGGGTCGGTCAGGAGGGCACGCGCCCGATGGAATTTCCGGCGCCGGGTCAGAAGAATGTCTTGGATTCGGCCGTCACGACTGTCGTCCGGCTCCTCCTTCGATCCGCCGATCATCCCGAACTCATCCTCTCGCGAGTGATCACGGCCGAAGACCTTGAGCAGCTCACCCAATCGTCGCGACCGGTCCTGGTGGCCGAGCATGCCATCGCTCCACGCGGACAGCACCTCGGGCAAGGAAAGAAGCCGGATCGTGTGCCCTGAGGGGGCCGTATCGAAGATCAACAGGTCGAAGCGGCTCTTCGCGTCCGCCATCAAGTCGGCCATGCGTTCGAGCAACGCCGCCTCCACCGTTCCGGGAGAATGGCGGGCGAGTTCGAGCTGTCGGTCTATCTCACCATACATCTTGGGCGCGACCAACGACTTCATGCTCATCTTGACTGTCGCGATGTGGCTCTCGGCTTCGGCCTCCGGGTCGATCTCCAGACCCGTGAGGTTGGGGCTGAGGGAGGTCTCCTCGTTTCCGATCTTTGTATCGAAAACGTCGCCGAGCGAATGCGCGGGGTCCGTCGAGACGAGCAGCGTTGCACGGCCCGAATCAGCCGCCATCAGCCCGAGCGCACCGGCGGTCGTGGTCTTACCGACGCCACCCTTCCCGCCCACGAAGATGATGCGCCTGTCGAAGAGGTGATCCACGGTTTGCTACGACTCCTGAGCCATCGCCCCTAGCAACACCTGAAATCGTCGAGAGGCGAATGCTCCATGCCCGCCCGTTTGTGCCACTCGTGGAACTTCTCCAGCATGATCGGCTGCAGCTCGAGTGTGTAGTACGTGGCGGGGTTCGGGATCCCCATCATCTCTGAGAAGATGAGCAGCATGAAGAGATCGTCCTGCTCACGCTTCGCACGCGCGACCATGCCCCGGTAAGGCGCGTTGTAGGCCTCAGAAGCCAGGTACGCCAACCGACGGAACCACCTCTTGATGTCAGTCCACGTGATTCTCATTCAGCCCGCCCTTCTTTGCTCAACCCTATGAAGCCGCAGCCGCCTTCTTCTCCCGAGAGAACGCAGAGGTCGACTCGAGGATCACGAAGATCGCCAGGATGATCACCACGACGTCTAGCGTCATCAGTATATAGCTACCCCCGTTAAACAGATCCCACAGCTGATAGATCGCGGCCAGGAAGGACATCGTCGTAACGAACACCATGGGGACGAGAGTAAAGATGTACCGTCGCCTGAGCTTGACCAACATGACGCTGATCACCAGCAGCGTCAGGCCCGCCAGCAACTGGTTGGTGGTGCCGAACAGGGGCCAGATGAGCATACCACCCTGCCCGTCCGCACCACCCGCTCCGAACGCCAGCGCAAGGCACGCCGCCACCGCCAAGAACGTCGCGATATATCCGTTCTGCAACGCAGGAATCTTGTAGATGGTGCCCCATTCCTGGATGATGAAACGCTGGAGGCG
>CAUZHN010000090.1:0-9598 GCA_963579625.1 Gemmatimonadales bacterium UBA6960
CAGGCCCCACTCCAGCTAGCAAGAGAGTGCCCTCGAAGGGGTTCAAGCCCTTCGGGGGCACCTGTGCATCTGCCGGTGGCGTTTACCTGAGATCCCTAGATCGATGCCATGCATAGGAGCTTTTGGAGCGGGCATCGGTTGCCGTTGGGGGTCGCGGATCGAACCCAGAAGGGACTGCTTCCGAGGGACTCGAGGTCCCTATCCGTATGGGACTTAAGGGGATAGTATGGAGTTAGCTCTTGTTAACCCATCGGGATTCATACCAACGGGAGTCTAAGTTTTCCGAACACGTGCAAAGGATGTTGCTCATGTTGCGCTCGTTGATGACTACCTTCTTCTTGGTCCTTCTTCTTGGTTCGTTATCGGCGTGTGGCGGTGACTCGCCACCCGCGAATTTGGACGCCACCGTCCCGGAACAGAAAAAAGGGGGTGAAGAGCCGTACCTGAACGGTCCCTATGAGGTTCAGACCAACTGGCCGCAGCCCCTACCCGATCATGAAGACTGGGTTTGGGGCGCCACAACTGGCATCTATGCGGAATCACCAGACAAGGTCTTTGTCGTGCAGCGGGGTGAACTCCCAAGACCGGAAGGAGTCGAACCAGGCTGGGACGCCATCGCCGCAACCCCCGGCAACCGTGCGATCGGTGGGAATCGATTCGAGCACAGCATCTACGTCGTTGATGCCAGTGGCAGGATCATAGACAGCTGGCCGCAATGGGACCACCTATTCCCAGGTGGGCGTGGCCCACACCAGGTGGCCATCAACCCCTACGATCCCGAAAAACACGTTTGGGTGGTTGACGACCAGCTTCACCAGGTTTTCAAGTTCACCAATGACGGTGAAGAGCTGGTCCTCACCCTTGGAGAACGACTGGAGCCCGGGAACGATGACTCCCACTTTAACCGACCGACCGGCATCGCCTTCCTCCCAGACGGGACGACTTTCGTCAGCGACGGATACGCAAACACCCGCGTCGTGAAGTTTGACAGGAACGGAGATTTCGTCATGGCCTGGGGGGAACCCGGCACGGGTCCTGGCGAGTTCAACCTGCCCCACGCGATTGCCACCGACCAGAATCGGCGTGTATATGTCGCCGACCGCTCAAATAGTCGGATTCAAGTCTTCGACGAGAACGGCATCTTCCTGGATGTGTGGCCGGACATCAATTCGCCGTTCGCCATCCAGGTGACAACGGACGGGCATCTCTGGGTCGCCGACGGAAACACTAACAAAATGTTGAAGTACGATCTCACTGGGCGGCTCATCTACGCGTTTGGCACTTACGGGTTGGCGCCTGGATTCAACTGGGGCATTCACGGGTTTCACTCTGATGCCGAAGGGAATCTGTACTGGGCAGAAACGTTTGCCGGTCGTGCTCAAAAGTTGCAGCCCCGACCAGGTGCTGACCACACCCATTTGATACGACCGCTTACCGCGCCCTAACTCTCTGCCCCACGGACACCCCTCAGTTAGCGTTGATTGAGCGGCGAGGCACATCTCCAGAGCATGTGGCACAGCCGACTGACAGCAGTGCTGCTACTCGCTGCATGCGGAGATGCCTGATTAGCCTCAACGCACGCTCGACCGGACCGTCCATCTCGAGCAACTCCTGTCGGTCGGCTGGCTCGAGTGGGAGAAGGAGCGAGAGACCGTTAACGACCTCCTCGTCGGAGAGATCCGAGGGCGGCAGCTGCATTCCGGGCGAGACGGAGAGGAGAGCTTCTTCAAGTTGTTGACGTCTCTGAGCGAGGAGCGGGAGGTCGCTCAACTGGACGGCCTCCGGGAGTGCTTCCACTTCTGCTAGCCGGTAGATACGACTCGCATCCTCACTCAGGATACGAAACTTCACGAATCCGTCCAAGATGATATTGTAGCGCCCATCGGGCAGCAGTTCGGCCGCGATGATGACCCCAGCGCAGCCGATGGCGTATACGGGCGGGCGTCCTTCGTACTCCGCTTCGTTGCCCGGTTGCAGCAATACCATGCCGATGATGCTGTCCCCTTCGAGTGCGTCCGCAACCATCGCTCGGTAGCGCGGCTCGAAGATGTGCAACGGTTGGGTGCTGCTTGGAAACAGCACTACATCCTGCAGAGGAAAGATCGGAATCGTCGCCGGCAACGTCACAGCTGCAGCCGATTCGGCTTGAGCCGCACCAAAGCCCGGGGTATACAGGACAGCGATGACCGCGATCGCCCACCCTGGCGTCATGCGTCTCATGTTTCGCCTTTCAGTCGCGAGACGGGATCGGAACATGGCGGACTAGATGCTCCTGGGGCGTGTGTGGCAGCGAGTTCCTCTACGCCCATTTAATCACGCCTAGGGTCCACTCGATCCCTGGGCTTGCATTCTCTCCTCATAACGCGCCCCACTCAGAACGCTGGTCATACTGTAGTTGCCCTCGTGGCAGGCGTATTCGTAGAGCAGGTCATGGAGCTTCTTGATCGGGATCTCTCCGCCCCAGGCCTGGGTGTACATCGTCGGATCATCCACAGTGAAATCGTAAAGAATTGTCTCTTCGTCGACCCGAGTGAAGCGTTCGGTCACCCTGATGTGCTCTGAGGGGGGGACTCCCAGGAGGGCCTGTTGTGGGTTGATGTTTGTGGTCTCGACCACGAGTACGTCATCTTCCCACCGAGCCCAAGAGTCGCCGAACCAGGGGCGTATGTGTGTGGGTAGCCGAGGCCCATCACCGATTCGGATAATCCGCGTGTCGTGGATCATCTCCACCATGATCATCACGTGATCGGCCGTCTGTACGATTGTGAAGTTGCCGTTGTAGGAGGTTTTGGGGACCATGGGGGGTCCGGCAGGATTGGAGGTCGAACTGTTAATGATGCAGCGTTCGCCGAGTGGTCTCAGCTCCGGGTGGTCGTAGGAGCCAAATTGGCTCCTGAAGTCTAGAGACTCCTGGATCCTCCGCTCGCCCTCCGGCGTGAGGGACGGACGTTGCCCATTGGCCGGATAGGTGACAAGAGAGGCTCTGGGTTCACCATTGACGATCGCTATCTGCGAGCCCCGATTCCAATAGACTTCATTGTACTCCGCACCACTCAGTCGGCTCTCATTGCTTAGGGACCCATTCCCTTGGTTGTCCACCACTCCGCACTCGACTGTCCCCGGGTTAGCAGGACAATCTCCTGATTGCCTCTCCATCTCCTCAACTTCCTCCCAAGTGAACACCGGTCCCCTACCCTCTGCCCGCTCAAACGGAGTAAGCGTCATGTTTGTCCAGTTCCCCTGAAGGTCCGGATGGCCATCGGGTGTCCTGGGGACCTCCCACTTTTCGGCGTCGGAAGCTTGAGCCTGCGCCACCACGGTGGAGACGACGCCGGGCGCTGAGGTTGCACAGAGAGCGGCGAGAAGTAGAGCGGAGTAAAGCAACATCCCTTCATGGCCCCGACCAACCATCGCCATACGATTGCCCATTTCAACCTCCATTCCCGCGTGGTTCACGACACTGCTGGTGCTTCTATCAAATAGCCCTCGAAGGGTTGTGATAACTTGAAGGTCAGGACCGAAGCGGTCAATATAGGGCACGGCAAGAACGGCAGATGGTGCCTTCTGCCATCGATAATGATCATGTTCACCAAACTGTCAGGGCGATTCTACAGGAACTGAACCCCTATCGCGCCAATGCTGCAGGAGGAGAAGATGCCCAGGAAGCTGATCACGCTATTCGGTCTCGTCCCACTGGTCACGCTGTCCGCCTGCGGTGGTGGCGCCACAGCCGATGACGGCGCCACAGCGGATACAGAGAGCCAATTTGCCGGCGCGTGGACGCTGGTCAAGATCGAGCGGTCTGATGCCGATGGTGAGCTGTTGGCGCCCCCTATTGAGGACCGCATCGGCTACATCATCTACGACCCGACCGGCTACATGGGTGTCACGATCATGCAGCCTGGCCGACAGCCGTATGCAGGCAACCAACAGACACCCGAAGAGGCACTCGCTTCCTATTCGACCTACACCTCGTACTTCGGCACGTTCACCGTCAATGAGGCCGAGGGATTTCTGACACACCACCTAGAGGGGAGTCTGAACACTGGCGGAACCGGTTCTGACTACAAGCGCTTCTACACGTTCTCGGGGAATCGGCTAACGTTGCAGCCGCCGGCGGATGAGGATGGTAACAAGACGCAACTCACCTGGGAGAAACTCCCGCACTTGCCCGAATCCGAGCTTACCGAAACGCACAAGCGGCTGTTCGGCTTCTACCGGATAGAGTCGGTTTCACGGCAGATTATAGGCGGAGAGTCACTCCCGGCCAACGAGTACGACACCGCGTTTATCATCTATGCTCCTTCCGGGCACATGGCGGTACATCTGATGAGACCGAGCCGTGAGTCGTATGCCGGCACGAGCCCGACGGCGGAAGAGGCACTTGCGGCCGTACAGACGTACGGCAGCTACTTCGGTCCCTTCTCGGTCTATGAGGAAGAGGGTTATCTGGTCCATCATCGAATCGGCAACCTAGGCCCGGCGGGGACCGGGACTGATGCCCAACGTTCCTACGAGCTGACGGACACGCATCTGACCCTGCAACCGCCCGTCGGGACCGACAGCGAAGGCCGTCGGGTGCAAAGCACACTGAGATGGGCTCGGATCAGCGACTAGCTCCCATGCGACAGTTCGGTAGGGGCAGATCTCGCATTTGAACTGCGCGGCTCAGGCATATTCCCTCGGTCGGCACGCGGATGTCGGGCCAGTGAGTTTTTGATGGGAGAATCCGGACACCACACGATGCACTTGAGCACTAGATCGGTATTAGAGCCAGCTCTCACTCACTCCTAGGGTTCACTCGATCCCAGGGCATCCATTCTCTCCTCATAACGTGCTCCGCTCAAAACACCGGCCAGACTGTAGTTGCCCTCGTGGCAAGCATATTCGTAAAGCAGGTCATTGAACTTCTTGATCGGGATCTCTCCGCCCCAGGCTTGGGTGTACATCGTTGGATCATCAACGGTGAACTCGTAAAGAATTGTCTCTTCGTCGACACGAGTGAAGCGTTCGGTCACCTTGATGTGTTTCGAGGGGGGGACTCCTCGGAGAGACTGTTGTGGATTGATGTTCGTGGTTTCCACCACGAGTGCGTCATCTTCCCACCGAGCCCAAGAGTCGCCGAACCATGGACGGACGTCCTCTGGCATTGGATTGGTGGTGGGCTCGCCAAATCGAATGATCCGTGCGTCGTGGACCATCTCTGACATGATCACCACGTGATCGGCCGTCTGTACGATTGTGTAGTTGGCGTTATAAGCTCCTACAGGGACCATGGGAGGCCCTACAGGGGAACCGAAAAGGATGCAGCGCTCGGCAAGTGGTCTCAGCTCTGGGTGGTCGTACGGGCCAAATTGGCTCCTGAGGTCCAGCGACTCCCGGACCCGCCGTTCTCCCTCGGGCGTCAGAGCTGGACGGCGCCCATTGGCCGGATAGGTGACAAGAGAGGCTCTGGGTTGACCATTGACGATTGCTACCATTGAGCCTCGGTCCCAATAGACTTCGTTGTACTCCGCGCCACGAAGTCGACTCTCATTGGTCAGAGAGTCATCCCCTTGGTTGTCCTCCCTTCCGCACGCTACTGATCCTGGGTTAGGGGGACAGTCTCCTGATGGCCTCTCTATCTCCTCAACTTCCTCCCAAGTGAACACCGGTCCCCTACCCTCTTCCCGCTCAAACGGAGTGAGTGTCGAGTTCGTCCAGTTCCCCTGAAGGTCTGGATGACCATCGGGTGTCCTGGGGACCTCCCACTTTCCGGCGTCGGAAGCTTGAGACTGCGCCACCACGGTGGAGACGACGCCAGGCACTGAGGTTGCACAGAAAACGGCGAGAAGTAGAGCGGAATAACGTGACATCACTTCATGGCCCCGACCAACCATCGCCATACGATTGCTCATTTCAACCTCCATTCCCGCGTGGTTCACGACACTGCTGCGCTCATTGCACATAGCCCTCACAGGCTTGTAATAACTTGAGGGGCAGGACGGAAGTGGTCAACAAAAATGACGATGATGAAGTAAGAGGGCCTGACCCAACCAACCCTCCTGGAAGTTGCCAAGCTCTTTTGGCAGTCCTGCGTGCGGTTCTTCACCATCTAATATTGTCCATACTGCACATCCGCACTTAGATTGAAAACAGTGGTATTCCCGGGTTGAAGGAACCTGGGGAGTCAGCCGCATATGACATATCTATGCGTGGTTCACTCGTATGAGGGAGAGGGTCATCATGAAACTCCAGAGGACGCCTTGGGTTGGAGTCGCCACCGTCGCACTCGTCGCGACTTTCGCTTTCCAAAGTACGGTGCACGCCCAAGCCAGCTTCGCTTCGGCGGGTGACGTTGCGGAAGTGACTTATGCCAAGGACGTGGCGGCCATTATTCAGCAGAATTGCCAGGTCTGCCACCGTCAGGGCGGGATCGGGCCCATGGAACTGATGTCCTACGAGGACGTGCGGATGTATGCACCACTCATCAGGGACAAGGTCTCGAACCGTATTATGCCTCCGTACTCCTACGACAACGATATCGGCATCCAAGAGCTTCAGGAGGATTGGCGTCTTTCCGATGAAGACATCAACATGGTCGTTGCCTGGGTCGATCAGGGCTCGCCTCTGGGTGATCCGGCTGACATGCCTCCTCCGGCCGACTTAATCGACACAGACGGCTGGTCTCTGTCGCCCACGTTGGGTCCGCCGGATATCGTCATTCCCTCGGAACCGATCGATGTGCCGGCCGCAGGACTCGACATGTGGCATCGTCCATATGCTCCCACGGGTGTGACCGAAGAGCGCTGCATCAAGGGCCTTCAGGTGAAGCCCGCGGGGAACGCCAAGGGTGTAGTCCATCACGCCAACTCCACGTTCCAGGTCATGAAGGAAGACGGTTCCTTCGAGGGGACAGGGGACCGCGCAACCGAGTACGCTATGGGCAAGCTGGGTGAGATTATTCCCGATGGCGTTTGTCGATTTATTCCTGCAGACACTTGGGTCCGCTGGGACATCCACATGTACCCCGGGGGGCTCGGAAGTGCTGCCGCGGACGTCGTCATTCCAGACAATGTGGTGGAGCTGGCCATCTGGCTCCATCCGGAGGACTACGAGTACGAGTACAAGCAGGATCTGGTCAGCTATAACTTCATGGAGGGTCAGCGTGACCTCCTCATCCCGCCGAACGCAAAGTTCGTCACCCAGGGCTTCCGTTCGTTCGACCATCCAGTCCGTATAGACAGCTTCCAGCCGCACGGACATCTGCGGTTGCGTGCCGCTGCTCTGGAGATCTTTTATCCGGAGACGGGACAGAACGAAGTGATCAGCATGGTCTCCAACTGGAGTGCTGTGTGGCACCATAGCCACCTCTATGAACCCGACGCGGCGCCGCTGGTACCGACCGGCGCGGTGCTGGTGTTCAAACAGTGGTTCGACAACACATCGGCCAACCCCAATAACCCGGATCCCGATCAGTATGTCGACTACGGACAACGGACCGCTGACGAGATGTCACATTTTTGGCTAGCTGTCACGCACCTTGATGAGGACGGCTATCAGAGGCTCGTCGAGGAGCGTGAAAAGAAGGCCGAGGAGGCTGGTCTGGCGGCTGGCGGCTAATTCGCTGGAGAAGAGTTTATGATGAAGGTTTGGATGAGGGTGGGTGGAGTGGCCTTCGCGCTGCTCATCTTAAGTCCTACGGCCGGCCCCCGAGCGATTGAAGCTCAGGGGCCGGCTGGCCGTTTGCCCTTGCAACCCGGATCTACCGAGGATCAAATCGTTGCTCCGTTCATGGAGGGGTGGTACGCGAATGAGGACGGGACATACAGCTTTTCATTCGGGTATCTGAACCTAAACCAGGACGTAGTAGAGATCCCACTGGGAGAGAACAATTTCATCGAGCCGGTAGAGTTCGACGGGATGCAGCCCACGACGTTTCATCCCGGGCGGAACCGGGGTGTGTTTGCCATAACGATCCCAAACGCCCTGGGAGAACAGGATTTCTGGTGGACGCTTCGCCACGCGAATGGCCAGATCACCAGAGTGCCCGGGCGGATCGGTGCGATTGCCTACCAATTGGACTGGATCCCACGGCCTCACGGAAGCGTCCCTCCACGCGTCTCCTTTGACGCGGACGGTGACGAGGGTCGGGGACCTCCGGGTATCGTGGCAGAGCGTACCGTCACGGCATCAGTTGGATCTCCGGTGACCCTGTCGGTAAATGCGAGAGACATTTCGGAGAGGGATCCCGACGATTTTCGGTTCTGGGAGGGGATACCCATTAACGTCGTGTGGTCCAAGCACCAAGGGCCGGTGGGCGGTGAGGTCGAGTTCACGCGACATGAATCGACAACGGTGCAGGAAAGCGATGACGATGACGCTCCTGCACCAAACACAATCCAGGTTTCGGAAGGTGCGGGAATGGCCCACGTGTATGCGACGTTTTCCGCATCGGGTGAGTATCTGTTACGCGTGCAGGCGGACATATTCAACGCGCCAGACAGCGGTACGCAGGACCAGTGCTGCTGGACCAATGGTTACGTAAGGGTGACCGTCGGTCCGTAGCATCAAGATCGGGCAGCCGGGCTAATGGGGATGGCCGCTCTATATGTTGGATCCTCGATGACGGGGATCGAAGCATGCGCGGGAATAGCTGCAACTCCCTGACCGAGGTGTTTGGCACACAATCCGGAGGTTTCCATGTCCAGATGTATCTCGAACACGCTAGTCCGTTCCCTCGCTCTCCTTTTCGCCCTAACGGCGATGCCGGCGAGTGTTAGCGGCCAAACCTATTGGCCGGGCACACATCTCGACTGGGACCGAAAGAGTCCTCAGGAGGCGGGCTTTGACCCCGGGAAGATTCAAGAGGCTGTAGAAATCGCGATCGCGGGTGAGTCGACACAACCACGGGATTTGACTTTCCGCCACCGCATGACGTTCGGACGGGAGCCCTTCGGTGAGCCTGTGGGACCGTTCACCGTCCGTGCGCCGCAGACCGGCCTGATTGTCCACAAGGGTTACATCATCGCTGAGTGGGGAGACCCGCATAAGGTCGACAACACGTTCAGCGTATCGAAGAGCTTCTTGTCGACGACGGTCGGACTGGCCTACGACCGTGGTTTTATTCGGGATATTCATGATCCAGTTCGACCCTATGTGGGGCCCTTCATTTTAGAAAATGGAGACGGGGAACCCGGAGACGAAAACGGACGTAGGCCGAAACTCCTCTTTGAGTCAGACCACAACCGCAAGATTACCTGGGACCATATGCTCCGGCAGACGAGTGACTGGGAAGGCACGCTCTGGGGCAAACCGGAGTGGGCTGATAGACCGGGTGATGAGTCCGCGTGGGGGACGCGTCCCCGCGTCGAGCCCGGAACGCTTTATGAGTACAATGATACACGGGTGAACCTGCTCGCCTTGGTGGCCGCAGGAGTGTGGCGTCGACCTCTTCCGGAAGTACTGCGCGAGTATGTTATGGACCCAATCGGTGCGTCGCCGACATGGCAGTGGCACGGATACGAAAACTCATGGATCATTCTGGACGGGCGACCGGTTCAGTCTGTGAGTGGTGGGGCGCACTGGGGGGGCGGGATGTTGCTGAGCGCGTTTGATA
>CAUZHN010000091.1:0-9550 GCA_963579625.1 Gemmatimonadales bacterium UBA6960
TCCCGAGCCTGGCGGTCAAGGCACTCTTCGGGGAGATGGGTAAGGAAACCCTGTTGGCCAGCGCCCGCGCCCAGCCGGCGGTCGCCGAAGAGACGGGCTTTGAGTTTCGGTACCCAGGCCTTGAAGAGTCTCTTCTCTACCAATTGGGGAGGGAGGTCCCGGTTCCGGGAGAGGGCCAATGACCGGAGCGAAAATCGCGTTCGTGCTAGTCTGGGGCGATCCTCCCGATGTCCCCGTCTGGGGAGATCGTCGGATAAGAAGATCCCTTGGCCCGAAAAGAGAGAGCGATCCGCGGGTAAGCCCATTCGAAGAGGATCCTGTCGAACTCCTTCGATTCGAGTCGGGATGCCTCGTACATTCCGGCGGCCTCGCGTTGACGGAAGGCCTCGAAGAGGAGTAACGCCGTGGCTACGGACACGTTGAACGACTGAGCCATTCCCACCATGGGTATCGACACGCGTAAATCGGCTAGCTCGAGGGATCGCTCGCTCAATCCGAGGAGTTCGGCTCCCATCATCAGCGCGGTGGGCTCTGTGAAGTCCACCTTCCTGAAGTCCACGGCGTCAGCCCCCGGATGTGCTGCCAGGATGCGGAAGCCACTTTCCTTCAATGTACGTACAGCGTCTTCGGTCGAGGCATGGCGGCGTATACGAACCCATTTGGACGTTCCGGCAGAGGTGTGCGCGTGAATATCGAGCCCCTCCACCGGAACTACAGCGTGGGCCTCGAGCACTCCGACCGCGTCACAATTTCGGAGGATCGCGGAGAGGTTATGGCTCTTGTGGACCCGCTCCATCAGCACGGTGAGGTCCGGCTGACGGCGTTCCAGCGCGGCGGAAAGTCGTCGAAAACGTTCCGGGTTCATTGCAAGCTAGGCTTCGGTATCGGGGAGGGCATCTCAGATTCGGACCGTCGGGATCCAACCTCGGTTACAGAACAGCACGGAGCCCTTATGATATGGGGTACCGCCGGGGTGGCGAAATGGTAGACGCAGGGGACTTAAAATCCCCCGGGAGATATCCCATGCGGGTTCGATTCCCGCCCCCGGCACTTGGCGTAAGGTTGGGTAGGGTAGGGAATCAGGCGGATCACCAGATCGTGTCGGTCTTAGGGTATTTCTCGAATCGAAAATCGATACGAGCCCAGCGATACCCAGTTGGCTATATGTGGCCCCTAGGTCCCTACCCAAAGCGCGTAACGGCCGGCTGGTAACACCGCCTTTTGGTTCCCGTCAGGGGCGAGCCGCAGGGATATCAACAAAAGGTCCTCTCCCTGCTCATTGATTATGCTCGCGTAAAACGAGGACTGCGTCTCGAGGAGGACTTCAACCTGAGTCTCCTCTTCCAGACTCAAAGCGAAGGAGTCAGCGAGGGGGGTGATGTGCGTGCTAGTCACGGGCGAAGGGTTACGGAAGCAATCGCTCGGCGAGATCTCACCGTCAATCGTCTCGCCCAGGCGTATCACCGCGCCAGGTGAGCACCAACATGAGTTGCTTGATCTCGGCTCGACCCATCGCATCACCGTAGAAGGTGCTCAGGTCATGCCACGTCAGCTTCCTATCGGGAGCGTAGCATTTCGCCTGAATGGCTACTCGCTCGCCCTGCCTGTCTTCGGCGACGAGATCGATGCCGAGGTCGGCACCCCCGCGATCGGGGTAGTCATCCCAGAGCCACACCTTCCGATACTGTGACTGGAACTCCGGGGCAGTCTCCAGAATCGTCTTTACCACCGGCTCGAAGACCTTGCGCTTACCCGGGTGGCCCTTGGTAGCCATCCGGTCGAGTTCAGCGAGGATCGTCTTCATGCCCTAATCCTGCCCCGGCACCCCTCAAGCCCGCAACTCAGGACGAGCAAAACAGTGCTGGATAGCTAGGTGTGGCTGGATGCCATCCCTGTGGGCATCTTTCTGATTTTGTTTTGGCCCTCGGTGTGTGGTATTGTGTGTGGTATTCTAGGGGGATATCCAGATGGCAACTTTGACCGAAGCGAAGATAGCGAAGCTGAAGTGGGATGATTCTAAACGCACCCGTTCAGGGAACGCCCCGAAGCATCAGATCCATAATGATCCCGATGTGTCAGGGCACCATATCAAGCTCTATCCGCCCAAGGCCACCGGAAGGTCCAGCAAGGTCTTCTATCTAGGATATGGACCATCTACGAACAGGAAATTCTACAGGATCGGCCAGTGGGGTGACGTGACTCTTGAGCAAGCCAGAGCCGAGGCCAGAAAAATCCGAGGAGAGTTGCACCGCTTTGGGATTGACCCCAACAAGGCCAGACGAGAGACGATTCAGGTAGCTAAGCGCCGCCTGACCGTCAAACAGCTTGTTGACGAGGACTTCAAGGAAAGATCACCCGCGTGGAGCAATAGCCACACCGACGGGAATCGGAGTTTTGCGAAGCGGGGAGGAAGAGCGAGGGGTGAGACGGAGGATGTGACACACCCGCCGGCCCAGGGGGACCTGTGGGAGAAAATCGTTCGAGAGGTAGTCCGGTTCAAGGCTGCCGACACCGAGGTACAGTTGGCTCTGAGCCTCGATCCCACGAGCCTGGAGGTTCGCACCGAGCAGGGTCTACGCGCATTCCGCAAGGGACTCAATGCCGTCGCTGAGGAAGTCCTCCGAGGGGTCTGCAAGGAGGATCCTCGGCACGCTGCTGCCCATTTCTACCTGGGCGAGGCCCTCAACCGGCTCGGTCGCGTAGCCGAGGCGGTCGAGGCCATGGAGAGAGTCATTGAGCTGCAGCCACACAACCGGCGCGCGTACCACACCTTGGGCATGCTCTTCGACAGAATGTACGAGCCTGAGAGAGCGGCGGAAATGCATCGACGCGCGGGCGAACTGACGTGTGTGGATAGCGCCCGAGGCTAACCCTCAGTCTCACCCGGGCGGGCCGAGGCGTCGGCTGGGACTCACGGCCAATCTGAAATCACAAAATCCCCTGAGGAAAACAGTGCTTGATAGCTAGGTGTGGCTGGGGGCCATCCCTGTGGGCATCTTTCTGATGTTGTTTCGTCTTTGGTCTGTGTGGTATTCTGTGTGGTACTTTGAGATGCCCAGATGGTAACTTTGACCGAAGCAGGGGGAGGACCTGGGGCCTCCCCCGTGATAGCTCTCGCGTACGCGTGCGTAGAGCCTGATGTGTGCCCTCTAGCACTAGTACCCCCCCCCCGCCCCCCTCCTCCTCCGGCGTAGGGGGGGGTGATCCTTGGGAAGAATTGCCATGGACCGGGGGGTGAAATGCCCGTGTACATCGACTACCGTACGTTGCGCGTGAGTGAGGCCCTACCGGACGAAGAGGATAAATGGCCGGCAGCCAATAAAAAATGAGCCCTGTGTTGCCGCCTAACGGCCTTGGGGGCATCCCGTACCCATAGGGGTACCCCTATGGGGTCTTGCTTATCGGAAAAAGGGACCCGCCGCAGCTACCAAATTTTTTCGGAGCTTGGGACTCCTAGCTCAATCTGAAACCGTGAACTCGTTTGAGCAAAACAGTGCTGGATAGCTAGGCGTGGCTGGGTACCACGGAGGGGGGGCTAGGGGCCGTCTTCTAGGCCGGGGGGGCCTTCTCTGTGAGTCCCGTCCAGCAGCCTGCGTCCTCCGTTGCTTGGCGAGCGAGGCACCAGCCCATGGGAGGAACTGGCTACTGCCTACGGCGCTTGGCTCCGAAAAGGAGAAATCCGATGAGAAAGAGGGAAATCATCACTCCCATTCCGGATCCACTTTCGCACGCCGGCCGAAACCCGCCCTCGCAGGCTTGCTCTAGAGGCGGGCCATGCCCGCGGGGTCCTGAGTGACGCCTTCGCCAGTGGCGTACATAACCCCGAGGTTGGTCTGGGCAGACACATACCCCTGCTCGGCGGCCAGGCGATACCAGCGCACCGCCTCCACATCGTCCTCCGGTATGCCTTCGCCAAAGGAGTATATAAGCCCGAGGTTGTGCTGGGCTCTCGCATCCCCCAGCGGGGCGAGAGTGACGTGCCCCCACCTCAGGTACCACTTGCTATGTTAGACCCCGAGCCATCGGTGGTCCCTGGAGTTGGGGCATCCTGAGGAATCAGGGCGATGGTTTTATCGTCTCCGGGGCGGGGGGTAGTCCGCCGTGAGCACGATGGGGTCGGACGGTATTGTACAGCCGTCTCCACTGCTCGACGAGGACTACAGCCTCGGGCGCCTCAGGCCGCCGCCACCGCACCCTCTCCTTGCCCATTCAGCCTACCGCTTCTCATCTTGCGGGGTTCGCCAGAGCGATCGTCGTACAGTCTACGAGGTGACGACATGAAGATCTCGCGTCGAGAGGTGCTCAAAATCAGCGCGGGGGCCGGGGCCGGCCTGCTGCTGAATGAGCTGCCGGCCTTCGCCCAGCAACAACCGCTTCTCATGCGTTCCATCCCCTCCTCAGGAGAGGAGATCCCCGCGGTGGGTCTCGGTAGTGCACGCACCTTCAGTGTGGGCCCGCCGAACCTGCAGTGGGTGCGCTTGAGTGACGTGCTGAAACTCTTCCATGGAATGGGGGGTCGCTTCTTCGATACGGCTCCCTCCTACGGGACCTCGGAGAAGGTGGCCGGCCAGCTGGTTCAGGAGCTCGGAATCCAGAACGACCTCTTCTTCGCTACCAAGATCTCGACGGGTGGAGGGCGGGAGGCCGGGATCGATCAGGAGGAGGGGTCGCACCAGAGCTGGGGGCGCGACACCATCGACCTGAACCAGGTGCACAACTTGCGGGATGCCGACATCCACCTGAGGACGATCCGACAGGCGAAGGAGGAGGGTCGAACGCGGTACGTGGGCGTGACCACCTCTTTCGCACGGCAGTACCAGCAGATGGAGCAGGTGCTCCGGACCGAGGAGCTCGATTTCGTCCAGGTCAACTACTCGCTTGGGGAGCGCGAGGCCGCCGAGCGTCTCCTTCCCCTGGCGCAGGATCGAGGGATCGCGGTAATTGTGAACGAGCCGTACAACGTCGGCCGACTTTTTCGCGCGGCGAGTGGCCACGAGCTTCCGGAGTGGGCGGCCGAGTTCGATGGCCAAAGCTGGGGGCAGTTCTTCCTCAAGTACATCCTGGCGCATCCGGCGGTGACGGTCGTCATTCCGGCAACCTCAGATCCGGAGCACCTCGTCGACAACATGGGCGCCGGCGTGGGGCGGTTGCCCGACGAGCGGACCCGGAGGCGCATGGAAGAGCTGTTCGATGAGTTATAGTTCCCCTTCCAAGACCCTCCACGGCTGACGCGTCACGGGGGCCGGTCATGCCATCAGTGAAGAACGCAAACGCACCCTCGTCGTACGGATCGCGCACACGGATTCACACGGGAGAGGGGAGCAGGGGCACCCGTGCCGGGATGTGGGTGCGAGGACTGTTCGGGTAGCCCTGTCGATCATCCGGCTCGCGCTCCACGACGGATCTCAGCAGAGTGGCAGAGGGCGTTGGCCAAGGCACGAAGCACGGGTCTTCTTCAGGTCGTGCGCAACCTCCGTATCGAAGCCCTGAGGCGGGGCAGGGGTTGGTATTGCTCGTGCCCCCTACACAAAGATCAAGACCCTTCTGTTCACCTCTCTCCCCGTGAAGGGAGATCCGGCCTGTGGTATTGCCACTCGTGCGGAGAGGGTGGCGATCCGATCTCTCCTTGGATGAAGACGAGAGATGCAACCTTCTCAGAAGCGGTCCGAGCTATCGGAGGGTTCATCACATGACGGGCAGAAAAATTCAACGGAAGCGATTCAAGCGACTCGACTCTTTGGGCTTCTCCGAAATCAGCAGGATCTACATCGAGGAGTGCCAAAACGTGCGAGAGCTTTGCGACAAAATCTTTGACCGCCTTCCCGATGGCAGACGAGTGGGGTGCTCCCTATCCTACGATTGGGTCGACGCTCGTGGGCACCGAAAAGATTGGGGTGAAACGATTGCTTTCCGGCGACAGTTACTGATGGAATCAATCCGTGAGATTGAGTTGAATCCGAAAGATGAAGACTTCGATTGGCGAATGTTTCAGATGCAAACCCGCATGACCCAGAGTGCCGTGCCCTGGAGCTTCTTCAGCGCGTCCGGCCCCCTAGGAAACGTCCCCCACGCGGACTAGACATCGTTTACGATGCCCAGGACCGCTCCACCGTCTCCACCAGCGCCGGAATTGTTCTTCACTGAGTCGCCTCATCCGCGACGACGTCGTTGCGGGGAAACGACTGGATCACCCTATCTTCACTCAGTCACCCATTCACGGGAAAAAGTTCGTCGGTCTTGGCAGCCATCACAAAATCGTTCCGGTGTAGTCCCCGGATCTTGTGGGTCCACCAGGCTACCCTGACGCTGCCCCATTCGGTAAGAAGCGCCGGATGATGACCTTCTTCTTCGGCCAAGACACCCACATCGTTCGTGAACTGAAGGGCGTCGACAAAGTTCGGGAACGGAAAGTCCCGTTCGAGGCGCTGGATCTCATCTCGAGTGATAAGCGCCCACTCAGGCACCTGGGTATGGAGCTCACGGCTTTCCTCGGCCGTGACAGTGGGGGCTCCTCGCTGGCAGGCCTCACACTTCATTTCCACTAGCTGATCCATCAGTGAAGATCTCCCGGGTGGCAGGAGCCTCAGACATGGATTCGAAATCCAATTGAATCTAAACCCCTGCCGGTGTCATTCGGTTCTTCTCTGCCGCTTGTGCATGTTCTTACGTGCAGAAATCTAGCTCAAGTAGGTAGGCAGACAGATTCAATCCTTGAGTTCCGGAGAACTCAGGATTCCGAGTCGTAATTGGACGCCCAAGTCGAGACTCAATGAAACAGCGTGATCCTTCCTGATCGCCGTGTCCGCGTCGTGTCGTCGGTAGGCCAACCCCGGAGAGAATCGGAGTTTGCCGAGCGAGAAAGCTAGGCCGAGACTAGTTTCGAAACCTAGGCCTCCATTGGGCTCGTCGGTTGCGGCACCGGTCCCCCCGTAAAGAAGCCCGAATTGTAACCAAGGCCTTCCCCGACTTAAGGAAAGCCCCAAGCGTATGTCGTTGCCAGTGATCGTGATGTCGCGGTCGGTGCAAAAGCCATTGATACACCCGAATTCCGTTCGAACAAAGCCTGCGTATATTCCGACGACTCCTGATGTTTGTATTAAAAGCAATCCAGCAACCGATAACCCTGGTTCAAGCTCCATTGCCGCTGCAGTCGCGGTGTGGCTACCGACTGCGGTACCTCCTCGTAACTCAGCATATATCTGTGCCTCGACAGGTGCATGGAGGTAGCCTAGCATCGCTAATAGAAGAGGACAGAGAGTTCCCGTCCTACTTTCGAAAAAGGCCCTCATCACATATCGCCAATGATTTTGCGTGTGTGAACACCGTCTGTGATCAGTACATCCACTCCCGGGGAGACCAGGTCCGTCTCATCCCAATTCCGAAGTATGGACTGGATACGACCCGTCTGTTATGACAGCGAGGCCAGGTGTGGATACACCTTCTCCGAGTTCTATCTGACCTTCAGGCCCCAGTAACTGGATTCTGTCGAGTTCATCCGCAACTCCGGTATCGAACGGTAGAGCGAAAAAGAAATGACCGCCATCGACGTCCTCGGTCTCCGTGAGTGAGAAGTCGAACGAGAATACTGTCCCACCATTTGCGTCGAAGCCCTCTATCCGATACGGACCACCTCGCTCCGGGAGAACCACCGGTGCGTTCATGTAAATGGCGGGCTCCAGCGTTAGCACTCCACCGTCGGCCCCCCCCCACAGGATCAACACATCTTCCGTCTGTTGCGACCTGTCAGATCGTTGTGCTGCGGACCCCTGAGCCGTTCGAAACGCCAGGGATTTTCTATAGTGATAGTCGCTGATCCACTCAGGATTACAGTACGACATAAGGTCCTTAGTAAACCCTGGATCCCTGAGTTCCCCCGCACCGAAATTAGCCCGTAGATCGTAGCCCCATTTGCCGATCGAACCGTCGTCATAGGGATAACTCTGGTCTGGGTTAGAGACTTCGCCGCAAGGGGCGTGACGAAGACCCATATTGTGACCCAGTTCGTGAGCGAGTGTGAACTCTGAGGCCCGCCCAACACTTGTCGTCTTACCTATGTATCCAAGTCCACCTCTTGCCGAACCGCGAGGCAGGGTGACTGCACCATAGTAGTAGCGACCCGCTCCATCCGGATCCGTTCTCCGGAGAAGGTCAATTTCCCTCAGAAAGATGCTCCAGCCAGCCTTCGTGGTGAGATCGGTGTGGGTCACGTACAACTCCCTGACATCGACCTCGAACTCAGAGATCGGGAATACAAATCGAGTGTATTGTACCTGATCGCTGTCTTCGGAAAGATTGGCAGTCCAATCGAAGACCTGACCGGAAGCCGCAGGGGCTGGCGATCCCGGTGCTAGCACAGGGATGACGCGCAAGCGAAAAGGCTCTAGTTCTCGGATATTGAGAGCCATGCGGCCCGTTTCAGGTACACGCACAGAACTCCGCGGAGCCAGTGGGACGACCTGCTCCGGGTCTAACTCGATCACCAGTTCCACGCCGGGCTGCATTACATCAGCTGGGACAATGGTATTGTAGGATCTGTTCAGCTCGCTCTCATCTACCGACGAAGGCAGAAAGTAAAGCGGAGACGGCATCTGAACTGAGTGAAGGATCTCGTCTCCCGAATAAAAAAACGCTTTAACCGTAGGCTCGAAGAAGCTTACTTGGTCGCCGATCATAAAAACCCGCAGGAGTGCATCTTTCCCTGCGATGACAGGAATGTTTCCTTCGAGTGTTTGGACACTCTGTATCAACTGAATAACGGGTGCTGACAACTGGACATCCAGTGGAATCACCCGGACCCGGGTCTCGGCCTTCAGGCCTGCGACTTCTCCAACCACCGTCACCTCCCCACCCGCGAGCCCCTCCATGGAGCCATCACCTGATACGCTCAGGATGCTCGGATTCGAGATCGACCAATTCGGTAGAGCCCATGTCGGCAGTGAGGCGAAGGTTTGTTGATTTTGATCGGTGACGACAAATCTCAACACTGCGGTTTGTCCTTCCAGCAACATCGTGTCGACCGGCAGTAGGGATAGGGCCGTCGGATGCTGATCCGGTTCAAGCGCCAAATCAGAACAACCCGTTGTCATTCCGAGCACAGCGGCAGTCGTCAATGTCGTAACTAGAGTACGTATCTCACCCGCTCCTCTAAGGTCGATCGATGAGTCGTTTCCGGCGCCTGATCGCGGGAGAAATGCTTTCAATCCAGTTCGTAGTCCGAATCTTACCTCACTCGGATGGACCTCTGAAAGTGAAAAAACTTTCGCCGGAATCGTCTTATCTCGATGTGGGGCCTACAATTGGCGCCATCCGGTATCTACGGAGAATCAGTTCATTGGCAGACGCTACCAACAGCAACTGGACTCGACGTTAGGATTCGGCATCTTCGTTAAAGTCATCTGAATCAGTGACAATCTGCTGAACCTGCCAAACTACTCTCCTCGTGCCAAGAACACGACCGACGACGCGGTTAACGAAGGCAGTCAACCCCATGATACCAACGACGAATCCCGCAAGATGGTTGAACGCGAATAACAACACGACAGCGACGATC
>CAUZHN010000092.1:0-9481 GCA_963579625.1 Gemmatimonadales bacterium UBA6960
ATGCTGCAGCAACTTAATGCCATCGCGGGCGGCGGCGGGTACGGCGGCAGCGGCGCTTCCAGTCCCCCTCTCCAACCTGTCCCTTGGCCGAGGTCCGATCTTTCACCGGACCCCAAGGAAACATGGGACGCCGTAAAACCAAACTAAGGGTGCCGATATGAGTGAAGCGACCACACGAGACCAGATGGGGGTGGGCTCAATGGTCGTGCGGCCGGAGAACTCGTTCTTGAAGCGCATTGTCGTTGTCATCGGTGCTGTTCTGGCCATTCTTAGTTGTCAGCCAACCGTGAAGAGCATCCAATTCAAACCGACGGGGGTCACGAAGGAACCTGGATGTGCTTTGGATGTTGTCATAGCCCCAGAGACTGTGAACTACTCCATCGAGGTCATCGGTGAGCTTTCGGTCATGATGGAGGGCACAGAAACGAACTGCGGCTGGGACAACATACTGCTGCTCTTCAAGGAAGATGCCTGTCGTGCTGGGGCTGACGGAATGCTTCTCTACGATATTTATCGATACGTCGGCGTTTTAGGAATCCCCACCGATTGCTATAACGCAAGGGCACGACTCTTTGTCTCCGCCTCGCCACCAATCGCTCCTTCGCCACGAGAGGATCGGTACATGCCACCTGCGGTCAAAGCTGTCGTGTCGGGTACGGGGTGGGTGACTGATTCGGGGTACATCGTGACGGCGAATCATATAGTTGCCGATGCGGATCGAATCTCTGTCGTGTCGACTGATGGCCAGTCATACAATGCGACGGTGGCCGTGGCCGACAAGGTTAATGACATTGCCGTACTCTCTGTTGGTCCCGAGTTTCCGAGGGCTGGCGGATTGCAGCTGGCAAGCGCCACCGCCCGACCTGCGGCCTCAGTCTTGGCGCTGGGCTACCCGCTCCCAGACATCATGGGGTCCACACTCAAGGTCACGACTGGCACGATAAGCTCCGTCTATGGGTTCCGGAATGATCCACGGACGTATCAGTTCTCGGCACAGATCCAGTCGGGCAACAGCGGAGGTCCGCTTCTTAATCTTCAAGGTGAGGTGATCGGCGTGGTCACGGCCAAGTTGAACGCCGCCACAGTCTTCGAATGGACTGGCGATCTTCCCGACAGCGTCAGTTACGCCGTGAAGTCAGCCTACCTGCAACCACTACTAGATTCCCTTCTGCAGATCGTCACCAATACGAGGCCACCTGCTGCGGACAAGTCCCCGGAGGAAGTCGCTGAGTTAGCAGCGCCATTCGTCGTGATGGTCATTGCAACTCCGCCCCGCTAACCCCACTTAGCCGTCACTACTCGTAACGGTTGCGGTACGGGCTCGGCGGTTCGTTGTGTACGACGAGAACGACAAGATCCGCACCACGATAAACGAACATGGCATCGCCTACGCCGACGAGAACGGCAACCCCCGCGCCATGATTAGCCCAGTCGGCATCTTGTACTGGGACGAAAACTTCAACGAGGTTTGGTGCGCACCCGGTTGCTAACGAGCGTCAGACGTTTGAGGTCCTCAACGCACCCACACTTCGGTTCTGACCCTGGTTTCTGTGGTGGAGTCCAAATCACCGGGCCGACAGTCGCCCGGAAGGCGAGGGTTTGAAATAAGAGAATAGCCGGGGGTGGAGATAAATACAGGGATCGTTGACTGCACGCGGATCTGATCGTTTGACATTAGCGTGAGCGAAGCCCCGTTTTGAAACTGCACGGCGTTGTTCTCCGGGGCTCCGTAGACACTTGTTACAGCGTTTTGCTCCTGACAACGCCACCGCAACAATATCCCACCAGGAAAGGTGAACCCGGCGTCACGAACCACGGCCAGGCTGGTGTCTTCGAACCGGTAATTCTCGAGATGCTGCCCCCCTCCCGAGATAGCAGCAAAAAAGTAGCGGTTATCTCGAAGTTTTCTCAATCCATCAGGCGTGAAGCTGATGCGATCCTCATCCCGCGGGACACGCGTAATTTCCATCGTCTTCCGTCCTGATCGCCAAGTCCCTTCGAGCACGCTGCTGATTGCGAAATATTCGGGAAGGACTGGGCTAGGCAGTACAGGACCGTTCAGTCCTGGCGCCTCTGCAGACACTGGTGCTTTCGGCGTTGTCGGTGTCGTTGATTCAGGAAGGCTCCCGGGGTCCCATTCGATGTCGATCGACCAGTAGTCCCCTCTGGTCGCTGCCTCGTTAGGGACGGTCCCCGTGCCCTTTTCCTCGTGCGTCGCGTTAGGCGGAACGATGAAACCGACGCGCGTGGTGTAGAGTGCGCCGCCCGTGGCTTCATGAAGAACGACCGCAGCGACGGCTCGCATCGCAACGTCGTTGTGGTTGGCAACGGTCGCGCTCATCTGGTACCTGACCCCGTCGGCGTCTCGGGTTGTCCAAGTCGCTGAATGAGCTAACTTCTCGGGAGGTGTCCACGTCGGAGGTATCGGCGGCAGAGCACCGGCGGAAATCGTGTCCCCAGGTCGAGAAGGTGCTGTGTACGTCGAGTTCCCCACAGCAGTTCTTGGCTGTGCCGGTACAACGACCTGGACCTGTCTTTGCTGTGGCGGTGCGACAGGCTGGACCTGGGTGACTACACCTGGGTACAGCGTGCCCGTTTCTCCGCCTTCTTCAATACGACGAATTTCTCGACCCGTAAGACCGTTAATGGCCGCTAGAATGTTTCGATAATTGTCTTTGTCCATTCGGGCATAAACGTAGCCACCTGGCGCGTTGTTCGGTCCCGGACCAAATGTGATTGTCAGCCAGTGTTTTTTACCCTTGAGAAAAAGTAGGGGCCACGTAACAAGAAGGCCTGCAGTGATCCTGGCATGCTTGGTATTCTCGTAGGTAACCCCAGTAATGCGATCCCATTCAATAAAGGCGAAAGTCCTGGAAGCGTTGTTCTCGTGGGCGAACTTGATCGATCGGAGTCGGGGGTCGATGATTATTTGGGCGTCGTAGTCCCTCATTTTGCCGCCTTCCTGGGTGTAGAAATCCACCTTCTTGAAGACGGTTGATGATTGGGGACCAGCGGCTACGGGGCCGGCCAGGATAACGATGGTTAGCACGGAGGCGACTATCTTCCGATAGAGCATCATTGGTCCCCTTTCTATTAAGTCCACTGCACCCAGTTCGTAACTTGCGTGTCTCACCCGTAGGAAGTTTGTATATATCCTACGCTTATGAGTGCCCAGTTTCGCTGGGGGTCTCCGTTTCTTAGCAACTTACGTGGTGACGGCTACTAGCCGAGAGCAGCGTTTCAAAATGGGTAGGCAAAAGTCAAAAAAAGCGTTTTGTATGGCTACTTTTATGGCTACTTGGCCTAAAACGACCCTTTTTACAAAACCCTTATTCCGCTGCAATTCAGTTATAGCTTGAAGTGCCCGAGGCGGGACTCGAACCCGCACGTCCTAAGACAGGGGATTTTAAGACCTCTGCTGCCCCATTTATACCTATTTGCGCCGATCCAGCAACCGTAGGCGTTTGCGCCGAAACCGTTGCCAGTGTTGACCTCACGAAAAACTCGATATCTGCCGAATACGGTTTGAGACATGCGAGAGGTGCGAGAGTGTGGGGTTAGTTGCAGGGTTAGGTAGAGGGTCGGAAAAAGTGCGCAGAAGAGGCGCTCGACCTAGACCCACATCGGACGTCGTCCAGCAGGCAGCGTCTACGAGTGTTGTTACGTAGTAGAAGAACCTACTTACCGGAGAAACCCCCGTTGCGCCAACGATAAATGAGGGGACCGGCCACGCACACGAGACCAATGATCAAAAGGATGTCTGAAAGGATGTCCATGGTCGGCACCTTACTGGAAAGTTCATATTTTGTCTCGCCTACCCCGTCACCTGATCGACGGCCACCAGCGAAATTTCGCCGTTATCGGCGTAGAGTTTCCGGCATCTAACAGCGATCTCTAAACCAAGGATACCGACGATGAATGAAGCGACGTTGCTTGAGTCCAGGTTAAGCAAGGTAGAACAAGACAACCGGCGACTGAAGCTGACGCTTGGTGCGTTGCTTCTGGCACTGGCGGCGGTGCCTCTGATCGGTGCCGTGATGCCTGAACAGATACCGCAGGTGATACGGGCGCGTAGTTTTGAAGTGGAGAACGGACAATTCACCGCCGTGATGAACCACCTCGGCTTACGCGTTCGGCAACACGGGGGGAATATTGACAGAATGGCAGGCATAGCCCCCTACGGCCTTTACTACAGGGACCACGGCACCAACCGCGCCACGATGGGCATCGGCGGCTTCATAGGTGGGGTTGAGGTCCCTGTGCAGGTTGCTCTGTACGACGATGACGGCAACGTGATCTGGAGTGCGGTCGGGCGCTAACCCCACCTAGCCGTCACCATTCGTAACGGTTGCGGCCCGACAACTATGAGCGTGAGAACGCCTGCGACCGCTACCAGCGAAATTCCGCCACGCCCCAGTTAAAATCTTGGCCCCGTGGCCCGACCAAGACATCCAGACGCAGTTAAGTTTCTGAAGGCTAGTCTGTTCGACGACCTGGACTCCTTCTCAACCCTTGAGAAACGAGTCTCCGAGCTGCCGACGCCTCAAGACCGTGGCATGGCCTTTGAGGTCTTTGCCGAGGGCTACTTCTCCACCTCCCGGCAAGCACAGGCACGCCATGTCTGGCCGTCCAATGCGGTCCCAACGGCAGTAAAGAAGAAGCTCGGTCTCCCAACGCCGGAGATCGGCTACGACGGCGTGATCGAGACTCTCACCGGTGAGTACCACGCTTACCAGGTGAAGTTCCGCAGGAGCCAATCCCTCATCTTCGATGACATCGCTAACGTTCTGGCGATAGGCGATAAAGCGGATCGACAGGTTCTGATAACAAACTGCACGCGACTGCCAGAGCGGGCACTGGAAGGCAGGGACCGGTTCTTCGGAATCCGGGGGAATGATCTCAATCGTCTGTCAAAAGCAGATTTCGAAGCCATACATGGGTGGCTCGAAGGCGTAGAAGTTCCGCATGAACCCAAGACTCCGCGCCCTCATCAAGAAGAGGCGATTACCGACATCCTGGACGGCCTCAAGGACAACGACCGGGTCACAGCAACGATGGCCTGCGGCACCGGCAAGACGCTGATGAGCCTTTGGGTCGCTGAGCATAAGCGGCTGAAGGCACAGAACGTCTTGATGCTTGTGCCCTCACTTGCTCTGTTGCGGCAAACGCTCCACGAGTGGGTCTCGGAAACCAAGTGGGAAGACTTGGCCTATCTGTCGGTGTGCTCCGATCCTAGCGTCCAGCGGGGCGTGGATCGGTGGGTGATCAGGCAGTCGGATCTCGATTTTCCCGTAACGACTAACAGCGACGACGTGCGCCGCTTCCTGTCGGGTCGCTACGGCGGCACCCGGCTTGTGTTCTGCACCTATCAGTCGGCTGAAGTACTTGCCGCAGGAATGCCTGATCGCTTCAAGTTCGATCTTGGGATATTCGACGAGGCCCACAAGACAGCGGGAAGCGTTGGGAAGAAGAATAGCTTCGCGCTCTCAGACGAGAACATGAAGATCAAGAAGCGCGTCTTCATGACGGCGACCACACGTCACTACCACCCAAAAAACAAGGACGTGGAGGGAGACCACAAACTTGTCTACTCGATGGACAACCCCAAGGTGTATGGCCCCATCGTCCATGATCTGACGTTCGCCGCAGCTGCGAAGAAGGACATCATTTGCAGCTACAAGGTGCTGATCTCAGTCGCCGCAACGGATGAGGTCAGAGAGGCGCTCAGGGAACGTGCTGATGTGCTGGTCAAAGGCGATCCGGTGAAGGTCCGGCAAGTAGCCAATCAGGTCACCATCCAGCAGGCCGTCGAGAAGCACGACGTCAGCAAGATCATCAGCTTTCACAACACCATCGCTGCTGCAAAGTCTTTTACCAGTGATCTGCCCGAGGGGATCGGAACGCACCTTACTGATTTCGAGTGCTTCCACGTCAACGGCACGATCCCCACGGGGACGCGTGAAGGCCTGATGTCGGAGTTCCGTGATTCGGTTAAAGGCATCGTTTCCAACGCATCATGTCTTACTGAGGGCGTCGATGTCCCTGTGGTGGACATGGTCGCGTTTATGGCACCAAAGCGGAGCCGCATCGACATTGTGCAGGCGGTTGGGCGTGCGATGAGGAAGGCCCCCCGAAAGAAACGGGGTTACGTACTGGTGCCTCTCTACCTGGAAGTCAGTGAGAACGAGAGCATTGAGGACGCGCTAGAACGTACCGATTTTGATGAGGTGGGTACCGTGCTAAACGCAATGAAAACCCAGGACGAGACACTAGCGGACGTGATCCGTGAAATGCGAACCGAGCGGGGTCGGACGGGAGGGTTCAGCGACTCGAAGCTGAGGGATTATGTTGAGTTCATAGGCCCAGAGATCAGCCTACCAGCTCTGTGCGAGGGAATTACGACACGGCTGGTGGACCAGCTCGGAGCGACCTGGGACGAGCGGTACGGCGAGCTTCAGGCGTATAGGGATGAGCATGGAGACTGTTTAGTCCCCGGTGGTTGGCCAGAGAACAAGAGGCTGGCTAATTGGGTTGATAATGTGCGCTCGGGGCGCATCACGCCCGTGGAAGATCAACGCCAGAAACTCGATGATCTCGGGTTCGATTGGGACCCGGCAACCACCCGATGGGAACAAATGTACGAGCGACTGGTCGCCTACAAGGAAGAACATGGGGACTGCCTAGTTACCACTTCGAAAAACAAGAATTTGAATCATTGGGTTCAAGGGTGTCGAGGAAGGCGCAGCAGGCTCACCGAAGACCAGATCGCGAGACTAGATGAAATCGGGTTCGTTTGGGATGTGTATACCACCCGATGGGAAGAGATGTACGAGCAACTGGTTGCCTATAAGACTGAGCATGGGGATTGCTTAGTTCCCCAAAAGCAAGGCTCGCTTGGTACTTGGGTTAGCAGCCTGCGAACTGCGAACACCAGGGTCACCGAAGACCAGCGTAGAAGACTAGATAAGATTGGGTTCGATTGGGACCCGGGGACAACCTACTGGGAACAGATGTGCGAGGAACTGGTTGCTTACAAGAAGGTTCACGGAGACTGCTTAGTTCCCTCCGGCGGAGCGGAAAACGCAGAACTGGGCACTTGGGTTTCAATGGTTCGGGGTGGAGCCATCAAGGTAGACGAAGACCGGATCGAAAAACTAAATCAGATTGGGTTCGTTTGGGACGCTCTCGCCTTTCGATGGGAACGAATGTACGAGCAACTGTTTGCCTATAAGACTGAGCACGGCGACTGCCTCGTTCCAAGGTCATGGTCGGAGAACCCGCAGCTGGGAATCTGGGCTAAAACACAGCGAAGGAATAGGAGCAAGCTCACCGAAGATCGAAGGCAGAAGCTCGATGACCTCGGGTTCGATTGGGACCCGGAAGCAACCAGATTTGAGCTTCGGTGCAAAGAACTCGCTGCTTACAAGAATGAATTTGGAGACTGCTTAGTTCCCAGGGAATGGCAGGAGAATCCGCAACTGGGCACGTGGGTTCACAAACGTCGCCGCCGGCGTAGCTACCTTACCGAAGCTGAGTTCCAGAAGCTCGACGAGATTGGGTTCGTTTGGGACCCACCATCAGCAGCAACCACATTTGAGCTTCGGTGCAAGGAACTCGCTGCTTACAAGAATGAATACGGGGGCTGCCTGGTTCCAGGGTCATGGTCGGAGAACCCAGAACTGGCAGGTTGGGTT
This sequence comes from Gemmatimonadales bacterium UBA6960, assembly GCA_963579625.1. Taxonomy (GTDB): domain Bacteria; phylum Gemmatimonadota; class Gemmatimonadetes; order Longimicrobiales; family Gaopeijiaceae; genus JAAXGI01. The sequence continues at coordinate 7,695 of CAUZHN010000092.1, forward strand.
TCCAGGGTGCGAAATGGGGGCACAAAGACAAACAGAAAACAGAAACAGCAACTAGATGCGATCGGGTTCGATTGGGACCCGGAAGCAACCACATTTGAGCTTCGGTGCAAGGAACTCGCTGCTTACAAGAATGAATACGGGGACTGCCTCATTCCACGGTCATGGTCGGAGAACCCAGAGCTGGCAGGTTGGGTTGCTGGATTGCGAGACAAACGCCGCAAGTTTTCTGAAGATGAGATCCGACAACTCAATAACATCGGCTTCGTTTGGGACGTGGCAGGTCATAAATTTGAGCAGATGTACTCCGCACTCGTTGCTTACAAGGAAGTGAAAGGGAACTGTTTGGTATCGAGAGCATGGTCGGAAAATCCACAACTCGGTAGTTGGGTTCATGTGTTGCGAGGACGGAAGCACAATTTACCGGAAGAGCAGATCCAGAAACTCGATGACATCGGCTTCGTATGGGACGTAGCAGCCCCCAAGAAGGCACGAGAAGAGGGACAGTGATCAGCGCCGCCTAGCCGAGGTTGCAGCGTTCCAAAATGGGTAGGCAAAAGTCAGAAAAAGCGTTTTGTATGGTCAGTTTTATGGTCAGTTGGCCTAAAAACGCGCTTTTTGCAAAACCCTCATTCCGCTGTAAACCAGTTATAGCTTGAAATGCCCAGGGCGGGACTCGAACCCGCACGTCCTAAGACAGGGGATTTTAAGTCCCCGGCGTCTGCCAATTCCGCCACCCGGGCGTGTAATCGTAAACCAAAAATTTATCAGTCATTTACAGCGCTTTCTGGCGTCCCATCAAACTCCGTAATTCAGCCCAATTTTGCCGATTGTCCCATAAGATGTCCCACCCTGAAGCACGCAGCCGGAAACTCTACGTTAGTGCCGGCGGCCCTCAGTTCCTGAGCATCGCGGTCACCGCCTCGAAGAACGCACTGCGATGGCGCTCGAACTCCCGTCCGGTGGGCTGCGGCCAGGTGCTGTGGGTAACGATGACCAGCTCCTCGGCGGGGTCGATGTGAATCGACTGGCCGTAGATCCCGATGGCGTCGTAGACACCGCTGCCGCGCAGCCACCAGAGATAGCCGTAGCCCTGGTTCGCGCGCGATGGCGTTGTTGATTCCGCCATCCAGCCGTCCGGAAGGACCGGGGTCCCGTTGCGCAGCCGACCGTCGCGCATAGCGAACAGCCCAATCCGACCATAGTCGCGCAGCGTGGCGCTGAAGCAACAACCTGCGTGTTCGGCCCCACCCGGCGCCAGCAGCAACCAGTTGGCGTCATGTTCCATGCCAAAGGGGCGCCATATCTTATGCTCCAGATAGGTTGAAAGGTTGTTGCCGATAGCCGCCCGCAGCACGGCTCCAAGGAGGTTGGCTTCGGCGGTGTTGTAGTTGAAGACTCGGCCGGGCGGAGAAACACGCGGCTTCTTCCGTAGGTAGCGCAGGCGGTTGAGGGCGCTGCCGCCGGTGCTAGCGATATCGGATTGGGGGTCGGTGTAGTCTTCGACCCACGCAACGCCGGAGGCCATCTGAATCGCGTCCCGGATGCTCACTTTCCCGTAGGCGGACCCGGCAAGGAGGGGCAGATAGTCGGTAACCGTCGCATCGAGGCTCTGGATGTAACCGTCGCGCACAGCGGCGCCGATGAGCATTGAGACCACGGACTTTGCGACGGAGAACGAGTACCAGCGCGTCTCCGGTGTGTTACCCCGAGCGTAGCGCTCGACGACCACTTTGCCCCGCTTGATGATCAGAAACCCGACAAGGTGATTGTGCTTAAAGAACTGATCG
>CAUZHN010000093.1:0-9357 GCA_963579625.1 Gemmatimonadales bacterium UBA6960
TCGTCACTCCGCATGTGTGGTCACCGCCGGCACTGACCGATGCCCAGCTATTCCCACCACTGACCAGCACGGGGTTGATGCGTTGCGCAGTCGTGCCGTCACCGAGTCGGCCATTGTCATTGGATCCCCAGCAGTACGCCTCACCCGCTGTCGTCACTCCGCATGTGTGGAGGCGGTCGGCACTGACCGATGCCCAGCTATGTCCACCACTGACCAGCACGGGGTTGATGCGTTGCGCAGTCGTGCCGTCACCGAGTTGGCCATTGCCATTGTATCCCCAGCAGTACGCCTCACCCGTGATCATGACTCCGCACGTGTGGTTGCGGTCGGCACTGACCATGACCAATGCCACTACGGTGATCGTGGCCGATGCACTGGCGCTGGCTGATCCTGATTTCGCTGTGATCGTTACCGCGCCGCCGGTGACCGAGGTGACCAGGCCGGTCTCCGATACCGTAGCGACTGCTGTGTCCGATGACGACCACGTAACTGTGGGATTTGAGATGACAGCCCCGCCCGTGTCCTTGACCGTAGCAGAGAGCTGTGTGGTATCACCCAGCAAGGTGAACGTGAGCACCGTATCAGATAGTGCTATGCTCGCAGCTACCTGAAGAACCGTCACGGAGACTGTCCCGCCAGCTGATCCCGAGATCGCCGTGATCGTGGCCACGCCGCCGGTGATAGCAGTCACGAGGCCAGCAGACGATACCGTCGCAGCACCACCCGTTGCACCCCATATCACGCTGGCACCGGTCATCGTCGCGCCGTTCTGGTCTGTGACCGTGGCCGTAAGCTGTCGAGTCTCCCCGATGGCATTCAAGCTGACGCTCGTCGGTGATACTGTGATCGAAGTCGCCACTAGGGTGGGAGGAGCGGTAGGCCCCCTTGCACACGCCGCAAGTAGGAGTACTGCTGTCAGTCGGATGTACCGCATGCTCCAATCATGCATACTGTATGGTACCCTTCCTCATTTTCGGTTACAAATCTGCGGGATCCGGAAGCGGTCCGTTCTGGTGGGGCCACTCAAACTTGGCAAACCTGGCACCTCTGGTGAGCCGAGCCAAAAAAGCATTCTGATGTAAATCCTGCCCCCTCTACTTTACTTGCGTAGTAATGGGATGGTGACCGGTAGGTCAGGGAGATCAGCAGCAAAGATGGGTGCCGGGACTAACTGATCGAACCAAGCGTATTCAGACGACTGGAGAGATTCGTCTCGATATAGTGCAGCTGCTTGTCGGTTCCGTGCAGCTACTTCGAGCTGGGCTTCCCTGCATGCCGTAGTCCTCTGGAAACCGACATATGCGGAATATCCAGTCAGCACTCCATAGCTCAGAGCTGTCACAACGCCACCGTTCTTATTAATACCAAGATGCTCCTGGAATCCATCGGCGAAGGGGAAGGGATTCTCTTCCAATATCATCATGGTGCCCATCCATGTAGTCAGGGCAGACGAGGCGGCATCTACGCTAGGCAGGAACTTTGATCGTGTGCAGGGCACGGAATTGAAGCGCTCATAGCCTACAGGTGGACCCTCCACAACCGCCCACGAACAGGCACTGAAGAGCGGAACAATCAAGAGAGCGAGGAATGCGGATTTTGACTTCAAGGGTCCCCTCCGTTGGTCGACACTGCTCACCCTTCATAAACAAGTACCAGAATCGGTACGATGTGAAAGTACCACAAATGTATCTAGAGGTTTATGTTAGTCCAACACTATGAGTAGTATGTCATTGATCCTGTTCACGCTATATATTGGGTATTAAGGTTATTGACAGCGTTTTAGAATGTAAACATATCCTTATGAAGATATCTCCTAGTGCTTTAGGTCTTTGACCAGCACTAAGTCGGTGTTCGGTCACAGACATTCACTTGCTCGAGGTTCGGGGGGTCATTACCGGCCGAATCATCGGGGCGGCAGTCATGGCTGCCGATTGACCTCGCTACTTCTGCGTGCTTTCCCGAGGCTTGAGGGGCACCATGGGAAGCTGACTGCAGTGGTTGTGGCGGTCGCTCTCCTAGTACCCGCTCACTCGGCTGGCCAGACTTTCCAGGGCCGTGTACTAGACAGAATGAGCAACGCACCGGTCGCGACGACCTTGGTTCGCCTTATCAGCGAGGATGGCAACCTGCAGGGTGTCTCGGTCACCCTCCCGTCGGGCTTCTACTCCATTGATGCGTCCGTGCCGGGCATCTACCGCCTTGAGGGGGAACGACTCGGCTACGAGAAGTTCCAGACACCACCGCAGGAGATTCATGACGCGAAAGATGTGCACCTGGTTGATCTGCTCTTGAGCAGATCTCCTCTCCTGATCAAGTCCTTGGTCGTATCGGCCGAGCGCACTGACGAACAGATCAGATCGTTGATTGATGCCAGCCCTAATTCCCTTGGATACAGGCCAATCCAGCTCGAAGCGATCGAGGGTCGCATCGTCGGGGGCAGAGACCTCGGCAACGCGCTCAGACCGGTATCCCTGTACGGCGTGCACCTCAACCCAGAGTTCCCGATGGACGGACTTGATGGGCCGTATGAGCATTACTACCAGAACGGTCAGTTGGAAGCTAAGGGCACCATGAAGGACGGTAACCGGGATGGCGGGTGGGAGGAGTACTACGAGAACGGTCGGTTAAAGACGAAGGGCACCTACAATTACGGCGAACCTGATGGGCCGTATGAGCATTACGAAGAGAATGGTCAGCTGGAGACGAAAGGTACCATGAGGGACAATGAGGTGGAGGGACGGTGGGAGGAGTACTACGAGAGCGGTCAGTTGAAGGCGAAGGGCACCATGAAGGACGGTGAACCCGATGGGCCCTATGAGCATTACGACGAGAACGGTCAGCTACAGAGAAAGGGCACGATAGAGGATGGCGACCGGGATGGCGGGTGGGAGGAGTACTACGAGAACGGTCAGATGCAGACGAAGGGCACCTATAAGGACGGTGAGGTGGATGGCCGGTGGGAGGAGTACTACGAGAATGGTCAGTTAAAAACGAAGGGCACCTACAAGGACGGTGAGGTGGATGGCGGGTGGGAGGAGTACTACGAAAACGGTCAGCTAAAGACCAAGCAGACCTACAAGGCGGGTGAACCAGACGGATCGTATGAGCATTACGAGGAGAACGGTCAGCTGAAGACGAAGGGCACCATAAAGGACGGTGACCGGGATGGCGGGTGGGAGGATTACTACGAGAACGGTCAGCTACAGACGAGGGGCACCTACAATTACGGCGCACCCGATGGGCCGTATGAGCACTATTACGAGAACAGTCAGCTGAAGACGAAGGGCACCATGAAGGACGGTGAGGTGGAGGGCAGGTGGGAGGAGTATTACGAGAATGGTCAGCTACAGACGAGGGGCACCTACAAAGACGGTGAACCCGATGGGCCATATGAGCATTACTACGAGAACGGTCAACTACAGACGAAGGGCACCATGAAGGACGGTGAGGTGGAGGGCAGGTGGGAGGAGTATTACGGGACCGGTAAGCTGAAAGCCAAGCGGACCTATGGGGCGGGTGAACCCAACGGGCCGTACGAGTATTACGACGAGAACGGTCAACTACAGACGAAGGGCACCATAAGGAATGGCGAGATGGAAGGACGGTGGGAGGAGTACTACGAGAACGGTCAGCTGAAGACGAAGGGTACCTACAAGGACGGTGACCGGGATGGAGCGTGGGAGGAGTACTACGAGGAGAACGGTCAGTTAAAGATGAAGGGCACCTACAAGGACGGCGACCGGGATGGAGCGTGGGAGGAGTATTACGAGAACGGTCAGTTAGAGACGAAGCGCACCTATAATGCGGGTGGAGGTGATGGGCCGTATTAGCTTGCTGCCGGAACGGGTAATTGTGGAGGAACGACACCTACAACCTGGGTAAGAAATGCGGCGAGTGGATCGAGGATGGTGAGACGGTCACCTACGACCCTTAGTCCCCCCGTCCGCAAAGGCACGAACTAGCCTCCCCGTACCCCCCCCTCTTCTGGGGAGGGACTCCTAACCAATTTATCAACGATGTCTTGCGCATCTGATGGTATTTTTCCTGATAAGTTGCGGTTCTGCGAGGTGCTGGGCAGACTTAAGTCATGAAGGAGACAGTACTATTTGCCCCCGCTCTGATGGTTCTTTTCTTGTGCAGTTCATGCGACAGCATGATTGCCATCGAGGAAGAGGCCTTAGCGAGGGAATATATCCTATACAAGCCAGACAACTTGCCTTCTAACGCTCCGTTAGTCTTTGCACTTCATGGTTATGGGAGTAGCGGGGCTATGCTACAATCGTACTCGGGTATGGATGAGGCAGCGGATACTCATGGCTTTGCGGTCGTTTATCCACAAGGAACGTTAGATAATCGTGGCACTTCGCATTGGAATGCGAACTTGAGCATTAGTAATACTGACGATGTAAATTTCTTGTTGAAACTCGCTGAAGATCTCCAAGCCCAACATAATCTAGATTTCGAGCGGACATTTGTTTTTGGTATGTCAAATGGCGGATTCATGGGCTACACACTCGCGTGTGAGGCTCCCGATGTATTCAGTGCGATTGCTTCAGTCACGGGTACTATGAGTGGATTTGATTGGAACAATTGTAATCCGTCAAAACCTATACCGGCGTTACGAATTCATGGTGTTGACGATGATGTAGTCCCAATCGACGGAAGCATGGGTGACTGGGGTGGATGGGGCGGGGCTCCTCATGCGGATCAGGTCGTTTCCTTCTGGGCAAACTTGAATGGCACTACCACGACAGACAGTGTCTTTCTCTCTCCGAGTACAAATGCCTTCTACCACCGGAACGGGCAAAATGGCAATGAGGTGTGGTATTACAGAATCGATAACTGGGGACATGGGTGGCCAGGTTCTTCGAGTAATACAGGCACGATTGCAAGTGAAGTAATTTCAGGCTTTTTCAGTAAGTTCTAGATCGAATAATTCCGTCCCTCGTAGGGCAGAGAGCCTGTGCTCTGCATTACGTTAGAAAACGCCGTTCGATGCCCTAGAGGATCGTGGTCGTTCGGAGCAATTAGAGGAGTATTCCTCATTCTCCTCGAGCCCAAAACAATTTCGCAAAATTCAACTGATCGCTAGGACCTTTGGGATGATAGTTTCCAAGATATGCCTGGTGCCACAGGTCGCGGGGACCAGTATTCAGCTGGTCTGATATGGCAGTGGTAGGCGGCTGAGAAGGACTGAAAGAGAGCGCTTAATCTAAGCTAACACCCCAGAATCCATCGATAATTTCAGGTTGCGTTCGGGATACGATTCGCACGAATTGGCTGGGTATGGACCCCCAAAGAGATGTTCGATAGACTTCCTGGCCACCTCTGGACTGGCTTTCTTGATACGGAAGGCCGCCGGGGAACGCGCGAGTGAGGATCGCTGGTGGGCCTGATGACAGTGTCCATTGGAGGAAAGTCCGAGCTCCACAGGGCAGGGTGCCGGGTAACACCCGGGCGGCGAAAGCCGATGGAAAGTGCCACAGAGAGTAGACCGCCGATGGCTTCCGTCAGGGAGCACAGGCAAGGGTGAAAGGGTGTGGTAAGAGCGCACCGGGCTTTCGGTAACGGAAGTCGCATGGAAAACCCCACCTGGAGCAAGGCCAAGCAGGGACGAGGGGCGGCCCGCCCCACCTGAGTCCCGGGTAGGCTGCACGAGGTTCGCAGTGATGTGGATCCCAGATAAATGGTCCTCCCCGGCTTCGCCGGGACAGAACTCGGCTTATTCCGCGCGTCTCCTCGGTTCCCCGGTGAGGGGGGACCTCCCAGGATCATCAAGCGCTCGTAGCTCAGCTGGATAGAGCGTCGGCCTCCGGAGCCGAAGGTCACAGGTTCGAATCCTGTCGGGCGCATATGCGGAGTTCAGGGGATCCCCTGGGCTCCGCCTGTCGTGTTTGCCGTCGGGGTCGAGCCTGCTGGTTCGCTTGTGTTGTAGTGGTTCACTGTTTCCGAGGAGTCGAGGACACAATCCGCATCATCTCGGCTCGGAAAGCCATCTCCTCCAAGACGGTCCGGGTATGAGGCTCCGTTGAGACCATGAGAGCTGAATGCGATTTCGCCAAGGCGAAAACGAGTTTCTACGTGATTGGAGTGGCGTTCTGAGGCTGCGGCAACGAAGTAATCCGGCGCGAGCGCACCGCAACTGATCCCAGGGCAATTCACGCGTAATCGATCGGTAAGAATCTGTTGCTACCCCCACCCGGGCGCGTAGCTTTCGGATAGTAGAGATTTTACCCACAGAGCTGGACGGGCTCCCCCTTGAGCCGAGCGAACCACGGATGCGCCCAATCCCTTTTCTCCTGATGCTCGCCGCGGGACTACTTGCGTTAGCAGGACCATTGGAAGCGCAGCGGATTTATCGAGGCTACAGCAAGGTTAGGCTCGGCCAGGGGCTTCCGGATCGCCCGGGTGGGTTCACCTTCTGTCGTCTTGCCTATGCCTCGGTGAGGAGAGATGGCTCCGGAAGTGGCTGGGACACGGATTTTCCACAGGCGGATCGGAACCTTCCGACCCGGCTTTCCCAGTTGACACCGACCACAGTGACGAGTTGGTCACACGGGGAGCCGGGGTTTGCGATCGTGAGGGTCACGGATCCGGAGGTGTATCAGTGTCCCTTCCTGATGGCTACGGATGTTGGGGAACTCGGATTCAACGAGGCAGAAGTCACTGCGATGAGGGACTTTCTCTTCAAGGGCGGCTTCTTTTGGGTGGACGACTTTTGGGGTTCCAGAGGTTGGGATCAGTTTGCCCGCCAGATCATGAGGGTGTTACCCGAATTCGAAATCGTGGAGCTCCCGCTTGATCATTCCCTCTTCGAGATTGTCTACAGTGTGCCGATGGTCCCACAGATTCCCTCGATCAACTCGTGGCGCCGGATGAGGGGAGGGACGTCCGAGCTGGGGCCTGATAGCGCCACACCCCACATGCGGGCGATCCTGGACGATACGGGCCGAATCCTGGTCCTCATCACGCATAACACCGACATTTCGGACGGCTGGGAGAGGGAGGGGGATGATCCGGAGTTCTTCTACCGGTTCTCCCCAGATGCCTACGCGATCGGCATCAACGTCGTGATCTGGATGCTGACCCACTGAGTCCCTCCTCTCCGAGGGGATCGGCGCTCTTTGATCAGATCCGTCGATTCCGACTTAGAGGACACGTGTCAGGACGTGATGTCTGGGAGGTGCTTTTCGATCTCCTTTCGGTGTGGTTCCTTCCAGGGAGGTAGCTTCAATTCTCCTCCCAGATTCTGCAGCTCCTCGTCGATCAAGAATCCGGGCCCGCGAGTCGCGATTTCGTAGAGTACTCCCCCCGGTTCACGAAAATAGATTGATTTGAAATACTGTCGGTCGTGGACTTCGGTCACCTGAAGCCCAAGCCGCAACAATTCCTCGCGCGCTGCCAGCTGTGCCTCCCCACCGTCGACGACCATGGCAACATGATGTACCGTGCCGATACCATTGATCGCCTGTGGAGCGTCGGGCTCGTGGAGCACATCAATGATACAGCCCGATGTATCCCCATCGATCCCGAGCCTCGTCCAACCCTCCGCCTCGTTCACGACGCTCCATCCCAGCACCTCCGTCAGTAGGGTGGTCGTGCTCGCGGGTTCACGGATCGCCATGGTGATCCCGTGGAGTCCCCGGATGGCGGTATCTCGGGAGATCCCCTCGACTAGCCAAGGTGGACGATTGTCTCTTCCGGTTTCGACGAGCTCGATGACGAGTCCAGAAGGATCGCTAAAGGCTATCCACTGCTCGTCAAAGCGTCTGCCTGCCTGATGGTTGGTAACGCCCAGCCTTTCTAGTCGCGCTTCCCAGAATCCCAAAGACCCTTCCGGCACCGAGAAGGCTGTCACGGTGATCTGGCCTGCTCCTTGGACGCCTGAACGTACACCCCATCCCTTGTAGGGAAAGGTTGTCATGAGCGTGCCGGGGGCACCGTGCGTGTCACCGTAATAGAAGTGATAGACGCGGTGATTATCGAAGTTGACCGTCTTCTTGACTAGGCGTAGACCGAGCATCCCTGCGTAAAAATCCAGGTCCTGCTGAGCGTCACTGACGGTGGCCGTCACGTGATGGAGACCACGAATAGGGATGGAGTTTTGCACGGGCAACCGCTGGCAGCACAGTCTCGGGGCGCTGAATCGATCGGGGGAACCTAATCCGGCTTAAGGCTACCCACCAGCAGTGGAATATAAGCCTTGTCTAGCACCTGAAACGCAGTTATTGCTGCCCTTAGTGAGACATCTGTTTCAGGAGGAGACCGTGGATGTAAGACAGATTCACCAGAATGGCCTGGTCAGACGGGCCGGATGGCGGCTCCTTATTGTGGTCTCCCTGGTTGGGCTACTGGGGACGAAGGGTTGCGCCGTTCCATCCGATGATTCTCCTCCCGCATTCGATGTGATGGAGAGGTCGATTACAGAGCTGAATGAGGCCTTCAGGCTGGAAGAGGTGACTTCACAGGACCTGGTGAATCTGTATCTAGACCGGATCAGCGCGTACGACCAGCAAGGCCCGAAGCTGAACACGGTGATCACGCTGAACCCTAGAGCGCTGGAAGAGGCGGCGGTGCTCGACGCCGAGCGGGCATCCGGATCGGTTCGTGGTCCACTGCACGGGGTCCCAGTACTCGTCAAGGATAACTACGACACGGTAAATATGCCGACCACCGCAGGGGCGATAGGACTCGCGATGTCGATTCCCCCTGACGATGCCTTCCAGGTTCGTAGGCTCAAGGAAGCGGGCGCGGTGATCCTGGGAAAGACGAACATGCATGAGTTGGCCCGCGGTATCACCACGATCAGTTCTCTAGCGGGACAGACACGAAACCCATATGACCCCACGCGAAATCCCGGTGGCTCCAGTGGCGGAACAGGCGCGGCCATTGCCGCGAGCCTCGCTGCGGTGGGGATGGGGAGCGATACCTGTGGATCTATCAGGATTCCGTCATCACATCACGCACTTGTCGGTCTGCGTGGTACCCGCGGGCTAGCCAGTGGGGACGGCATCATCCCGCTCTCGACAACACAGGACATCGGGGGTCCACTGGCGCGCTCGGTCGAGGACCTGGCGATCACGCTGGACGCCACGGTCGGTTTTGACCCTGCGGATTCTACCACCGTCCTGAGCCAGGGAAACATCCCCGATACCTACAGGGATTTTCTGGATGAAAATAGTCTGCAGGGCGCTCGTATCGGAGTCGTGAGCGGGTTGATGGGGAGTGGTGACGCGGAGCAGCCAGTCCGGGATGTCATCGAGGCCGCCATTGAAAATATGAGGGGGCTCGGGGCTGAGTTTCTGGAAGTCGAGGAGCTAGATGTCACCGAACTGTTAGCGGATGCTTCCGTCATCG
>CAUZHN010000094.1:0-9151 GCA_963579625.1 Gemmatimonadales bacterium UBA6960
GCGGCATACTGCATTAATAAAGGGCAAGTTGCTGTCGGGTTCCCTCAGAGAGGGATAGTGGTGCGGAACGCTTTGGCCATCGCTGGGTTCGAGGGTTCAGGAGAGGTGATGTGACTTCGACGTAATTCGGGGTTAGCCGCCGAACTCTCATCCAAGGAGAGTGAGTCATGAAGCGGAACTTCGTTCCGCTTGACCTGTCCGATTTTTCTGAAGAAAATCCGGGGCCTGCGCTGGTCTTGGTAACTCGCCACGAATGGCATTTTCGTGTCAGGGTCGGGTCGACATCCAACCTCTGTCCTGTGTGTACTCTGTCCTGTGTGTACGATGACTGATGGATGTTCGTATGCATATCTGAAGGAGCCAGGCTTGCCACCCTCCGTCACAACTCCTGGGTCGCTTTTCAGGTGGACGAGGTATGAGACGCTTGGAACTGGGATAGCGTTGTGGTCAGTGGGGGAATTCACATTCTTGGTGAAGGTGGGGGTGGGGAACATCAAAGAATACGCAAAGAAGCTTTGGCCACGCTCTGGGATCTCATGCCTGCAGTTCTCGGAGAGTCTGATCCCGTGCCTTACCGAACGGTTCTCTTCGGACTGGACCCACACAAGATCATCGGTCGCTCGGCCCGCCTCGTGGGGTCCGAGTGCTCCGGTGCCACTGACTACCGTTCGCAGGACCGTCCCTCTCCCTCGAAGGTCACCTAGGTGAAACCAGTTTGGGTTATTGTGAACCCGAGGGCTGCAGGGGGGCGTGGGGCCGATGTCATGCCCGAGTTAGAGGAGATGCTCAACCGCTACGAGATTGACTTTTCAATACACGAGACGGTTGCGCCGGGACATGCGGAGGAACTGGCCCGCGTGGCTCGCGCAGTCGCCTCCCGGATCCTCGTCGTTGGCGGTGACGGTACGATCCATGAGGTTGCGAATGGGCTCCTTGCGGATCCTGAGCCGGCCGTAGTAGGACTGCGGCTCCCTCCGCTTGCCGTCCTCCCTGTTGGTACGGGTAACGATTTCTTCCGGATGGTTCGGTCGTCCCGCGGAATTCTAGAAGCCGTGCGTGCGCTTGGGGAAGGTGTGCCTCGGTCATTTGAGGTGGGAGAGGCTCGCTGGGAAGGGGGACAAAGGCACTTCGTCAACCTCGTCGGCGTTGGGATCGACGTGGAAGTTCTGCGCCGGCGATCCACTTTCGCCCGGCTGCCGGGGCTTCTACAGTACCTGGCTGCCCTAGGAGCGTCCCTCGCGCGTTATCGGCCCATCCCCCTGAGGGTTACGGTCTCCTGCGGAAACCAAGAACCCCGTGTCCTAGAAGCGCCGGTGTTGTTGTCGGCGGTTACGGTCGGGCCCTCGGTGGGGGGCGGCTTCGTGCTTTCGCCAAGGGCTGTTCCGGATGATGGACGCCTCGACCTCTTCCACGTGAGGAAGATTGGACTACTAAAGGTGCTCCAGTATCTTCCGGGTATCCTAAGGGGGGCGGGACTCAAGCGGCCGGAAATCTCCCAGTTGCAGGGTACGCGCGTTCACATGCGAAGGATGGACGATCGCGCTCTGGCCTTTGAGCTGGACGGTGAACTGATGGAAATCTCTACGTCCTTTCTCGAGATCTGCGTACGACCAGAGAGTTTGGAAATACTGGAGCTTCTGGAGGAAAGTGGGTGAACGGAGCTGCATGCTTGGCCGCATCCTGCGAGGGGAGATCCGCCTTGGTCGGCTTTCTGCTCGCCTTCTTCTTCCTGCTCGGACTGGTTGTCACGCCCGGTGTGTCAGCGCAGCAGGGAGCGGTGACCGACTCCGTTCCGGCTTCCCCTGACTTTGGGATAGCAGCAGGCCCGTTCGATGAGGAGGCTCAGGAGGAGATCGTTACTCCGAGAGGTGCTTTCCTTCGCTCCCTAGTGGTTCCGGGATGGGGACACGTCGCCACCGAATCCTATGGGCGTGGGGGTTTCTACGTGGCAGCGCAAACCGGAAGCTTTTGGATGCTTTGGCAGACGCTTACTCGGCGGGCCGAGGCGGCGTCCTTCGTCAGCCTAGAGCGAGACGTGGCGAGGGCACGGCTGCAGGCGGGTGGGGTGGTCGACCCGGATTCGCTCAGTTTGGCAGCCGATAGTGACCCGGCTGTTCATGATCGGGAGGCGCTGGTCGAGGCACGGAGCCAACAGGTCGAAGATTGGTCGGCGATTTCGATATTTTTGGTCTTCCTGGGAGCCACCGATGCGTTTGTGGCTGCGCATCTTGCCGACTCTCCTGCACCCCTCACCTTCCAGGTATTACCTTTGGGGGCAGGCCGCACGGAACTACGCTTCTCAGTTCCAACCAGCCACCTCTGGCATCGGTGAGCCGTCGGGAGATCTCGAATCAGGGGTCACTCCATCGCTCCAAGACCGGAGCGGATCCTTCTTCCAGTACGACATACGTTGCGTGTGTAAGCCAATCTCCGGCGTTCAGGTAGAAGCGTCCCGGGGCCATCTCAATCCGTTCTGGTATGTGACAGTGTCCGAGAATGACCTGATCCAACTCCTCGTCATCCATGAGACGCTCCTGGGCCCAGCGCTCTAGGGCGGCGGCTCGAGATTTTGATTTAGCGATGTCCATTCGATCCGGATCGGTTCGTGATACCCTGCGGGCGATTGCGGTCGCAATGTCGGGGTGAACCCACCGGAATGCTCTGCGGGTCAACCCGCTATGAAGCACCTGCTTCAACATTCTGTATCCCAGATCGCCGCCACCAAGACCGTCCCCGTGCGCGATGAGACATCGGTGCCCCGCAAGTGAAATCCGGATCTGATCCTTGTGCAGGATCAGGCCGATCTCTTCAGTGAGGTATCGGCCACCCCACCAGTCGTGGTTTCCTCCCATGAGATGGATCGGGACTCCCGCATCAGAAATCCTGGCGAGGGTTCCGAGCACCCGGGAGTGACCACGCGGCACAACACTTCCCCATTCGAACCAGAAGTCGAAAAGGTCGCCATTGAGGAAGATGAGTCCGGCACGCTCGCCCGCATGCTCCAGCCATCGATGGAATGCCATTGCCATCGATGGCGGAGAAGCCCCCAGATGGGCGTCAGAAGCGAGGTAGACAGGACCACGTTGCATGGTCGCCAACTTAGACTGATGGACCGGGGGTGGGAACCCGTGCGGTGCCCATCATCCAATGCTTAGTTATCTTCTCGACAGGTCATCGGATCCGTAAGCCAGATCCCGGTGGCCTCACTACCGTGCGCGCAGATCTGCCGATCGGCCATCGCGGCATGAGGAGCTTGATGAGAATACAGTTCACAAAGAAGCGTCGGCGTCGGAGCAGGAGGGAGATGGTAGGGTGCCTCTGCATAATTGCGGGAGAGTTGGTCCTGACAGGGTGCGCCACCACCTCATATGATCGCGCAGGTCCTCCACCAAACGTGGGACAGATTGCCCTTGCTGCAACCCGAGCCTCCACCTTCGATGTCCCATATCGTCTCTTGTTTCAATGGTCGATCACCGAACCCGGGAGTCGTATCCGGGGACGCGGGGTCGCTCGCATCGAACCTCCTGCCCTAGCGAGGCTGGACCTATTCACTTCGAATGGGGAGAGAGTTGCGGCTGCGGCTCTAGATGGGGACGTACTGCTTGTCGCTGACGATATCCAAACCGCGGTTCCACCCCCCGCGCTCCTCTGGGGCACCCTGGGTGTGTTTCGTCCCGGAACGGAAGCCGGGCTCACGGGAGGACGACGTTACCTGAACGGAAGCTTGGAACTGCGCTACCAGGTCCCAGGTGGGGCCGAGCTTCTCTATATCCTTCGGGATGATCGCGTCGAGCGAATCGATGCTCTGCGAGGCGGGCGGGCCAGGGAGGAGGTCACCCTCGTCCGCGTCGAGAGTGAACGCTTCCCCCGGCAGGCAATGTACCGGCACCTGGATGAAGTAAGAGAACTGAGGATTACGCTAGAGAGTGTGGAGCATGTGGAATCTTATCCGACGGACGTCTGGAATCCCGGGTTCTGAGATCTGGAAGGTCTTGGGGGTGCTTGTAGCCCTGCTAACCACTGGGTGCAACTACACCTTCCAGGCCGGATCCGGGCTGCCGCCGCACATCCAGACCTTGGCGGTCACACCTTTTGAGAATGATACCGATCGCTTCGAAATCTCACAGGAACTCCACCAGCTTCTGTTGGACGAGCTTCCTCGCACTTTCGGGGTAAGGACGGGCGGCGAGGAGTTTGCGGAGGCACTTGTCCGCGGGACGGTGCGTCAATATACGGTCCAGGCCGATTCCTACCGACCAGAGGATGGTGGAGCCCGCACTCAGGTGATCGAGCGCCAGGTCCGTATTTCGGTCGAAGTGCAGGTCATTGATCTGGTTAACAACCTCATTCTGTGGGAAAACTCTGGCCTTTTAGCTGAAGGTGAGTATCTCGAGGCTTCTGGCGATGAGGATCGGGGTCGTGGGCTGGCGCTCTCCCGGGTCGTTCAGGGCATCATCGACGGCCTTCAATCAAACTGGTGAGATAAAAGATGCGTCTCCGATTGGGTACTCGGGGATCTCTCCTCGCGATTACTCAGAGCCGGTGGGTCGCGAGCAGACTTGAGGAGACGAGAGGCCTCAAGGTGGAACTGGAGGTCATCCGTACCTCTGGAGACCTACAGCAGGACCGGCCCCTCTCGGAGATCGGCGGAAAGGGTTTGTTCACGAAGGAACTCGACCTCGCGCTTTTGGATGGCAAGATTGACCTTGCCGTACACTCTTTAAAGGATCTGCCGACCTGCCTTCCTGAGGGCGTTTCGATCGGTGCTGTTTCTGAACGGGAGGATCCCCGCGATGTGCTTATTGGTCCGCCAGGCACCCTCGTCACACTCGACTCATTGGCCGAGGGAGCACGGGTAGGCTCGAGTTCACTACGCCGCGCCGCGCTCCTGAGAGCAACCCGCCCCGACATCAAGGTCCGTGACATCCGCGGCAATCTGGACACCCGAATCAGGAAGCTCGAAAGAGGAGAGGTCGACGCGATCGTGGTAGCGGCTGCCGGCGTTCGCAGACTCGGCTGGTCCGACCGGGTCTCGGAGTATCTCGATCCAGGAAGTTGGCTTCCCGCTCCCGGTCAGGGGGCGTTGGGAATTGTTGTGCGAACCGAAGAACTCAACCAAGTGCCCTGGCTGCGATCGCTAGATCATCTTCCCTCGAGAGTTGCCACTACGGCCGAACGTACTCTCCTCGAGGTATTGGATGCCGGATGCCGGCTACCCGTCGCCGCCCTCGGGCTTCTATTTGGGGAAGGACTCCGTTTGAAAGGGATGGTTGCTCACCCGGATGGTACTCTCGTGATCAGAGCAGAAGGAACGGGAACTCAGGACGACCCATCTTCCCTGGGAGAGACTGTGGGAGGGGAACTCCTTGATCGGGGTGCCAATCTCCTTCTGGATGATCTCAGGGACGGAGAGGCAATAGGGGGATGAAACTGGTCCTGGCCACACGGAGTGGGCACAAACTTAACGAGATTCGCGTGATTTTGCGGGGCCTTCCCATGCTCCATCTCCTGGATCTCAATGACGTGGGAGTTCCCCCATCTCCGGTCGAGGAGGAGATTGAGGAATTCGACTCCTTCGAGGAGAACGCCATCGCGAAGGGTCGGTATTTCCAGAAACTAACGGGACTCCCTACCCTCGCGGACGACTCAGGGATCGTAGTGGACGCCCTCGGTGGAGCCCCGGGGGTTCGTTCTAAGAGGTTTGCTCCCTCGGCTGCAGAGCTCACAGGCAACGAGAGGGACCGCGAAAACGTGGAGCATCTTCTTAGAGAGCTTTCCGAGGTTCCGATTGTGGAAAGAACGGCTCGGTACATATGTATTGCTGCTCTGGTTATGACTGCTGGTGAGGATCCAACGACCTTCACCGGGACGGCGGAGGGACTGATTCTGGGGAGAGGCCGGGGTCAGCGAGGATTCGGATACGATCCAGTTTTCTTCGATCGTTCGTCTGGAAAGACCTTCGCCGAGCTCACCCCCGGTGAAAAGAATGCGGTCAGCCACCGTGGTGCCACCTTCAGGGCAGTCGCCAACCACCTTTCCAAAGCCGATAGTTAGGACATTGCAAACCTTGCCTGCACTTTAATCGATCGGGCAGTATCCTTCCGGGTTGAGGGGGGGACACTAAGCTTCAAGTCGTTACTCAGTGAGGACGGACCCAGTGCTATATCCATAATCGCTATGCCGACTCCGACGATACCTTGAGACACCTGGGTAACTTAGGCTCCAAATATTCTGAGCGATTCCTACAGTGTTTTGCGGTAAATGGTGTCTCTGTGTACGGAGAACTGAGTGACGAAGTGAGCGCCATCTTAGACGGCTTTGGCGCGGTGTATCTCGGGACGTTAGATGGCTTCAGCTTCTAGCCCGCGTTGTCGGAGGCTAGTTTCACATGGTTGCTGACCCGCACCTAGTAGAAGGGGGGGAAATGCGCGCGTGGATTCCGCTCATTGTCATCGTATCCTTGGTGCATGGGAATGCTAGTGCAACTTCTCTGCAAATTACTGATAATCCGCTTCCCGATTCGATTGAGAAGAGGGGTCTTGAGGTCGAAGTAAGAGATCTCGTGCGTTTGCCCGAGACTCTCAGAATGCTTCCTCCGCATCCTGAGATGTCCGAATGGGGCAACCCGGCGGGATGGGCGCGGACGAGCTATGTGAAGGACCTTCCCGATGACAGACGATTTGTGAACGACCAGCGTGGGTTCATTTACCTGCTGAATGACAATGGGCATCCGGTCGTTTACCTCGATTTCGCATCGTTATTTCCGTTCGCAGTCTACCACACGCTCTCATCCGGTCTCTCTGGGTTCGCTTTCCATCCGGACTTCTCCGAGAACGGTTTGTTTTACACGACGCACCACGAGGTCGCGGCTGGGAACCCCTCTTCCGTTGACTTTATCCCGCCGGATTTCACCCAGGCGGACGTGACCTTCCACAATATCGTCACTGAGTGGCGGACGGTCGATCCCTCCGCAGACCGCTTCGAGGGTGCGCGACGCGAACTCTTACGTGTTCCCCACGTGGTTGGGGGGCCGGCGCACCTCATTAGCTTTGTGGCATTCAATCCTACCGCAATGCCCGGAGACGATGACTATGCGCTCCTCTATATCAACGGAACCGACTTCGGCTTCAGCAATGGTCAGGGGCCCAATGCGAGAAACCCTGGCCAGCTTCAGCGTTTGGACACACTCGCAGGCGCTATCCTGCGGATCGATCCGCGGAGTCCGTCAATCTCGGGAGGTATAGGGGGGCTAGGAGACTACACGATTCCAAATACCAATCGTTTTGCTGCCGATGGAGATCCAAACACTCTTGGGGAGATCTACGCCTACGGGTTTCGGAACGCACACAGACTTTCGTGGGATCTTACGGACGGAACAATGTTCGCGTCGGACATCGGGATGAACCACATCGAAGAGATCAACATTGTCCGGAACGGGGAAAACTACGGCTGGATGGCGCGTGAGGGTTATTTCGAGAACGGAATGACGCGACCCGGCGGTGCCCTCAATCAGCTATTTCCGCTTCCAGTGGAGGTCTTAAACGGAGAAGTAGAGGATGAGTTCACCTATCCGGTGGTGATCTACGACCACGATGAGGGCCGAGCTATATCCGGCGGATTCGCCTACTATGGCCGCATCGACGCGCTGCGCGGCAAGTTCATATTTGGTGATCTCTCTCAGGGACGCATATTCGCCTCCGATTTGGAGGCGATGAAGGCGGCAGATGACGGTATTCCAGTGACAGTGGCCCCGGTTGAAGAAGTCCAACTCTACGTTCGTGATGAGAACGGAATGCGTCGGGACGTGACCTTCATGGAACTCGTCGAAGGCAGAAATGGAACCCCCACGTCACGGGCCGATCTGCATTTCAGCCGCAGCCGAGACGGCGAACTCTTCATCACGTCGCGGCAGGATGGGATGGTCCGAATGCTCATCCCCGATTCCAACGGCTTGACCAGACGTTCGCCTTAACAGACAGAGGCTTCCTGGGCAGCCCCGGTGCCGCCGTGTCTATTCCTTATCAGGCAGGTGTACCTGAGGCGATTGGGGAAGATGACCTATTCACGATCATAAGCCGTACCGTCTACGACGATTCCTACTATAGGCAGAAGAGAAAGAGCCGACGCTTGAGGAGTAGTGAGAGATCTGGGGACCCGACCGCAGCTAGATTGTCTGCTATTAGGCCTAGGAAGATGCCAGCCCAGAGGAAGTTAGCTGTGACCAGAAAACACCACCGGTCCCTGACAAGTAGGTATGACGAACGATCTGTATGGATATCGTAACTCCGAGATCCTATCGAATCTGAGGTAACGGAGCCGGATATGTGAATCTCCGGGGTCCCCTCACCGAGCTGCTTTGGAGATGTAAAGGACCGATAGTGGGTCGGATTTCCAATCGGACCTTCTTTCCAGGCTTCAGTGTGTGCTCTATAGCTAGTTGGGCAGGGGTACCCCTCCCTTGACTGATCCCTATCTTTCTCCATGCGATTGACTGGACACAGCTTCAAAGCTCTCGATACGAATGGATGCCGAATTGTGCTCTCTATGTGCCCTGCCAACCGGATACCTTTACTGGCGTGACTGGGGGCATCCGTAATTACTGATTCTGTAGTAGGTTAGGACCATAACGGGGCGTGGCGCAGCCCGGCAGCGCGCCTGCTTTGGGAGCAGGAGGTCCCCGGTTCGAATCCGGGCGCCCCGACTGATAGAAGACAATACCCTGCAATCACTTATGAGGTTGTAGGGTTTTGTCGCATCCCTCACCTACGGTATATGTGCAAACAATGTGCAAACAGCAGGACCCGTTTCGAGGCTGATATCGGCCTTTCCTGTCAGCCCTCCCTCATTGGCGACCACGGGGCGGTACTAGTGCAGGACCGCACAGATCGACGCCACTGCAACGCCGTTCCCCGAAAATATTTGGTAGTTCCCGCGGGTCCATTTTCCCGACAGGCGAGACCCCAGTACCGGGCACCCCCCCTTATTCCACCGCCACTGACGTTGAATCACTAAACAGTGTTTCACTCGTCCTGAGTTGCGGGCCTGAGTGGGGCGGGGCAGAATCAGGTAGTCACTACCGAAGTTGATTGATGATCATCCAAAAACTGAGATTTGCTTTTATGGAACTCTCGTCCCTCATGGATCAGATGCT
>CAUZHN010000095.1:0-9014 GCA_963579625.1 Gemmatimonadales bacterium UBA6960
TCGGGGGCACACTGCCCGGCGTGACGCTTTTCATAGGACACACCTCTAGAAAATCTTTTGCCTTCTAGGGGCTCGCAATACAGACACTGTATTTTGAAATCCCTAGCGAAGTGTTACGCGTATTATGCCAGTCGCTTCTACAGTGGGCTAGCCCCTAGTCCCTCCGTGGCATCCAGCCACACCCAGCTATCCAGCACTGTTCTGCTCGTCCTGAGTTGCGGGTCTGAGTGAGGCGGGGCAGAATGAGGGTATGGCTCTAATGCCGTGCTACGAATGCGAGAAGGAGATCAGCGACAAGGCACTCGCCTGTCCGCATTGTGGTGCTCCCAAGTCCACTCCGAAGTCATCGAAGACGAAACCCGGGAGGGACGACAAGAAGGACCCCGACCGTTTCAATGAAGAGATAACGGTGGCCGACTCAGAGGTGCATTCGCCTATTCCGGCAGAACGCGCCTTCCTGATTCTAGCGGGCAGGTGGCATGAACGCGCGCAGGCTGCCGTCACCGACCGGATGCTCCCGAGCGATGCCGACATTCTCGCTCTATCCTGCCTCCGTCTTGCTGTGGAATGGGGGAGTGAATTCACGGATCGCGTAGACCGACAAAGCCAGGTCAACCGAGTGTTGTTGGAAGATCGTGGATCGGCCGCGTGGATCGATCAGCTCCCTTGGGATCTCTGCCGAGCCTCAAGCCAACCGGCTCCCTCCGAGTCGGGATGGGTGGAACTGCTCGTTGAGAGCCTGGATCACCACAACTCATCGATCCGCCGTTGGATGATGGAGCTCGGCTGGACAGCGCATCGCTGGCTAGATCCTCAGGAATCAAACCCGCGATTGCTCAAGAACGTCGCAGACACTCTGGGGTTCGCGGTGTTGGCGGTAGGGCTCGCCGCAAAACTGTCGCGAAGTGACGACGAGTTTTGGACTCAGGCGGAGGCGTTCGCTCCTCCGAGCGGATTTGAAGATCAGTATCAGACTCGGCTCGATTACGCGCGCGAGCACGGCATTCTTTGTACTCAGGCTGCCTTGCTAACCAGGGAGGCAGAGTGCCGGAGGATCATCGGCGAGGCGGTATTTGGCCAAATGTAGCGGACACAGGGCTCCCAGTCGTCGGGTGAGGACGAGCGAAGCGAAAGTGCCCCTGGGCAACAATCGGGGATCTCAAAAGAGATGGCCCGGCAGGTCGTCCCCCCAGCGGCAACTAGCCCCTAGCCCCTCCGTGGCATCCAGCCACACCCAGCTACCAGCACTGTTTTGCTCGTTCTGAGTTACTTACGAGATTCGATCCCGGGTCAGAAGGTCTTGTTCTTCCCCCCCCCGTGACTTTCCTTCAACGATTCCAGCTAGCGAGGAGGCACACATGTGCGATGACCGAACCGATGCCGACAACAACAAGTACTTGTATGGTAAGAAGTTGACGCGGCGGCAATTTGGAGCCGTGTCGGCAGGGGCGGGGCTGGCAATGTTCTTGCCGCGGACCGCGAACGCCCAGGCCGTAGCGGAAGCCGACATCGACGTCACGACCCCCGATGGCGTGGCAGATTGCTTCTTCGTTCATCCCTCAAGTGGGGCCCACCCCGGCGTCCTGATCTGGCCCGACGCATTTGGCTTGCGCCCTGCCAAGAAACAGATGGCCAGGCGGCTTGCTGAATCGGGTTACTCAGTCTTGGTCGTCAACCAGTACTACCGGACGCGGCGTGCACCGGTCGTAAACACCACTAGTTTCGCCGAGGTGCGCGACATCCTCGGGCCACTCATGGCGTCGTTGAATGCCGACACCCAGACGAGGGACGCGAGGGCGTTCGCCAGTTTCCTCGATGTCCAACCAGCAGTGGACCGGAACCGAAAGATGGGGACGATGGGCTACTGCATGGGCGGGCCCTTCACGATGCGGACCGCCGCCGCGGTGCCAGATCGCGTCGGTGCAGCCGCGTCGTTCCACGGCGGCGGCCTCGTGACCGATCAAGCCGATAGCCCCCATCTCCTCGTGCCCAAGATGAAGGCTCAGTATCTGTTCGCGATCGCCGCGAATGACGACGAGAATCAACCGGAAGTCAAGAACGTGCTTCGCGACGTGTGTGCGCAAGCAGGATTACAGGCGGAAGTCGAGGTGTACGCGGGCGCGATGCACGGATGGTGCCCGCCCGATTCTACGGTCTACCACGAGGCGCAGGCGGAGCGTGCGTGGAGCCGCCTGCTCGTTCTGTTCGAAAACGCGCTGGCGTAGCACCCGTCTGATTGGATACAGCGGGCGTTGCTTCTTCGCCTTAGAGCCGAGATGAAGGTTACCGGGCGGGCTTGTCTTTAGTTCGAAGCGATCCCCTGAAGGTGATCGAACTCGCCTCGTACAGACGGTGTATGTCGCGCCAACCGGATTCCTCGGGTGGCTTTACTGGTATGGAACCTACGTCGTGCACGCCTTGATCTTCAGTGGTCTCATATCTGCGATTGCTCGGGACGCCGAGCATGGTCTACACCGATAGTGATCTGTTCTTGCTGCCACAATCACAACCTGTGATGGTTCCATATGTTGAATCTGGCCGGCCTCGAAGACAACTCCCAGCCCTCCCTCCACATTGATCAGAGGAATGGAGTCCTACGATGATCGATATAGGCACCCCTGCGCCGGGCTTCACTCTTCCTTCGGACACAAGTGGGGACGTTACCCTTGCCGATTTCCGGGGAAGGAAGGTCATCCTCTACTTCTATCCCAAGGACAACACCCCAGGATGTACAGTACAGGCATGCGACTTCCGTGATTATCTTCCAAGTTTTGAAGGAATGGATGTGGTTGTGTTGGGCGTTTCGGCCGATTCGGTCGAGTCACACCGGAGGTTCCGCAAGCTGTTCAATCTCAACTTTCCCCTTCTGGCTGACCAGGATCACACGGTTTTGCGAGCATATGGGGTATGGAAGAAGCACAAGGTGTTCGGAATGAATATCGAGCGGAGCACCTTTCTTATCGACGAAGCGGGGAACATCGAACGGATGTGGAGGAATGTGCGCCCGGGTGGCCATACCAAAATGCTTTCTGAGCTAGTGGACGGAGGACCGTCCAACCATGCTTCGAACTTAGGGGATACCTAAGGTCTTCATGACGCTGCCTCGCGTACTGATCGTTGCGCTCGTTCTCTTGCCTGCATGTACGGCTAGAGAATTAGAGTGGAAAATCCCTTCTGATCCTGAAATCGTAGCGTTCAGCATCGATGATGCGGTATCGGTTACGCAGGAACTCGTTTCCCCTCCCTTCCTCCCTCCACATGATCAGGTTGCAAGCGGCCCCCCAAGAATCGTGAACATCCGAATGGAAATTGCCGAACGCGAGGTAGAAATCGCGCCCGGTGTCTTTGTTTGGCAGATGGCATTCAACAACAGTGTGCCCGGCCCGGTACCGGTGGTCTTTCAGTGGGACTGGGTGGACCTGACCCTGGTGAATGGTACGACTTAGACCCTCGACTTTACGCGGGATGAGGTCGAGAACGTACTTTTGCACAATGTAGACTTCCACGCGTCCACTGGTGCGCTCGGGGGCGGTGGCCTTACAAACGTGGAGCCGGGTGAAGAGGTCGGACTTCGGTGGCGAGCTACGAAGTCCGGCTTATTCGTTTACCATTGTGCACCGGGTGGTGAAATGGTGCCATATCATGTCGTCACGGGTGGAAACGGAGCTATTCTCGTGCTCCCCCGTGAGGGTCTTCGGGACGGCTACGGAAATCCAATTCGGTACGACAAGGCCTTCTACTTTGGGGAGCAGGATTACTACATTCCGATGAGGCCTGACGGCACCTCCCAGCGCTTCCATAATTTTGCGCTTCAGAGGGCCCCCATGCTCGAAGTCATGGGTGGTCTCATTCCGACGCACATCGCGTTCAACGGGATTTATGGTTCTCTGACTGAGGATATCCGGCTCGAAGCCGATGTCGGAGAAACCGTCCTGTTTCTCCATTCGCAAGCAAACAACCGATCGTCTCCTCATCTCATTGGTGGTCACGGGGACTGGGTTTATCCCTACGTAAAATTCGGGAACCGACCCGATGAAGGCCTCGAGTCCTGGGATGTCGTCGCAGGCGGGACTGCCGCCATGCTCAAGAATAACGGATGAATTCGAGCAGGTGCCCGTCCGGTTTTGCGCGTATGTTGCGGAAACTATCAGGATCGCGTGCTACGCTTGAGATCATCACTTTAGCTGTGCAGCAGAATTGCAGAGACGTTAGATGGCCCTTGGTCTGAGTCATCATCAGAGTCGCACAGGCGGAGAATTGCTATGAACAAACACTTGTCATTTCGTTGCTGGACTCATTTCGCCCTTGGCTTCATCCTCTTCTTCGCATGTGCTGCCCAGCTGAATGCTCAGAACGAGCGCTGGACAACGCCGTTTCCAGGCCACCGGGTAATCGCCAACCTATATGCCGTTGGCACCTACGACTTGGGCGTTTTCCTCATCACCTCCGAACAGGGGCATATCCTGATCAATACCGGCTTGGAGGACTCCACGCCCCTGATCCAGAAAAACATCGAATCGGTCGGTTTTCGCCTGGAAGACATCAAGATCCTGCTTACCATGCAGGCGCACTGGGACCACACCGCTGCGCTGGCAGAGATCATGGAGGTTACGGGTGCCGAGATGTGGGCTACTTCTGGCGATGCCAGGGTGCTGGAAGACGGTGGCTTCAGCGATCCTCACTTTGGTGGCAGACAGTCGTTCAGGCCCGTTGGAGTGGAAAGGATCATCGGTGAGGCGGAGGTCATTGAGTTAGGGGATATTCGCCTCAGGGTTCACGAGCATCCGGGTCACACAGAAGGCAGCTCGAGTTACTCCATGCAAGTGAGTGAGGACGGTCGTGACTATCATGTGGTGATTGCCAACATGGGCACGATCAACGCCGGCAAGAGATTAGTGGTCGATCCCACCTACCCCGGCGTCTCCGACGACTTTGCCAGGACGTACAGCAGCCAGAAGGCAATGGATGTTGATGTGTGGGTTTCGGCTCACGGCGGTCAGTATGGCCTGCATGAAAAGTACGAGCCGGGACAGCCCTATAGTCCCGACACGTTCGTCGATCCACAGGGTTTCCTCGCTGCTGTGGAGCGTCTGGAGCTCATCTATCTAGAGCAACTTGCCGAGGAGCGGCGGTGACCCGGGTGTATGAAGTCTGGTTCCCAGGAAATATGGGATAGCAAAGTCGCCTTATCTTCGTCCCGAACGTTCACCACGGTCTATCAGCTTCCCATGACCTATAAGGGCTTCAGGGGTGTGAGTCAGTAACAGTGGTCCGGGAGATCGTGCCGTAAGTAGATGGTTCCGTAGATAGACATAAACCCGCTCACTATCGGAGACCTCAATGCTCAACCACTTGACCTATCTCTACCAATTCAACCTCGGGTTCGCGGAGATGCTCGTGAAGGACCTGTCTGCCGAGCAAATGGTCGCACAGCCCGGTGGCGTGATCAATCATCCGGCCTGGTCGCTTGGGCATCTCGCGGTCTACTCCGGCGATCTCGGGGAGCTGTTGGGACTCGAGTCGAACGTGCCGGACGGTTGGAGCGAGACCTTCAAAGCGGGCGGGGAGCCGTCGGGCGACTCTGCGGACTATCCGAGTAAAGAAGAGATTCTCGAAGAACTCAAACAGCAGCACACCAGGAACACCGAGGCGGTGAAGAACTTCGATACCTCACGGTTCGCGGACCCTCACCCGGACGAAGGGATGCGGAAGTACTTCCCCACGCGCGGGGACCAGATCATCTTCATGATGACGTCGCACGAGAGGGCCCATTTGGGGCAGATTGCCGTCTGGCGTCGGGCTATGGGTCTCGGTGCGGCGATAAGAGTCTGAACTGAATCATATGGGTGATTGATTCTCGGAATGGTGTTCAAGGGGAGAGCTGTCTCCCTGTTTTCTGATCGGGCTAGACCCCTGGCCTCACACCCCCTATTCCACCAGGGCCGTTACTGAGGTTATAGAACAGAATTTTTTCTTTCGATGAGCCTAACACGTTGTGCGAGTACTTCTGGTGGAGGATGGTCCGAATAAAAAGAATCCTGCTATTCGCATTGGCTCAGATCACGGTCGGATGCATTGACGCAGAGCAATCGGAGACTCCATCCGACGTTTCGGCGCAGGTTGCTCCATCGGCTTCTTGTGCGGATCTAACAGTTGGATCGGCGTTCGAGGATCTGCGTGCCTGTGCCGAGCAGAGGCATGCCGGTGCTCAGTACAATCTCGGGGTTATTTACGATTTTGGCAGAGGCATGCCAGAAGACCATGCGGAGGCGGTTCGTTGGTATCGGTTAGCAGCTGTGCAGGGGGATGCGCGTGCCCAGACCAACCTCGGGTTTATGTTTGCCACTGGCAGAGGCGTGTCGAAGGAACTCGTGGAGGCGGAACGTTGGTATCGGTTAGCAGCTGAGCAGGGGCATGTCAGTGCCCAGTACAACCTTGGGGTTATGTATGCCAGTGGCGAAGGCGTCCCGTTGGATATTGTGCGTGCCTATATGTGGTGGGATGTCGCTGCGTCCCAAGGAGAAGAGGGTGCGCAAAGACTCAAAGACATAACCGAGGAGGAGATGACTCGCGAACAAATAGCGGAAGCCGAACGACTGTCCCGCGAGTGGATAGAGGAGCACCTCCCGGGTGGCAACTAGCTCCCTAGCATCCCCCTCTCAGTAACTAGTATTCCTAGTACCAATAACAGTCTTTTGCACGTCCTGAGTTGCGGCTCCAAGATCATCCGGTTCAGTTGTAAACGAGGGGTATCCCGGGATCGGACGGCAGAGGAAGTGACTGGAGCCCTTTTCTTTGTCAGGACGTTTTTGACTATCACCAAAACGGGAGGATCAGATGACGCACGCAAGGATGAGTTGGGCCCTTCTCCCACTCCTGGTTGCGGCACTAACTGTGTGGGCGACGCCAGCGAGTGCGCAGAACGACGACTATAGCAATCCGAACATGACGCCGACCAACGATCTCCCCAATCCCTACTCGGTTGTCGCGAGAAATCCGGGGATGCCGCTACCCGACGGCCGTGAGTGGGGTTCTACAGCGGGGGTTGATGCCGCTAAGGGACACGACGACATCTGGGCCATCGACCGGTGTGGGAGCAATACCTGCGTGGGCTCGCACGCCGATCCCATCCTGCACTACGACGCAGATGGGAACCTGATCGGCCAAATGGGGGCCGATTTGTTTGCGTTCCCGCATGGCATACACGTGGACCAAGAGGGCAACGTCTGGGTGACTGATCCGCTGCCACCTGACGGCCGCGGGGATGGTGGTAACGTTGGACAACAGGTGACAAAGCTTAGCCCCGATGGGGAGATTCTCCTGCAGCTCGGGACACTCAAGGTGACCGGAAACGGCCCCAACGAGTTCAGCTCCCCGTCCGACGTTGTCGTGGGAAGAAATGGCGATATCTTCGTGGCTGACGGCCATGCAGAGGGGACGAACGAGCGTGTCATGAAGTTCGACAGGAATGGAAGGTTCATCATGGAGTGGGGCAGGCCGGGCAACGGCGCGTGTGGAACGGGTGAGTTCTCCAGCCTGCACGCGCTGGACATCGATTCACAGGGTCGGCTGTTCATCGGAGATCGTGATAACAACCGCATTCAGATCTACGATCAGGATGGCAACTACCTGGATTGCTGGTACCAGTTCAGCCGACCGTCCGGGATCTATATCGATGCCGACGACAACATGTTTGTTGCCGACTCCGAGTCGAGGGATGGACCCGATAATGGCCTGGACCTTTCTCACCCTGGATGGGAACGTGGCATCCGGATCGGCAGCACTCAAGATGGCTCCGTGAGGTACTTCATTCCCGATCCCGATCCCCAAGGTGGCAGTAGCCATTCGGAAGGTGTCGCCGCGATCATGGGTGGAGCGGTTGTCTATGGGGCCGAGGTAGGCCCGAGAGACTTTGTCCGCTACAACGAGAACTAATAAGAATCAACCAAGACTATCCTGGTCGTCGTCTCGAGAGCGAATGGATGTGCTCTCGCACATTCAACCCCTTGGCCGAATGCGAGCGTAGGGGCCTCTGGAAGATTTTGAAATGTGGTTGGATGGCACTGGTTTTGGTTAATGGTCTGGCTTTATCCAGATCCTGCTTCTTGCTCTGATCGCTTAATTATGGCTCTAGCAAGCTGAGGATCTGGATATGATTCGCTTGTTCTTGTTTGTTGTCGGTTTTGTCATTGTGTCCCCTGGCGCACACGCCCAGCTTGTCACTGACCGGCCTGACTTCGTCGAGTCTAGTACAGTAGTCGGGGTCGGCGTCGTCCAGTTGGAGATGGGCGGAACCTTTACCGATGTGGAACCCGGGCTGGAGGTTTGGACCACTCCAACGCTGGTGCGATTCGGGCTTAGTTCCCGCTTGGAATTCAGGGCGGAGTCGATGCTTCTCTCCTACAAGTCCGTGTCCAGGGGTGAGGGAAAAATCGGAGTGTCCGACATCGCCTTGGGAGCAAAGGTCCATCTTCAGGACGCTTCAGGGGGGCGGCCTTCCTCAGGTCTCCTCTTGCATGTGGCACTTCCCACAGGTTCCGCCGTCTACCGTGGCAAGGGTGCACGCCCCTCGCTTCGGGTCACTGCCGAGTGGGAGCTGCCCGCCGATTTCTCCTTCAGCGTTATGCCGGGTGTGGCGATGGACCACGACGGAGAACAGCGCTTCGCGTCCGGGATCCTGGGCGTCGTGGTCGGCTGGAGGTGGACCGACGATCTACGCTCCTTCGCCGAGGTGGCATTACCACAGATTGCCTCCGACGAGTACGGGGGCGTGCTCGCTACCTTCGACACGGGAGCCACGTTGCTCCTCAGCCCTGATCACCAGATGGACATGGGCGTATCGCTTCCCCTCACGGACGGCGCGGATGATATCGTCCTCGCCTTGGGGTTTTCGGTCCGGGTGGGTGCTTGACCTTCATCCCGCTCCCGAGTCACGGCAACTTCCGCGGAGCGTCGGATGGTTATGCGGTAGCCGGACTCCGTAGAATCGGAGGTCCAACGAGATGCTGAATCCA
>CAUZHN010000096.1:0-8882 GCA_963579625.1 Gemmatimonadales bacterium UBA6960
TTCGTATCCCGGACGCTGCGTCTTTGAGAACCCAACAGCCGGTACCTGGTCGATCATGGTCACGGCTGTCTCAAACTATAGCGGGGTCAGCCTGAAGGCAGGCGGTAGTTAGCGTCGCTTACCGTTTCGCTGGCTAGCTAACTCGATTCCTGAATCTCTGCTAACAGCTGATCCCGTAGGTGCGAGTTTCATTGTTCGAAAGCCACTCTCCGCATCGCATTCCAGCTCTATAGCTGCCCTTAGACATCAATTGACCATCGGGACCATACGTCTCATACGATCCATCTCTTTGTCCGTCGACGTAAGTCATCTTCGAGCCTAGCCGACCAGAGTCGTAATCATAAAACTCCCAAACTCCGTCCCATTCCCCGTTCTCATAGCTGCCCTTCGACATCAACTGCCCGTTCTCGTAGTACTCCTCATGGGCGCCGTCCCTTTTTCCTTCCGAGTACATGGTCCTAATGAATAGCTGACCGTCATCGGAGTATCCCTCATATAGGCCCTCGATCTTCCCGTCCTCGTACATCGTCTGCTCAGCCAACTGCCCGTTCTCGTAGTACTGCTGATACGGTCCATCCAGCTGCCCGAATTGATAGGTACTGACCAATATCAATTGACCATTGGCTGAGTATTCTTCATAAAGTCCGTTCCTGCTCCCGGACTGATAGGCCCCCTTAATCAATAACTGACCGTCATCAGAGTAGCCTTCGTATAAACCCTCTATCTTGCCGGCCTTGTAAATTGTCCGTTCAGCCAGCTGACCGTTCGGATAGTACTGCTCATGGGTCCCATCTAGGTCGCCATCCTTATATGTACTTCTGACCTTCAATTGCCCATCCTCGTAGTGCTCTTCATAGGATCCATGTGGAAGTCCGTATTCGAGCGAATAGGCGAGCGCCGTCCCGTACTCTGTGACGCTGAACACGGACCCAGAATACGGTTCTCCCGTAGCGGGATCGATGTACACTCCTTCGACTGTTTGAAGTGTGTTCAGATCCCTCGGCCCTGATTCCGCCCGTTCTACGATCCTTGGCTCACTCGCTGGTCCTGGTCCTTGCACGCAGCCTGCAAATCCCATCACCAACAGCACGGAGAGGGCAAGATACTTCATCAGGTATTACCGCTGCGTGAGTTGCCCATAAGGATGTCGTAGAGTTTTCTCCGGGAGCATTAAGAAGACTATCGGGCTGGGTCGCCCTCAACAATCAGCTGGGGGGCAAGAACAGCGTCGGAAATCCGTTCGGGGGCCGGCGGTGTAACGTGCCCTGCTCGTAGGCATACGCGAGGCGGAAGATGACGCCCTCTTGGTACGGTCTCGCCAGGATCTGGAGTCCCGCAGGCAGTGTTGTACTGGAAGTTTCAACATGAGTGAACAGCAGGGGACGGCGGAGGTATCGCCTACGCGGCACACCTCGGTGGGCTCTTCGCTGGACTCGGCCTGGTTTTCCTGTTCCGTAAGACGAAACCAGCAACCGCCTGGATGTGAACTAGACAACGGACTTTAGCCTCAGAGTCTCGTGATGACCCCTGCCCCATCGCGATCACTTCTTCGCCGAGTACGATCTCGTATCGGCCATCTTCGTACCCAACGATGGTGATTTGTCCCTCAAGATCAGTACGCAGCACAGTCTCCGCTGCGGAGGTGTACGCCTCTAGAGCTTCGGCGTGCGGATGACCGTAGGTGTTCGATCCTACTGAGATCGCAACAATCTCAGGCTCTGCGTCCTCGAGAAATTCCGCCGTGAAGCCGTTATAGCTTCCGTGATGTGAGGCCTTGAGCACGGTTACATTGGGCACAACATCCTGTTCGGTCCAAAAGCTCAGCTCTTCGACTTCTGAGTCTCCACTCAAGAAGGCTGAAAAATCCCCATACCTCACAACTAATCCAATGGAGCGGTTGTTAAAGTCGGTCGAGGCAATCGGGAGCAACGGAAGAACTTCTAGCTCGACACTGCCAAGACTGACCGAGCGTGGCTCAGCGATCAAATACGTGATGTCCGTTCGCTGCTGAAGAGTGCTCGCTAGGCCTTGGTACGTAGCCGTCGTATGGGTTTGGCCGTTGTCCATATAGAAGCGAACCGGAATCGAGTTAATTACATTCACCATCCCTCCGATATGATCTGCATGGGGATGCGTTGCCACCAAGAGGTCTAGCTCGTCTACGTGCAAAGCTCTCAAGTTGGTTACTAGACTGCTCCAACCCGCGTCTACAAGCGCAGTCTGGCCTTCCGGAGATCGGATGAGTACGGCGTCTCCCTGTCCCACATCGAGGAATGTGACCCTAACCGATTCACCGACTGGAGCTGGAGCTGGAGCAGTAACGCCACAGCCCAGGAAGACAACAAGAAGAATTCCAGAGCAGAAAACGCGCGACCGTCGCATCAGTGTCGCTTCCAAGCTCACGGCATCGACCTACTTATCAGCCCGGGGGCAATAACAGCGTCGGAAATCCGTCAGGCGGGCGGCGGTGCGTCGTGCCTTGCTCGTAGGCATACGCGAGGCGGAAGATGACACCTTCCTGGTACGGTCTCGCCAGGATCTGGAGTCCCGCAGGCAGCGTTGTACGGGTGTACCCCATCGGTACAGTGCCGGCCGGTAGTCCGGTTCCAGGCGCGACGATCTGACTGTTGTCGCCGCGGTAGTCCTCGGAAGCTGTTTCAAGCGGTGCCGGAGGGTTGGTCCACGTAGGATACACGATGGCCTGAACGTCGGCGGCGTCCATCGCTGCGACGACGGCGTCCTTGTACGCCTGCCGTCCAGGGTTCTCAGCGTACGGCAAGCAGGGCGGATCCCACTCGCTGGGCGGGTCGAGAGACGAGTTCGAGGATCTCTGAATGCGTCCCTCGACGTATTCAGAATACTCACCGGTCTCGAGAACCTCGAGGACGTCCCGGATGGGAGCTTCGTCTCCGAGCGATGCCAAGTACTGGGCCACGTCGTATCGGAAGGTCGAGCATCCGCCTCCGCCGCTCCGTAGATCCTGTAACGGCGCGATTTCGAGGGGATCCACGATCTCGGCACCTAACCGCTGGAGATCAGCCAACGCCTGCTCGAAAACCTCTATTACTTCCGAATCGGCGTCATCCGTGTCCACGAGCTCACGGAGAACCCCTATCCGCGCACCTGCGAGTCCCTGGGCATCTAGGAACACCGTATAGTCGTCAGCCCTTCGTCCACGGCCGGCCTCCGTATAAGGGTCCGCGGGATCGTAACCTGCCACGACGTTGAAGATGCGCGCCGCATCCTCAACCGTGCGGGCCATAGGGCCGGCGATATCCGACTGGAATGAGAGAGGGATGACCCCGTCACGGCTCGTGAGGCCGATCGTAGAACGGATCCCGAACAACGCGAGGTGGGACGACGGTCCGCGGATCGAGTTCCCCGTGTCAGTTCCCATTCCGGCGACGCCGAAGCTCGCGGCCACTCCCGACGCGGTCCCTCCACTCGAGCCAGCCGGTACCCGATCGAGCGCGTACGCGTTTGCGGTCGTCCCGTAGGAGGAACTCACGGTTTGGCGCGGGCTGAACGCCCACTCGGCCATGTTGGTTTTCGCGAGCACAATCGCGTCGGCCTCACGCAGCTTCTGTACCATAAACGCATCGTCGGGCGGGATGCTCTCCTTCAGTGCAATCGACCCACCGGTCGTGGGAAGATCATATGTGTCGTAGTTGTCCTTGATCAGGAGAGGGGCACAAAACAGAGAGCCAAGCGGATCCCCGTTGCCCACGGCCTCGTCGATCTCGTCCGCACGGGTGAGCGCATTCGGGTTCACGACCGTGATCGCGTTCATCCCTGTCGGCTGATCATACGCCTCGATGCGATCCAGATACGACTGCACCACCATTCGGCACGTCGTCTGTCCACTCGTGATCGCATCCTGGATCTGGGCGATGGTCGTTTCGACGACCTCGATCGGCGCGGGAGGAGGAGCGCACGCACCGAAGATGAGCACCGCAGAACTGAAAAACACGTAGACACTAGCTTTCATGTCACTTCTCTCCCCGGATTGTTCGTCGTCATTTCGTCAGTCTCTATGAAACCGATGCCCTCATTCTGCTCCCTCACCCCGCAGGACCGCAACGTAGACGGGAGCACCACATCGGACGCGCAAAACAGTGTTGGTAGGTGCAGATCGTAGCTGCTGGGTGAAAGCCGCTATCAGCGGAGGTCATCCACTGAGACGAGGTGGGCACCCCACGGACAGAAGCGACCAACCACGTCGATCCATTCGTCAAGATTGTTCTCGATAAAAGACGGCCATGCGTCACAGAGTTCGATCGTCAACTCGGCCATCTCGATGTCCACAGGATCTATGTGCCAGCTCCACGGCAGATTGTACTCGGCGAGGCCAGGCCCTCGGATGAGGCGACCGTTCGGGATGCTTGCCCGACTCGTCCCCGCCTCTAGAGCCAAAATCGCAGAGATCGCGTCAGGGTTCGTGACAAAGGCCGAGAACCTCTCTCCGGAAACCTCGAACAGCGCTAGAATCCCTCCCTCCAACTCGGGTTTGGTCAGGCCGTCGTCGTCACACCCCGCAAGTAAGAAGACCGCAGCGAGGTAGATACAAGTTCGGCGGAAGAGCCACATTTTGGTTGGAGACATTTCCACTGAACCCCCTCGGCTAGAGCGCTCTACGTCCGGACACGTGGCTTGACCTGGTTCCACCTCCGCTTCTCCTCGCTTCTTCAAACCAGCACCTGTTTATCGCGCTGCACGATCTGGTCGTCAACGGTGATGGTCGGCTCCCACATGATCAAGTCGTAGTGCGTTGGAGCCACGATCTCACCGCCGAGGGTGTGGCTCGTACCGATACCGATATGGATCGTGCCCATGACGACCTCGATCGGCGCGGGAGGAGGAGCGCAGCGAGCGACCAGCTTAACGGGTAGTGGTTCCTCACGGTGTTCTCCAGTATGTAAGGGTAGAAGCCTATGTGTCTTTAAAAAGTAGCTTCAACGACTCAGGTATCTTGATGGGATCGGATTCTCTGCTCCCTCCGATTGCCAGTAGATCGATACGACCCACCATCGATTTCCATCATTCATCAGTTGAAATGAGTTGATGCCCCTCGCAAAAGGCTCTGTATCGCTTTCTCGTCGACGTGACTCATATGTACTGAATATGTGGGCGATCATCCCATAGGATTCCACCACTTGGTGAATTTCGTTCTCGAAGAACCCATTACGTTCTAAAGAAGCCCCGCTGCTTTCGATATAGCCACTTGGGGTTCTGATAGTACGACTGTATGAGCCATCCTCGTCACGCGTGACGTAGCTCAGCGTCGCACCTTCGGCGAAGAGATTGCTAAACCGATCCCAATCTCTCGCCTCTCCGGCTGATCCAGATATGGCATCGTACGTGGCGGTGATGATGCTACCAATCGATTCGACATCAACCATCTCAGTACGCTGTGCTTCTGCTGATGAACTCAACAGGAGAGTACCGATGAATATTGTACCACTAAGGGTGAGTAACCACTTGTTCATAAAGAGTTCCTCTAGTCTGTAGTATTTTCCACCAGGACTCGAAGCCAGGGCCTACTACCTCTCCCAGCGTACCTGCCGACGCTGTCCTGTGCACCTTGTTTCCTTCCCATGTCAGTTAACAGATGCCACGACACCGATACTGAGAAACACCAACTTCCCAGTGACCTCACTCCCAGTGAGTCCATAGCGTTCGCTCACCGCATCACAATACGCCGCGATCTGCGGTTGATAATGCGCCTTACGTTCTTCTAGTTGAGCTTCATCGCCGGACTCGATCTTATCCGTCTTGAAGTCCAACACTTCGGCAGCGACCACCTGACCTTCTTCTTCTATCAATACCAGCCGATCGATGAACCCCTCCTGGATTTCCATGCCTACTCTGCGTACGAACGGCATCTCGTTTTCCACCCGTGGCTCTATTCCCGTCGAAACCGTGTAAATCTCACGACTGAGAGCACTCCGTATATCTTCCTCCTCGATCCATCCCCGGAATTTCTTCACCAGGCCTGTCACTTCCCCGGTGCTCATACGGGGATCGATTTTCCGTGCCGAGGCCTGAAGCGCTCTATCGTCCGGGACTCCATCCTCGATCCACTGTACTTGTTCTAGCCATTCGTGCACTACCGAACCTCGGCGCATAGCCCGACCTGTGTCCAGATTGAGATGAAGTGCTAGATCAACACTGGAACCCCCTTCCAGACTCGACGGACTGCGTCGTGCCAGATTCCTGGTAGGATCGTCGACTGAAACACTAAGCAGCTTGTGATCCCCAGCCGGGGCACGGACTTCCTCAGAGGACTCCACGTCTGCGGCAGGCACGACCGGCTCGTCACCCACTTTCAGGAACCATCGAGGATCCCCGGACTCCCACAAAATCTGTCCGACGACCTTTTCATCACTCAGATCCAAAGCATCACGAATCAGGCGGGCATTGTTCTTCGCTTGAGAACCCTCCGGCGGACACACCAGGTGCAGAGCATACCTGGCCCTGGTCAGTGCCACATAGAGGACACTGAGTTCGTTTCGCAGAGCATCCGCATCTTGTTCGTCATGAGGTTGCTCGAGCTTTGGGAACAGAGGACGAAGTATTTCGTTCACATACGGATATACCTGCACGAACTTTCCGGTCTTTGGATCCTTCTGACAGATGGCCGCGCGACCACGCTCAGGGCGTATCAAAGTGGGGTGAAGATCCGGAAGCACGACAACGTCGAACTCGAGACCTTTTGCCTTGTGTATCGTCATTACCTGAACAACAGCGGATGAGGAGCTCTGGACAGGTTCTTCGATTACGTAACGGACGAAATCGCTCGGCCGAAGCGTCGCCCGGTCGTCCCAGCGGTACCCAAGGTCGACAAGTTGGAGTAGGCGCTTCACTTCCCGGGCATCACAGTGATTTGCAAGCCCCTGGACCCACCGTGCTAGTGTAGGACCGTAGCCTTCAGTTACAAGCTCTTCCCGGACTGTGATCGCCAGATCTCGGGCGGCCGGCTGATCTTTGTAATCCTTGAATCCCACCACTTCTGAAACGGGTGAGCATGCTACGTGATAGCACGCAGCGGTGTTGAGGGGATGATCGGCCAACTTCAATAACGAGAGAAGCGCGTTGACCGGAGGTGTATCGGTCAAGTTCGTGCCCCCTTCCCCACTAGCCGGAATATTCAAAGCCTGCAATTCGTCCATGAAGTGGCTTAAGACAGCGTTGCTGCGAACCAATACACCGATGCTTCGGGTCGGCATCTCTTCATGCAGACACTTCACGATTTCGGCGGCACGTCTGAGCAGATTCGGATGGACGGCCTTCCTTGCACCACCTTTCTCCTCGGCCGGTGCAAGGTGGATACGCACATGCCCGGGCTTATGTCTCTGCTTGGCCGCCTCGATTTCAGTAAAGTCCTCCAGCCATTCCGAGGCGACCCTTTCACCCACACTATACTTCTTCAGAATCTTATTATTCGGCAGCTTGTCCTTGTCGAAGATCCTGGCGACAAAGTCGATGATCTCGGGTGTCGAACGGTAAGATTTTTCCATCGACTTTATCTCCAACGCGTAATCACCACCCACCTGACGCGCGAGGCCAGGACGCGCACCCCTCCATGCGTAGATCGACTGCTTGGGATCCGCCACGATCACCCCGGCACGCTCATTGAGATGTCCCGAAAACAGCTCGTCAGCCAGCGGTCGCAATGCATGCCACTGCAGTAACGACGTATCCTGAAATTCATCGAGCAGGATGTGCCGAACCTGCTGATCCAGCCGATATTGTAGATCGTCGCGTCCGCCTGTTGGATCATCGCCACCCAACAGGTGTCCGATGTCGTTGAAGCGGTACGCTCCCATCCGGTGCTGCACGTCTTTGAACACACGCTCCAGCAGTTCCGCTAGTCGACCCATTGCCTTGGAACGGCGCCGGTATTTTGAAGACAGCTCTGCACGAGCTAAATCCTCGGCCGTTTCGAAGATTTCCTTGAAATCAGGAGTGATAGGCTTACGAGCGAACTCTGCCTCCTCTTTCATGACCTTGGCTCCGATTCCCGCTCCCAGTACCGCCGGCCAATCCCGATCGGCGATGGCAGGCACGGCCCTATTTATCGCGTTAACCCAATTTTGGTTCGGGGGGTACGGACTTGCGTTA
This sequence comes from Gemmatimonadales bacterium UBA6960, assembly GCA_963579625.1. GTDB lineage: Bacteria > Gemmatimonadota > Gemmatimonadetes > Longimicrobiales > Gaopeijiaceae > JAAXGI01. The sequence goes on from CAUZHN010000096.1 coordinate 8,122, forward strand.
TTCTTGGGTATCGGGAGGGCCTCGAGACGAGCAGATAAATCGTTCGCTTCACCCTGCACATCCACATTCCCGGATCTGGTTGGCTCTCCGAACTCTGGCTGCCAATGACCGGTCAGATCCGGATCCAGGTGCCTTTGGATAAAGATCAAATCGTCGATCTTTCTCAGCAGATCATCGTGAATGGACCTCTTTGAATGGTCCAGATTGAGGGCCCGAAGTAGTTCGGCCAGCTCCGACGTCTTGAGCTCGGACAGGGCCGTTTGCACCGCATCCGTAAGAAGACGCTTCTCTAAAAGGTTGTCGGCGATCGTCCAGCCTGGTGCCAATCCCAGCTCTTGAAAGAAGCTCTGTGCTACACGAACAAAGAACGAGTCCAGCGTACCGACGTTCATTCTATGGAGATCGGTGAGCACGCTAGCCAGGAGAGCACGGCATTCCGTCACGTCGGACAACGGTTCCTGTCCGGTATCCTTTGCCAGTTGACCCGCTTCGCCGGCATCGTGGGATGCCTTTGCCAGGCGTTCGATGATTCGTTCCAGGATCTCTCCCGCCGCCTTACGTGTGAAGGTCGAAGCGAGGATTTCATTAGGCGGTGTACCCGTCGCCAGAAGTTGGATAAAGCGGGTTGTGAGGTAATATGTCTTTCCCGATCCCGCTGAAGCGATCACCAATTCACGTGGCATTGCCCCGGGAGTGCCCAATGTACTCATGAAACGATACTCCCCGTGTCGCTATCATCACCACCGGAAGCCTTCCAGCCA
>CAUZHN010000097.1:0-8474 GCA_963579625.1 Gemmatimonadales bacterium UBA6960
ACTAGCCTGATCGGACACGCAAAACTCTGTTGTCAGGTGCCAGGGCGTGCCGCTCTGCTACGGAGGAGGGTACTGGTGGAGTTACTTGCTGTGTTAGAGGCCGGGGGGTTGCCTTCTCAAGAAGGCCAACCTACCACCGCCATGTCAGACCAGCTGAGTACTGGTCCCCGCGACCTGGGGTGCCAGGCACATCCTGGAAACTGTCATCCCAAAGGTTATCCACGGCGAAATGAACCTCCAAGTCCGCCAGTTGCGGAGGGAAGACGCTCACCGCCAGATGCGTATAGAAAGCTTCGTCGTTACCCGCCCGAAGGAAGTTCGCTTCTTGGCGACGCGATTCGTTGTCGATCCGGATTTCCACAATATCGATCGGCCGCCAGATTGTGCCGAAGGTCGTGCGGTGCCCGGGGTAGTTCAGCGCGTAGAAGCTCGTATCTATGCTCGCCCCTCTATAGTCTTCGTGCTTGCTCAAATAGCTGTAACTGATGATAGCTTCGAGATCACCCAAACGGCGGGTTGCAATCAGCTCGATGCCGAAGGCCTCAATGTCGACGTTGTTAGCAGAACGCGCCGAACTGGATTCCTTCGAGAAAGTCCAGTCAACCAGATTGTCGTCCCGGCGGTAAAAGATAGCTCCTTCAGCGCTCCATTCTCGTTGGAGGAAGGTGCCGCCGAGCTCGAAATTCTGACTGGTCTCGCGACCCAGAGAATGATTGCTGCGGAACAGGCCACCCGTTTCACTGCCACCTACTGCCGTATATCCCGCCACCTGGCTTGATCCAGAATAGGACAGGTAAAGGCTCTCGGAGGTCCCGTTCTGACGGGTCCTTCTCCAGGTAACATCTAAGAGCGGGGAGACTGCCGAGTCATCACGGTTTGTTGTGTCGAAGCTCACTCCTGAGCGCACAGTTAGAATCTGGCGGTCCCGTAGGTCAAAGCGGTATCCGGGAAGTAGACTCAGCTTATAATAGCTACGGGATGTGAAATTGTTTTCCAACGCAGTCGAATCGATCTCGTCCAAGGTCACCTGCATCGCATAGTCGAGGCCAGCGCTATTTCCGAAACTGTGCTGCCCAGATAGTGCGAAGGCGTAAACGTCTGTTTCATGAGAAGCTTCGTAGATCGAAGGGTTTTCGCGAGAGAGAACATACTGGTCATTGTGTCTACGGTAGTAGGACGTGACCTCCCAAAAGCTGGTTGACCCATAGTTCTGACGGTTATTGAACAGGAAGAGTCGGGTTTTCAAATTCTCGGTCTCGTTGAACCCAAAGGGAGCGGCATAGAGCTCAGGCCATCCGAAGAACTTCGATTGATAGCCAGCAAATAAATCGGTTTGCGAGTTAGGGCCGACGAGCTGCACCCGACCGGAGTAGCGGTTGAAATCATGGTCGCCGTAGCGGATCGTTCCATCGCTTTCGGAGCGGGAGGCTTCAGCCTCAGTGCCCCACGACCATTCACCCGGAGTACTCAGGGGGGACCACGCGCCGTGGATTCTTTGAAAGTTTAGAGAATGATCTCCACCACCAGCGGTCAGGCTTCCACCCGTTGCGATTTGGCTCCAACCGTAGTTGATCGTACCCACCATGCTGTTGAAGCCGTAGAGACCATTGTCTACTCCCGTGAGGATATCGGGCCTCTCCAACATCTCGGGGGCGATTGGAATCTCCGCGAAATAGTGGCCGGTCTGTGGATCCATTAGCGTGGCACTACCAACCCGAAAGCCGGTATTCTCGAAGATGCCCCCACGGATGCTGACGTCACCCTGCGCCTCGGCCATGTTACGGGACTGGAGGTCGACTCGGGGTTCGAATTCCAGATTCGAGATAGGCGTCCCGTAAGTCGATACGGGAAGGACGTTGGCGGTCTGCTGGGTTCTGACGTAGAGAGTGGGTAGAGTCGCCAAATCTTGAGCCTTCACTGCTCCAGGAAGGTGGCTCAGTGCGAATACCAAGGTCCCAGCGATCAATCGTATTCTGCGCAATGTTTTTCCTAAGTTTTTGGAATCAGAACTGCGTTCCCATGTGGGCACGTGCCCGCACAGTACCGTTCTGACTATAAGACAAGCACATCGTCCTCCGAACCGCCTATGCCGCGACCGATCTCACGCGGCTCGATCAAAGGCGTCCATCCGGAACCTAGATCTTATGTGCGATCGGTAAGAACTCCGTCAAATTCCCCCGGTCACCGTTCTCGTAGTAGGTCTCAAACGAGCCATCCTTCGGACCAAGCTAGCCAGAAAAGAAGCCCATCAGCTAGTTGCCGTCTTCGAGGTTGGGGGGACAGGGACCCCGGTTTGTCAGGGGGTCCGTCTTCGGACGGTGATCCTCTAGGCCAGCGGGATCCTAACCACACGGCGCAGAATAGCGGCCATAACAAGCACGGCGCCAAAGACGCATACGAGGAGTGGGCCAGTCGCAATGTCCCAATAGAAAGACGCGCCGATTCCACTGCCGATCGCAAGCGTACCCGATACCCACGCGATGAGCAGTGCCACGCCAAACCGATTCGTGAACAGGAAGGCGATCACGGCTGGAATCACCAGCGCGCTAAAGACCACCAGTACACCGGCAATCTCAACCGAGAAGGAGATCACGATGCCTAACGAGACGTAGAAGAGGAAGTCCCAGAGGGGCAGGTTGTCTGCACGCCCGGGGTGTAAGGTCACTGCCAGGAACTTGTGCCGAAGGATGTAGTGGAAGACTCCAATAATTGCATATACTCCGGCCATCACCCTGATGGTCTGCCAGTCTACCCATATGAGCGTGCCGGTCATCGTCTCGCGAAGGTGTTCAGCACCCTCAGCCGTGAATCCTGCGAGCAGAATCACGGTAGCGGTGGCGACAACATAAGTGATGCCGACGATCGCCTCCTGCGGAACAGCCGACCTCTGCATCCGCGTGAACGAAAAGATTAGGGCAGCTAAAAGTGTAAACCCGAGCGAGAAGAAGAGAGAGTTAGTTGTACCGTGCTCAATACCCATGAGAAGCGCGACGGTCGTGCCGAGCACAGCCATCTGGGCAAACGCCAGGTCGACGAAGATCACCTCACGGGCGAGCACGTGGAGTCCGAAGTACGAGTGGATTGAAAGAATTACGAGTGCCGCCACGACAGGTGGGATCATCAGGTCGATCATCCAGGCACCTTTTGGTCTGTCAGCGGCTTATGAATGCGCGGGCCATACTCGTTACCCAAGTGTCTACAAGTGAAAAATAGTGGTCCGCACCCTCAACTGCGCCGGGCGACAGGGGAACCCGAACCAGTCTTATATTTCCACGACTGGCGATCGCCTCCAACCTTCGGCGCTCAAAGTACGTCGCCGCTAGTAACACTCCGATGTCTTCGTCATCAATCAGGGTCATCAGCCTACTCACGTGGCGTGGCGTGGGTGGCATCCCCGGGCTCGTCTCCACATGATCGGCGCACCTGACCTGGAACCGATCCTCAAAGTATGCCCAGTTCTTGTGGTAACAGATTATCTGCTCACCACGGAAGGGCTCGGCTTCGGCGAGCCAGCCACCCAGCACGTCAATGAGCAACACGTCATCGAACTCGTTGGCCTCAAGGAAGCCGAATAGATCCCCATTGAGCGCGAGTTGCTCAAGCACCTCTCCTCCGAGCAGTTCGACGAGGCGTTCTCCAAAAAGCCTCTGGTGAATCTCAGCTGTCAGGTCCTGAAGCCCTCGGTCGAAGTTCTCGGCCTGGTTGGGAGCGACGCGCTTTAGTCCCGTGGCAATGTTCCTCGCGACTTGCAGCGCCCGCAGCGGATCAGTCGTTAGGTGGGGATTGCCGTAGATGTGGACATCACCTCCTCTCCGATCTGCCGCCACAGGAATGTCCAGAAGCTGGATGCCCGTATAGGCCGTGATGTAGCCGGGGCCGCCCTCGAGCACGGCGGTGTTTCCAGCACGATCCAGAAGAACAGGAACCCAGAGCTCCAGGTCTAGGCCGGTGGTTACGAAGGCGTCAGCTCGACGAAGGTTTAAAGCAAAGCTTGGCTTGGGACGTACGAAATGCGCGTCCTCATTAGGATTGGCGATAGCTGAAACCTCAACCGCTTCGCCCCCGATCTCCCGCACCAAGTCGGCGTAGACAGGTAGCGTAACTACAACCCGGATTGGCGCTTGTTGCCGCGGTATAGCTGCCGATACTTCTGGGGTTACCGCCCAAGCCAACGCGAGCGAGCTGATCAAGGCCGTTCGGAACATTTCTTTCTTCTATCCATCACAAATTGAGGTGCAGTTGGCCGCGAGGTCCGCCGGTCTAATAAGTCTCGTGTTTGTGTGGTCCCATGGCAAACGTCACCTGGAAAAGCAAGCGGCCCTCTCTGGAACTGGCGAAGCTGGGACTGAGAAGGTCGTACTCAAGCCGAAGTCGCACGTACTCGCTCTGCCACCAAGTTAGGGTTGGAGAAATAAGCAACGCGGTCACTTCGGGCTCTTCCGGGTTCTCCGTCCTATCCGCCCGTGCTCCTATGAGCCAACTCTGGGATAGGCGCACCTCAGCTGACCCCCAGAAGCCTAGAGCCTGGTTCTCAGAGACTGGCAACGGAGAGCCACCCCCCGTAGGGACCTGTGGGACTAGCCCGTCCAGGACCATTGCTCCACCGCGTAGCGTGAAGCCGCGATACCGGGATTGTCCGGGCGGTCGCCACGTAAAGGCCATCTCGGCACCGTATAAATTCCGGTTGAAGAAGATCATCGGATTTTCATACGAGCCGCTCACCCAGCTGAGGCCGAGGTCGAAATCAGTCGACGCGGACAGATTCCAAAATGCGTTCAAATGCCCCAGTACCGCTGCACGATCCGATTCTCCGAAAAGCGCCTCGTTTTCACTCCGTGTGACCTCTAGTGTCGCCTCGTACACGCCCGCTTCACCACCGAAAGGCACAAGCCAATGGATCGATGCTCCGGTCTGGGCAAGCGATTCTTCGCCGATGAACGCAAGGTGAGGAAGCGAACGCGTCTGGAAAGGCAAAGCGTGTGCGTGCCAGCGGTTCAGCTGTCCGAATTGCTGAAAGAACTTGCCGAACTTCAAGCTGAATCCACCCGCCAGCCCAACCCATTCTACGTACCCCTCCTCCACTGAAAAGCTGTCGCTGTGCTCCTCCTCACTCTCATCTCCGAAGGGAGAGATCTCACCGCCCCTACCATGCCGTGACAGGAAGATCCCGGCACGAGAAAGCGGGTCAAGGTTTGAGATGATCGCCATCTCGAACTCTCGGGCGAAGAAGTTGTCCCCATCTACATCGTCCTTGTTTACCTGTCCGAAAATGTCAGCGTTGACGCTAATCTCGGGATTGAGCGCCTGAAGGAGCCGCTGCCGCCCGACGAACTCCTGAACCTCTAGAGTGTCAGGTGGTGGATCTCCAGCAGCAGCTGCTGCAGCACGAAGCTGTGCGAGCGTGTCCTGAGCCTCCTCTTCTTCACCGGCCTGGGTTAACCGAGCCACTTCACGGCTCAAACTGTCGACAACTGCTGTCAGTCGTGTGACCTCGACCAGGAGCGAATCAGCCGGCTCCTGCGATCTTGCCTCGCACGGTATTGTCAGGACAGTAAAAACCAAGAGGACACATCCCGAACTTCGGGATGTGCACAGGGATAGGGATGTGACGAACGTCTTTATTAGAATAAAAACCCTTCGGATGACTCGCCAATCACTCACTGCGGAAGAAAACATATGATGATTCGAGGTGTCTAAAAGCAAAAGTCAATCTCGGATACCACAATGAACACAGGCGGGTTCCTTGTCTCTCGTTTCTTTGAAACACTCGTAACATCTGATTAGAGCCATACCTTCATTCTGCCATGCTGCCCCTACCCTACTCAGACCCAAAACTCAAACGAGGGCATCGGACGCCCAAAACTCTGTTCGTAGATGCTAGGGGGTGCCAGTTACTGAGGGAGAGTACTGAAGGGCCAGTTCCCGTCTTTTAGGCCGGGGGGACAGGGGTCGCAGGTTACGGTCTCGCCGTCTTCGATTAATTGATAACCGTCAGCCGAAGTCGGAAGCCGCCTCATGAAGCTTTAAGGCTGGGCACATTACACCCTGAGATACGGACCAGATGTGGCCACGAGTTCCACGGCTATTGGGGGCGCCGGAAGAAGCCCAGATAGACCGCTTTTCGCAGGACGTGGCCCTGTACTGCCGCCATTACCGCCCGTCGAGTCTCGAAAGCGTCTTCCGTCGGCTGAACGTCGAGCATGACGTCAATGGCGTAGAGCTCGAACACGTAGTGGTGGGGTGGGCCGTTGGCGGGTGCCCCGGGACCCCTGTACATCGGGCCACTGGCACTAATCTGGTAGCTCCCATCCGGGAGCTGGGAAGCACTAGGCACGCCCTCGGGGAGCCCCGTCGCCGACCCGGGAATATTCCATACCACCCAATGGGCCTGGTCCTCGGTCGTCCCCCCACGAGCAACCTCCATGTCGTGCATGTGGAGCAGGAAGCTCTGGGTACCGTCCGGAGCATTGGCCCAGTCCAGAGCGGGTGAGGTACCTCCGTCCGGGTCTATGCCTTCAGCGGCTCGGGTGAAGCGAACCGGTATCTGACCACCGTCGGGGAATGCGGTCGTGGTCAGCGTCATCGCCGCGCCCCCTCTTCCTTGTGCGACCAAGGGAAGTCCCGTGCAAAGCGTGAGCACCAGCGCGAGAGACAACGAGGCGAATCGCATGCTTTCTCCTCCCTTGAACTGAACGAGTGCGGAACTGGGGTGGAGCCAATCTACGCCGTTCAGGGGCTGTCGACAGTAGCAGCTAGGAACTTTAGATCGTAGATAGAGTGGGGCGGATATAAGACCGTAAGAACGAGACCCGCCTGGCGAGCCATCGCCTCGCTCTCAGCCACCGAGCAGGGAAGTCCCTCCGCGCCGGACCTGTGGCCGGAAAAGGCGGGTGGGGACCTCCCAGAAAGCCACACCCGCCCACAATTGAGGTTGACCAGCCGAGCGTCCCGCTACCTGTCTGACGGCCTACTTCGGAACGCGTGGCTCAGCGATGGACTGGCTCACAGGCTGAATCGTGGGACCCCTTCTGCCTCGTTGTGTAACCATCTACGCATCGTCATCTTGACGTGCCGCTTTTGGGCGCTCACGGTGCGACCTGCGGCAGGAAGACGGCCGACCATATGACCTGCAGAGGAAGACAAATGGTATCTCGACGCGAGTGGCTCCGAATCACCGCGGTCGCCGGCGCTGCGCTCGGCCTGAATCCCCGAATCGTGGAGGCACTGCAGAGCCAGGAGGTCATCACACGCGGAGTCCCGTCTACCGGGGAGCGGCTCCCGGCGGTCGGGCTTGGTGGGGCCAACACGTTCTCGCGGGTCGCCCGAGACGATGATTTTGACACGGTCGGAGGTGTCCTACGGGCTCTCCTGGACGGGGGTGCCAGCGTCTTCGACACCGCAGCGGGATACGGCGCCTCTGAGGAGGTGTCAGGCCAGGTTGCAGACGAATCAGGGATCGCCGACCGGATCTTCTGGGCAACGAAGGTAAACGTGACTGGCCGGGGGGGGGGCTCGGCCGATCCCGCAGCGGCTCGTGCGCAAATCGAGCGCTCCTTCGAACGCCTCCGAATTCCCGTGATCGACCTGATCCAGGTTCACAACATGGGTGATCCGCCCACGCAACTCGGAATTCTGGAGGAGCTCAAGGCGAGAGGACGAATCCGCTACGTGGGGATCACGACCACGAACGAAAGACAATACAGGGCGCTCGCGGACGTCATGCGAAACGAGCCGATCGACTTCATCGGTATCGACTATGCCGTCGACAACCGGACCCCCGAAGAGGTGATCCTCCCGCTCGCGCAGGAGCGCGGGATCGGTGTGATAGTGTACCTGCCGTTCGGACGGAATCGGATGTGGCAGCGGATCGGCGATCGCCCACTACCGGATTGGGCCGCCGAGTTCGACGCCCACACATGGGCCCAGTTCATGCTCAAATTCGTACTCGCCCACCCGGGAGTCACCGTCGCTACACCGGGCACCAGCGACCCGGAGCATATGGCGGACAACCTCGCCGGCGGGAGGGGGCGGCTCCCCAACGCTCAGCAGATCAGACGGATGATCGAGTTGGCGGAGAACCTGCCGAGCGCCTGAGGAGACCGGCTATATAAGAAGAGGGGATGAACCCTGGAATAGTGAGGCTCAGAGAGGCTCTGGAGGATGAGCCAGCGCGGGAGGGTCGCCCACCGATCCGCTGAAGAGGTTCCCCTCCTGATCCACATGTATCTGGTGCACCCCATCGAGTTGCGCGGGGAGAGCTTGTAGACGCTTGGCTACACCGACTCGCCCCCTCAAGGAAGCGTCAGCGCTACCAGGGAGCCGGGAAAGTCCGTGTGAACGCTACCGACCTGCACCACGATGTACTGCTTGCCCTCATGCATGTAGGTCATGATCCCGTACTGGCCTGGGGCTGGAAGCTCGACACTGGCCAGTATTTCACCCGTCCGCTTATCGCGGGCATGAAGCTCCGAAGG
>CAUZHN010000098.1:0-8211 GCA_963579625.1 Gemmatimonadales bacterium UBA6960
CCTGGATCTGAGGTGTTTGATCGGGCCCAGGAGCGATGTAGAAATCGATGTTCTCCGTAAGAAGCTCAGCCAGCAGGGTTGTCTGCTCTGGGATGATGCGATATACCTGTCGATCGAGGAAAGGTGGGCCCCCTAGCCCTTCGGGAAACGCAGGATTTCGCACGAAGCTCCAGCTGGCGTCGATCTGGTGGTTCTCGAATACAAAGGGCCCGTTCCCGACCGGACACCGGGTACCGAAGGGGTGCTGCCGGAGTTCAGCCGAGGGCACATCCTCGAGGAGGTGGCGTGGCATGATTGCGGTTGCCCGCCACGGATCTAGGAACTCAGCGTGTGGTGCCAAGGAGAAGCGTACAGTGAGTGAGTCAAGAACCGCGACACCGTCCGGACCCTGGACGTAGTGAGACCAGAACGCCGCGTTTGGAAATGCGGTTTCCGGGTCGGTTATCCTCACGTAGGTGAATTCCACGTCGTAGGCTGAGGTTGGTGTGCCATCGTGCCAGAAGACATCATCTCTCAGATGGAAAGTGAGTTCTCGGTTCTCCTCATCAAACTCCCAGGACTCGGCAAGATATGGGCGGGGCTGAAGCTCCTCGTCGAAGTCGACCAAGGTCATCAGGTGCATGAATTTCTGAACCTGACTGCTTTGGTAGTCGGATGACACCAGCGCATTCATGCCATCCGGCATCTCTCCGATGGATCCTATGACCACAGTCCCGCCATAACGCTCTCCGGTTGGTTGTGCGAACTGACTCAGGTAGGCGTCAACCCGGGGGAGTACTTCCTGACAGAACTCGGGCAGATTGGTCAGGGAGCGCTGGCCGGGCTCACCTCCACCGCAGGCGGCCAGTGCCCAGGCCAGGGCTGACAATATCGAAGTCCGGAGCACGGCCAGATTCATTCTGCGTTCCTTGGTCTAGAGGGTCTTTATAGAGGAGTCATGGGGGCGATTATCGCCGCCAGGTCCAAGTGGGGGATTCATAGTGATGAAGGAGTGATGCCGCCATCCTCTGTTCTCTGACGCGAACCCTTCCGCGACACCAGAGGCCTCCCAATGCCCTGGTCATCGCGGACTCAATGGCCTCAGCTACTGTGGAAAAACAGATAGACTTCGAGAGGAGTTCCGAGAGTGAGATCCCTGCTGAGCGGAGGGATTCCGGTCCGAGCGAAGGTGGTTGAATGGGCAGGGAGCCATGTTGAAGTAAGACATCACCGATCCTGGCCTGAGCACTCCCTACGAGCTTTCGGCCCGCCGCCTCGATCTCGTCCCTCACTGGCTCCCGGAAACAGGCTCCAGCGTCGGGTTGAGGCGAGCGGTTGTGCGATTGAGCTAGGCGGGCGGGAACCCCAAGCGACCGAATCGCTTCGACGAGTGTTGCGTTGAGAGTTCGGTAGGTCAACCGCGGTCCACCTAACGCCCTGGAAGGAAGCACAACGGAGTAGGTCAGCTCCCGATCATGGAGGACCTCACGACCACCGGTCGGGCGTCGAACCACGTGACCGTCAAGCTGCGCCTTGGCGAGTGATCCATACCGATCCCTTGCCGGCTGATTTCGGCCGAAAGAGAGAGTGGGGTGGCTCCAGCCGTAGATTCGGAGTACCCCCTGGTCCAACTTTAAGCACCGTGCGAGAGCCACGTCGAGGGCCATGTTCCAGGGTCCGGAATCGGGAGGGGTCTGGAGGAGTCTCCACTTGGAGGGCAGCACCGTTAGGGAACCTCTACACAAGTCTTGGATGTCTCATTACGGATACCATGACGTCGTAACCCTTTACTACCTAACGAGATGGCTTTCGAGCGTTTGAGGGAGGGGGGTGGCGGAATCATGTGTCGTCTCTCCTCCTTGCTCTAGCTAGCCCTCTGTCTCAGTGTACGATTCGACGGAGGGGCACGCACACACGAGATTCCGGTCGCCAAACGCGTTGTCCACGCGTCGGACCGACGGCCAGAACTTATCCTCGCGGGTCCAGGAGGCTGGGAAGGCAGCCTGCTCCCGTGTATAGGGGTGGGACCAGTCGTCGGTGACAACTGCCGCTGCGGTGTGGGGAGCGTTCTTCAGTGGGTTGTTGTCACGGTCAGATAGCCCATCCTCCACCTGCTGGATCTCGGCTCGAATCAAGATGAGGGCGTCGCAAAAGCGGTCCAGCTCGTCCCTGGATTCGGATTCCGTGGGCTCCACCATGATCGTTCCCGGAACCGGGAACGACACGGTGGGCGCGTGGAACCCATAGTCCATCAGACGCTTGGCGACGTCCTCGTCAGTGATCCCCGCCGACTTGCGGAATGGGCGGAGGTCCAGAATGAACTCGTGGGCCACTCTTCCCGCAAGGCCCCGATAGAGCACATCGAAGTGTGCCTCTAGGCGGTGGACCATATAGTTGGCGTTCAAGATTGCGACCTCGCTGGCTTGGCGGATTCCCTCCCTCCCGAGAAGGGCTATGTACGCCCAGGAGATCAGAAGAATGGAAGCGCTTCCCCAAGACGCGGATGCGACCGGTCCGATGGCTTGTTCGCTGTCGCTAGTGGAAATAATTGGGTGGCTAGGGAGAAATGGTGCGAGGTGCTCAGCGACGCAGATTGGCCCCACCCCTGGACCCCCACCGCCATGAGGGATTGAGAAGGTCTTGTGAAGATTGATGTGACAGACATCAGCGCCGTAGTCGCCGGGCCGACAGATCCCGACCTGGGCGTTCAGATTGGCACCATCTAGATAGACTTGCCCGCCATACTGGTGAATTGTGTCGCAGACCTCCTGGACATGTTCCTCGAAGACTCCGTGCGTGGAGGGATAGGTGATCATCAGTGCCGCGAGCCGGTCCCCGTGTAGCGCGGCCTTTGTCCGGAGGTCGTGTATGTCGATGTTACCTTGATCGTCGCAGCCAACCACGACGACTTTCATGCCCGCCATCCTGGCAGATGCTGGGTTTGTACCATGTGCGGACGACGGGATTAGGCATACGTTGCGATGTCTCTCCTCTCGGCTTTCATGGTATGCCCGAACAATAAGCAGACCAGCGTACTCGCCCTGCGCACCTGAATTGGGCTGGACGGAGACTGCCGGAAGGCCACTGATGGCAGCCAGCCATTGCTCCAGCTTCTGGATGATCTCGAGATACCCGAGCACTTGATCCCTCGGCGAAAAGGGGTGTATGTGCGAGAACTCCGGCCAGCTGAGGGCGACCATTTCCGTGGTAGCATTGAGCTTCATGGTGCATGAACCGAGAGGGATCATGCTTGTACAGAGCGAGAGATCACGTCCTGCCAGGCGATGGATGTAGCGAAGCATCTCGGTCTCGGAGTGGTACCGGTTGAATACCGGGTGCTCCAGAAACGGTGACTTGCGTCGAACCTCCTCGAAGAGACTGTCCGGACCCTCCGGACCGACAGACTCACAAAGAAGATCAGAATCCGAAACCTCTTCCGTCTCTTCACGGCGAAAGAGTTGGAGAAGCGTCGCAAGATCTTCGGGCTCTACTGTCTCATCCAAGGACATGCCCAACGTGCCGTCACCGAAGTCCCGGAGGTTAATGTGCGAGCGCGAGGCCCTGCGCAGCACCTCCTCGGCCCCAGGAGCGGTTGGTCGCACTCGCAGGGTGTCGAAAAAGTGGCGGGTGAGAACCTCGTGCCCCGATCGACGGAGTCCGGTTGCTAGCGTGCGCGTCAGGTCGTGGATCCGCGCCGCAATGCTCCTGAGCCCCTCCGGACCGTGGTAGACGGCGTACATGGATGCCATAACTGCCAGAAGGACTTGGGCCGTACAGATGTTGGATGTGGCTCTCTCCCGGCGAATGTGTTGTTCTCTGGTTTGCAGGGCCATCCGAAGCGCACGATTACCAGCAGCATCCCTCGACACGCCGATAATCCGTCCCGGGATTCCCCGTCTAAGATCGGCTCGTGCGGCGAAGTAGGCTGCGTGGGGCCCCCCAAGACCCAGCGGGACGCCGAAGCGTTGACTGCTCCCGACGGCGATGTCTGCACCCATCTCCCCCGGTGGGGTCAGGAGGGTTAGAGCCAAAAGGTCCGAAGTCAGGGTGACCTTGGCCCCAGCATCGTGTGCGCGTCGAATGGCTGACCTGAGGTCTGTCACCTCGCCATCCGTCGCAGGATATGCGAAGAGCGTCCCGAATACGGAGGTGTCGAAGGGTTCTTCCTGGGGATCTACCACCCGGACATCGACTGCCAGTGGACGAGCGCGTGTCTCCACCACCGCTATAGTCTGGGGGTGGCAGCCCTTATCCACTAGAAACACGTTCCTCCCAGCCTCCGCCTGATTCAGGGAGAGTGCCATCGCTTCGGCAGCGGCAGTTCCCTCGTCCAGGAGGGAGGCATTGGCGAGCGGAAGTCCGGTGAGATCGATCACGACGGTCTGGAAGTTCAAAAGCGCTTCCAGGCGTCCCTGTGAGATTTCTGCCTGGTACGGTGTGTACTGGGTGTACCAGCCCGGATTCTCGAAAACGTTTCTCGCTATGACCGCTGGAGTCAGGGTGTCATAGTACCCCATCCCGATATACGAGCGGAAGGTACGGTTCTTTGCTGCAATAGCTCTCAGACGCTGCACTAGCCCATGTTCTGAGACGGCATGATCAATCCCGGGGAGATCCTCGTTTCGAATAGATCGAGGAACAGTGTCAGCGATCAGAGCGTCGATCGATTCGTATCCAAGTTCCCCCAGCATTTCCTGAATCGCTGTCGGATTCGGTCCCAAATGTCGATCAGAAAAGGGCATTTATTCCACTAGGAGGTGGTAAGCTTCCTGATCAAGCAAATCGTTCAGAGAATCTGGGTCGTCCACCTTCATACAGACCATCCAGCCGTCCCCATAGGGATCGGTGTTGACCAAAGCCGGGTCCTGGTCGAGAATTGAATTCACGGCAGTGATCTCACCTCCCACTGGGCTGTATAGGTCACTTACGGCTTTCACGGCCTCGATCGTCCCGAAAACGTCCAACTTCTCGAACCGGTCGCCGATCTCAGGGAGCTCCAAGAAGACGATGTCTCCCAGTTCGTCCTGTGCATAGTCGGTGATCCCGACGAGGAACACGTTCCGCTCTTCCGTTGGCTTCAGGTATTCGTGTTCTTTGGTGTAGTATAGGCCTTGGGGAATCTCGGACATTCATGTCTCCGGTGAGTAGACGGGTGGTGGATGCCCCGCCAATAGATATTTTCCTCTTAGCAGCGTCAACCCGGAGTACGCACATTAAGGGCGACGCCTGGATTTGCACCGACTCCTTGAAGAGATTCCTTCTTCTTCTGCCATTCGCAGCCGAACCGGGCAGCAAGGCAGTGATGGAGCATGTGTTCTCCCTCTAGACTCGGAGTAATGGCCATGTTTGGTGGTCTCGGCGTGGTTGAAGTCATCGTCATCTTCTTCCTGCTTCTTCTCCTCTTCGGTGCGAAGCGTATCCCGCAGATTGCAAAGGGGCTGGGAGAGGGCATCCGGAACTTTAAATCCGATGTGAAGGATCCAAATCGTTTGAGTGGGGGTGACGATTCCGAGTCGGAGCACGAGGACGGGAGGAGCTGAGGTTTCCGCTAGTCCACGGTGGGTTCGGCTCTCCATCCTCTTCCTCACAGTCTTTGTGGACCTTGTGGGGTTTGGGATCGTCTTGCCTCTTTTGCCCCTATATGCAGATAGATTTGGAGCGTCGGGTACTCAGATAGGGATTCTTGTTCTTTCCTATTCTGCTGCTCAACTCCTCTTGGCTCCTGTTTGGGGTCGCTTGTCGGATCGGTTCGGCCGTAGGCCTATCCTAATCATCGGTTTGCTCGGATCCGCCGCGTCCTATTTGGTGTTCGCCTACGCTGCTTCGCTGTTTGTCTTGCTGCTTTCCCGCATCATGGCTGGGATCGGTGGGGCGAATATTCCGGTGGCTCAAGCCTATATCGCTGACATCACTCCCCGTGAAAGCCGGGCTGCCAACATGGGTCTGATCGGAGCTGCGTTTGGACTGGGGTTCATCTTTGGGCCGGCCATCGGCGGGGTCCTCGCACCGGTGGCCTCGGAACTGCCAGGGCTTGCGGCTGCGGGTCTGTGTGCCGGGAATGCACTACTCGCAATTGTCTTCTTGCCGGAGTCCCTTAGCAGAAGCGAGCGAGCGAAGATAGGGGAGAATCGGATAAAAGCGGTCCAGCCTGGGATCGGGCTCGTGATCGGAGGAGGCATCCCCCGGTCGCGACGAGCAGAGCTACAGGTGATCTTACGGAATCCCCAGTTCGTACGGGTTCTTGTCCTCTCTTTCATCTTCACCACAGCTTTTTCGGTCATGCACCCGATCTTTCCGTTGTTCGCGTCAGGGAGGTTCGGGTTGAATGAGCGAGATGTGGGATGGCTCTTTGCTTTCATCGGAGTGATTGCCGCTGTGATGCAGGGCGGGGTCGTGCGGCTTCTGGTAGCTCGCATAGGTGAGGTGAGCCTCATTCGTGCCTCAGCTGTCCCTTTCGTTGTGGGGTTCGTCATTATCGGAGCCTCTTCATCAGTACCGATGCTTCTCGGGGGGCTCGCCCTCTTGGCCGTGGGTTTCGGGGGGACTCTTCCAACGCTAGTCAGCCTGCTTTCCCGCTCTGCGCCAGAGGAACTCCAGGGAGGCGCGCTTGGGGTCGGCCAGAGCGTGGGGGCGCTCGGTCGTATCGTGGGGCCGTTCGTTTCGGGAGTTATGTGGGACACCTTCGGAAGCTCCTCGCCGTATTTCGTTGCAGCAGCAATCGGCGCGGTGGCGGGACTTTGGGGACGCGGACTTCGTCAGCCTGATTGAGTTTTGGACCATGCGCTCCGATATCTTGAAAAATGTGACGATCGTTCTCGATCACCCGCGGAACCTCGTGAACATCGCAGGTGTGGTGAGAGCTATGAAGAACATGGGGCTGACACGGCTGCGGTTGGTACGGCCTGAGGAGTTTGATCCGTGGAGAATCGAGGGTATTGCTCACCGGTCGGAGGATGTCATTGCATCGGTGGAGATCTTTGGCACGCTTGAAGAAGCCGTCGCTGACTGTGTCTATGTTCTTGGAACGACGGCTAGAGCGAGGACGGCCCACCGGAACTATTGTCGGCCCCGTGAATCGGCTCGGATGCTGGTCAGGCAGGCGGAGGAGGGCCCGGTCGCCGTGGTGTTCGGGAGGGAGGACCGTGGCCTGTCGAACGATGGATTGGATCGCTGCGATGGGGTAGTCGTGATTCCGACAAATAATGACTACTCGAGCATGAATCTTGCTCAGGCTTGTCTCTTGGTTGCCTACGAGATCTTCTTAGCAGTGGAAGGGGATGCTGAGCCCCTTCCTCAGGGTAAACGGTCGACCGGGCTAGCCACTCGCGAGGAAATGGAGGTTATGCTGCTGGCCCTTGAGGGCGGTCTGGCAAGGATCGAGTTCTTCAAGGCGCGGGCTGCCGAAAGTGTGATGCGGACGTTCAGAACTCTTTTTTCCAGGGCAGCGCCTGACCAGCAGGAGGCGGGCCTAGTCAAGGCACTTGGCTTTGAGATTAGCAATTATATTGATCGGATGGCCAGCCAGGAGGGGGAGGCTGAGCGACAAGAGGGAGACTGAGGTGACTTGCAGATGTACGCTGGCGCGACATGGACCTAGTAGTTTTCAGGCAGCGATCAAATAGGTGCCAATTGGGGCAAGGGGTGGTAGCAAGGGACGGATGCCAATAGCGGAACGTGCGTCGAATAGGACCGGGCGTTTGGGGACGAGGATATGCACCTCAGGGAGCAGCTGTCTGGCCACTCCTCTATCGAGTTCCAGAATGCCCTTCTCCATGTGAGCTTACAAGCTCTGTCCCTTACGGACCCGTTGATCGGGCTCCCGAACTGAAGATAAATGGAGTTGTACGGGAACCAGGAATTGGCGGTCGCTCACCTCTCACAGAGGCTGTCCATTGTGCTTTTCGATCTGGGTAATTTCAAGTGGCATAACGACACTTTTGGAAATTTTGCAAGCGATGAGGTTTTGAATGCCGTTAGCGACGTTCTGTCGAGCGCGCGACGTTCGATGAATCTGGTGGCCAGATCTAGTGGCGATGAGTTCTTGGTCGTCCTGTCTGACACTTTACGGGAAGGGGCGCGACAGTGTGCTGGTCTCGTGCCGGAGGGGGTGGCGTACCATCCTTTCGGGGGGTCCGCTGGAATCACTTTGAGTGCGGGTGTCGGGGCCTTCTATGAAGAGACTGATTCGAGTAAGGAACTGATCAGGGCTGCGGACGAGGACATGTGTCGTTC
>CAUZHN010000099.1:0-8006 GCA_963579625.1 Gemmatimonadales bacterium UBA6960
GGCGTGGTGGCTGGGTGTGCTGTGTCTCGTGCTGTGGTCGGGTGGGAAAACCCGCCGCCGATTCGTCGTCGACCGGGGGCCCGACGGTGAGCCTCTGTCGGACGGAATCCGACTGGCTCCCGGAGCTTTGCTTGTCTTTGCTGTGGGGCTCAACCTTCCCTTTGTTCTGTTTCACCCGGGTTTCACGGTCATCGAGATTCCACTCCTCCGCTCTGTCGCCGTCAATTGTGTCCTGTTTCTCGCTCCCGGCCTGCCTATTGCGGGGGCAATTTTCGGGCCTGGTAAGCCTCTGGCGGTCCTGGTGTGGAGCCTCTGCTGTTCTTTCGGGATCTTTGTCGCCATCGTGACCGGTTTCTACTTTTTATCGGTGCCGCTGACGAGCGTCGGGGCCTGGAATGCAACTTGGTTCCTAACCAATATCGGACTTCTCGTCTATGTGCTTTCGGCGAGGCCCACCGCCCGAGAAAAGTTGCTCGACGCAGGCAGGTGTTGGGTTTCAGGTTCCCTGTTTCTGGTCGCCTACCTTCTGTACTACTTCGGGGCCACGGTCGTCGTGCCTCCGCAAACCGACCATGATCTGGAGGTTCAAGGAACGGGTTTTGGCCTGCTGACGCGGTTGGAACCACTCTTGCTGACGGATCGGGGAACGTTTTACTACTTTGCCCATCCCCCTCTGCTTCACTACTATGTTGGCGGAGCCTTCCTCTATTTCAATCAACTCGAGCACCTGGCCTATTACGATGCCGCCTCGCAGCGGGCCCTAGCGGCTCATCGAGGTGAGCCCTTTACCGCCCCGGCGAGTCTGGGAGGGCATGAAATCGCCCGGGTGGAGGGTTCGGACTACGTGCTCGTCCCGCCGCCGTTCGAGGACGGAAGAGAGCGGATCCCGGTAGAGTTGCTCGAGCTGAATCAAATCTATCGGCACTACGAGATCGGACCGCACCGGCTCGCCACGCGAGCTCCCACGGTGTTTCTCGCGGCAATCACTGTGGCCCTACTCGGGGTCTGGGCCTATGGAGTCGTGCCCGTCTGGCTCGCCCTACTCGTCGGGCTGTCCTACGCCACGAGCCCCGAGGTCTTCGTCCGATCGAGCTACGGCGGGTATTTCGCGGTCTCAAACCTGAGCTTATTGATGATCCTGCTGACATGGGATGGATGGTCAGGGCGCCGTCGGGGCGTCTCGTTCGCGACCTGTTTGGCAGCCGGATTTTTTGCAGCGTTGGCCAACCACAAATTGGTTCTGCTACCGGCAGCTGTCGTCATCTGGGAGGTGGTGCGCGCAGCCAGGCCGCTGCACCGGGAAAGTCTGTATCGGATCGTCTTCAATCCGGTGATGGTCGGTTTCACCGTGGGCTACGCCGCGTTCTGGGCACACGGTCTGGTCGTGAATTTCGAGGCGTTCTGGCTCGATCACGTCCGAACCCATCTCGCCGACCGGCTCACCCACAACAATCCCCTCGGATACGGAGGATACCCCAGTGCGTTCGGACTATGGGTCGAATTTTGGCGGCATACCGGATACGCTCTGCTGCCGCTGGGCATCATCGCTATGATTCTGGGCGCTCGTGGGAAGCTTGGGCGAGCGTCTGGCCGCTCCATTGGCCTCTGGCTGATCTGGTCGGCCTTGACCGCCATCGTCTTCAGCTTAGTAGACTGGAGAATGACCAAACACCTCATGCCTCTTCTGCTTCCCCTGCATCTCGCGCCGGTCGCGTGGGCGAGCGCCAAGGCGGGGCGGACCCGTCTCTTGGCTGTCTTGTTTGCGGCGATCCTGGTGTGGAACGTCTGGACCATCCGCGCCCTCGTCGTGGACTTCGGCGCGTTCCCAATAACTCCCCAGTGGTAGATCGCTAGCGGTGTCCATGCGCCTGCTCGACCCCTTGCGCCCGCCAGCGGGCTTCGGGCGAGTAGGGACCATCGCTAACGCTATGAGCACGAGCCGGAATACCCCCACTCCCTTGAAGTCACAGCGGTAAGGTTCGTCCATAACTTCGGGAAACCCTGACGTCATGGACGCCTACGGTTCCTACGGTTCGGTGGGACGCATTAAAACCACTAAACGTTCAGTTGTTACAGTCCACTAGTACGAGGAAGGGGGCTCTCTCCGGTAAATGGGCCAGCTGTGATCGATGCGCCCGCTCGCCTGGAGCCAGAGCGCTTTCGAAGGGGCCTCGGGCAAGTAAGGCGACCAAGAACGGTACTCCCAGCCGTTCGCCCGGACCATTGTCTCCGTGTACGGGTACACCTCGAAGCTGCCAACCATGCTCTGATTCACGAGAAGACTCAGCCAGCCGATGGTTGCGCTGATGGCCACAACACGGAGGCCACGCGCGCCCGGGGCTCCGAAAAGTTGAATGAGAACCCCGAGCGCCAGGAGGCTTGCCCCTACCGATAAGAGAACCCCCATCCGGTAAAGGTTGTAGCCGGTGACGCCGTGAATCGGCGCGACGGTGAGCATCGTCCAGAGGAGAGAAGCGACGACCAGTCTTCGAGACAGGCTGCGTCTCTCGAAAGAGAGCGCCTCTAGCCACCGCAGCCGTGACACCAGCGCGTTCAGGCCCATGGCTAGGGCGACGGCCGCGACCAGCACGGCGAATTTGAGCTCGGGGCTCTCGAAAACCCTGGCGAGGGGCGTCAGGAGCGTGTGCAGCTCCGTGTCCACCCCCCAGCGGAACCAGTTCAGGGAAGAGGCGCCTTCGGAGACGTCGGGGGTGCGGGACGCGAGCCGCGCAGCTCTTTCGCCGAAGCTCGGAATGCGCCATAAGAGCAGAAGAAGGTACGCGACCCAGAGGATCGAGATGGGCACGTATGGGCGAAGCTTCCCCACACTTCTCGCGCTCCAGTCGAGGCGCCTCAGGAGAACGGTATCCAGGAGTAGAAGAGCCGCGGGAAGCGTTACAGTAATCTCCTTGGACATGAAGGCCAGAGCGGCCACGAGGCTCACGGCAAGGATCCTATTCGGCCAGAGAACGAGCGCCCCGAGATAGAACAGCGTTGCCAGCGTGTCCGTTCGGTGCGCAACCCAGCTTCCGGCCAGGACGTTGAACGGATGAAGAAGAAAAAAGAGCGCGGCAAGAAGGCACAAACGTGGGTCGTCTACGAAACGCTGCATCAAGCGGAAGACGAGAAAACCGCACCCCGCGAGGAGCAGCAGATTTGTCAGGTGATAACCACCGGACCAGGGACCATAGAGCACGGAATCGAGAGTGTAGGTAAAGACGACCATCGGTCGATAGTAGTCGGCGAGAAAGTTGGTCTCGAGCCAGCTTCCAGTGAGGCTCGACGCGACGCGGCTCCAATTCGGCTGGAGCACGAAGGCAAAGTCGTCCGAGACGAACCCGAACGCGAGGGTATGGCCGTAAAGCAAGACGACCCCGGTGGCGAGCAGGACGCCGGCCGACATCGCTACGGGCAGCCGACGACGTGAAGAGAGCCAGGGAGTCAGTCCCAGATACAGTGATCCCAGGCACACCGCGTGAAACGCAGTGAGCGTCCCCGAATGAAAGACGATCGCGTATTGCGCGTCGAAGGGGCGTGAGCTCACGAAGCCCACATAGGCGAGGACGAGAAACCCCGCACAAGCGAGCCACGTCCGCCTGTCACCCCCGAGGCGGAGCAGCGCTCCGGGGACGAGAATCAAAACCGCGAGGAGCGGCAGCGAGATTCGGCCTGTGCGTGCGAGGGGCTCCACGGAGATTCCCTCGACGGCGATGTTCTTCTCAGCCGTTGGTGCGAGCCACAAGAGGAGGCAGTTCTCTGGCGCCGGCGGTACTTCGAAGTGATCGGATCGAAACGAGGTTCCCGCGCGAAACGTCACGGGCTCCCTTCCGTTCGTCGCGATGCGTAGTGTCGAAGCGGTCCGGGCCTCACGATGGGCGCGCCACCGTATCGCCACACGGTAGGCCCGTTGCCGGTCGAGACCGTGAAGGTGTACGAGCGCTCTCTCTTCCGGCTCGCGGTAGATCGTATCCCCGTCAACTCCCCGATTACCCCAACCGTGAGAGAAGTGTTTTCCCGCGCTCATGCCGAGAGGGATCCGGTAGGAAGGCGCGGTCGAAAGCAAGAGCGTGGAAACACCCGCCGCGGAGAAGAGCAGGACGAGGCTCCGCCACGAAAAGGCTTCGGCCAGACGTTCCATAGGGGAAAAAGTCTAACAAAAATCACCGGATGCGTTGTGCGATCGCCCTCGGTCGCTGCCCCCGGCGCGCGGAGGCTTCACGTCGTGGTGGTTGAGGATTATTGCCTTCGCCGGGGTGCGGTCCTGTATTTGGCGGAGAAACGCCGCCACCGGCTGTAGGTCGGACGGGCCCGAATGGAAGAGTGCTCTTTTATCGCAATCTCACCGGCGACAAGACGATGAGCGCGGATTTCAATGCCGATCAGGGATTACAGTGCTTGTCCATCGTAGTCAAGCCACCAGCCGCAGCTTGCCACCAATTGCTGATACTAGGGGTGAAGCTCCCCTCGGGGATACCAAATTTGTACCAGAGCTCCATTTCTCTCTCCACGCCACCGCCCAGTCTGGATGTCCGGCTAGTTCGTCCAGCAGACCTTCCGCAGCTCCGCGTCTATCGCCGGGACAACTTCGTCTGTCGCTACTGCCACTAGAAGCAGTAGTCGCTCATCGAACCTGATACGGAGTCCGCGGCCGGCAGGCTCCAGACCGTCGCCGCATCCCCGGGTGGGAGGTTGTCAAACCAGCAGATAGCCCACGCCGCGAACTCACCCGGGTGGGCGGCCCGCCAGGCGTCCTCCTGGCTCGCCGTGTTGCGCTGCCGCAGGTCGTAAACGCCCCAGTCAAAGGAGAAGTTGCCGACCACGGGGAAGCCGACGCTCGTGCCGACAATCTCGCCGGCCGTCACGGTCAGTCCGGGCGGGGCTTCGGTAGTTCGCGAATCACCTTCGGTTGCCGGCGGCAGGATGCTCGCTACGCTTTGCAGCTGTGCTGACAGCCCCGACAGATGATCGAAGCGATACATGATCCCGCAGTCGTTGACGAAATCGAACAGGAACTGCAATTCTCCGCCGCTGAGGTATTGCGACGCGCGCGTGATCGTCGCGTCCATAGGCGCGACGATGTTGACGACGCCGGTTTCATCCGGCCCGTCGAGGCGGAAGCCTCCGTGCGGTTTGTAGTAGCCGCCCCGCAACTGCCCAGGGTAGAGGATCGACGTGACCCGGGAGAGATCGACCGGCGTGGTGAACGTCAGCGGCGTCGGGCACGCCGGAGGTGTGCCGGTAGCGGTCCAGTTCGAGCCATCGAATTGCCATCTAACGGCCACGGCGGGGGGCGGGACGGTCGGGGTGCCACCCGGGTCGGTGGGCGTCGGCGAGGGGGCCGTCTGGCTCGATGATCCCCCCCCACCGCAGCCGGCAAGCGCGCTGATGACGAGCAGGACGACAACAGCAACCGTTGGAAGTGCCCTCATGTCCGCTTTATCGACTGGTTCGCCATCCATGTACCGGGACGGGCCCGCCGCCTCCGGGCGGTTGGGTCATCGTTCATTCCGCCTTCTGTCAGGCACCTTGGCGCAATCCGGTGATGTCCCGGGTGCTTCGTGCGCGTCGAAGTACCTGTGAAGGTGCTGTCGAGTTTCTCTCTATTCTCAGAGAATGTTTGGATCTATGGTGAGGCAAGACGGCGCTAGATTCAAGCGGGCGATACACTGGACGACGAGTATGGTGCTGCAACCTTCGTCAACATATTTAGTACAAATCGTATCGAGGCTGGGGCTCAAATACAGATCACTGTGAGTTCGTCGGTGTCGGTTACCTGTTTTCTTTTCGGTAAACCGGTTCCCTGTGTTGGCAGTGCAAAAGTTGTTTTGGCTGAGCTGAACTACACTGACGACAGGGGCAACCAGGCTACGGTTACTGTGAACCCCTAGTCAACAAGGGTGCCGCTGTCCGACCCCTAAACCAGACCCGCTAGTGCCCGCGCACGTGATTGGATACCCGTCTTTGAGGAAAACGGGAATCCGGTTATCAGGAAGAAACCGAATTGACCTCCCCTAAATTGGGTGCTTGTACGCTCATTCGTTCCTAGGATGTCAACCCTGATGAGTCACTACGGCTCAAGAGGGTGTCGTAGCGCTCAGGATTCCCACCCGCTGGTTCGTGCCTTCAGCGTCATCAGACAAGACGGCAGCGACATACATTCGATACCTCCCATCAGGCAACTCTACCACCCACGGATCATTAAGACTCCATACGTAGAGTCCAAAAGGAAGAAAATCTTCTGGCGTGAGAGAAACGACCGGATCCATGTTCCAACTGTGACCTCCGTCCAGGCTCGTCCAAGAGAACACTTCTCCCACAGCTCTGTATCCAGGATGCGGCGGTTGGGGACCCTGCACCATGGTGAACAATCTGATTCGACCGTCAGATAGGACCAGTGCCCTCGGATCCCAGTGAATCCAGTGGCAGCTCTTATATTCCTCGTCCTCCAACAAGTTCCGACGGATGAAAGAAAATGTCTCCCCACCATCGGTCGAAAGAGCTAATCTCGCGGTCCCAGGGAAGGCACCCAAATAGATAAGTAGGACCTCGTCCTGATCGTTGGCAAAAGTAGTATAGACCCCCACCCAGCCCTCATCAATCTCCTGAAGTTTGTACCGGAGTCCTGCATCCTGTTGGTACCGAACACCGTCTATCGATGTGGAACTCACAAAACCACCACGGCGACGGTCGTACCGGTAAACCCTCCAGCGTCCGTCAGGCAACTGAATGGAACGTGGGTCGTTAATGTTCACGCCAGGTCCTGGCGTTTCTTGCGGGTCTGAAAAGACGAGTCCGTCTTGGGATGTTGAAAGGAAAGTTGTTCCCTGAAGCTGAGTGTAGAGCCAGATGTCTCCTGTCTGGCTATCTGCGCCTGGATGAGGATTAGCCGAACCATCTACCCGAATTCCCTCGTCTGGACGGAAGTCTAAGTCCCATGGAATTGCTCCGCCTGCCCCCTTGTACCAAGGGTTTTCTCCGCACAGATCTGGAGGCATTCTTGTCTCTGGGAGAGGACTCTGTATCCGGGTCTCTGGGAGAGGACTCTGTATCCGGGTCTCTGGAAGAGGACTCTGTATCCGGGTCTCTGGAAGATGACTCTGTGTCCAGCTGATAGAAAACCGTTCAATCTGAACTTGGGGCGCGCTATCATCGACGCTTCTGTCACTCGGTTGGCTCCAAGCAACAGAGAGTTGGTCGTTTAGAATCGTCATAGTTGGGTGAACGTGGGCGAAGCCATGTTCGGCCAACTGAATATCCTGAACAACCTTATAAACCGCATCGAAGACCATCAAACGCGGATGATACGGGTTGTGTCTCATGTTCATTCCCTCCGCGACAGGACGCCCGATATAGGTGACCAGTGTGTAATCGCCGATTGTCACACTGTCCGTAGGAAAGTGACGCTCCAAGCCATCGTCGCCTCCAAATTCTGCCAACCGAGAAAATGTGAAATCAGCGAAGACTTCTGTCAATGTTAAGGCTCCATTCCCCGCCGGTGAGTTGCTTGACAAGATCCTGACCCCATTTTGGTGGTGATGCATACTGTTGCCGATTGTGCCAGAAATACCGTTGTCACCGACCGGGAAAATGTGATCTTCGAGAACAACACCATTCAGACTCACCTCTCTGATATGTACCGACCATGACTTGCTTCCAGAACTGACGAGCAGGCGACCCTGCGACCATAGCAGGCAGTGATCTGGGAAGTTGTCCACCCAAAACTCAGACGTTCGGTCGACGATTGGCGCTCGAAAGAGTTCGTCGCCGTCCAACGTAAACCGTGCGAGGAGTAGAGACTGATCAATGGCCGAGTCCTCGGAGGGCCCTTGTCTAGATCGCCTATCGTCTGCGTAATTTAAGGTTTGATACACGACGATGATCTCGTCGTTTACAAGTGCAATCCTATGGTCTGCAGGTTCGCCGTACGGTTCGCTAGTACGGGTGATCGGGAAAGGTTTTCCAGTGACATTGAGATTGGAATCGAGTCGATACACTTGGTGCTTTAC